>NZ_JAAGOV010000054.1:0-250371 GCF_010500785.1 Salipiger sp. PrR003
AGGCTAAGCTCGTGGATATCCGGAACAGACTGACATAGAATAGGAAATCAGGCTTTGCGCTTCGGCGTGAGTTCACACGTTGGTTTGCCAACCCACCGCCATGCTCTCGGCGCGCTCTCCGATCTTCCAAATCGGGTGCGCTGAGGCGTTGTCCTCGCCGAAACTGCCGTTTCGCATGACGTCGGCCAACTCGACGCCGGCGGAGGCATTGGCGCGGGAGCGATCTGGCCGCGCGTCCAAGTATCGAGCGAAAGCCACTGTGTCTTCGCGAAAATCTGCCCTTGGGACAGGTCCGCGAGCGCGGTTTCCCCGATCCGCCATACGTCTGGCGTGGCCGCGCTTTGCAGGACATGGTCCAGCCTGCATCTTCGCTTGGTCCTTTCCTCTCTTCCTTGCCGCACCGTTGCCTTGCGCATTTTCGCCGATGGCGTAACCACCGGGCGGCGCTGCATCAATCCTCTTGCCCCGGCCCGGAGGCTCGGTCACAAGGACAGCATGAGCAGCACTCCGGATATCCTCTGCATCGGCTCCGTCCTCTGGGATGTGATCGGCCGCTCTGCCAGTCATATGCGCCAGGGCTCCGACGTGCCCGGGCGCATCATTCGCCTGCCGGGAGGTGTGGCGATGAACATCGCGATGACTCTCACCCGCTTCGGGCTGACCCCGGGCCTGTTGAGCGCCGTTGGGCAGGATCCCAATGGTCACGAGCTGGTGGACGCCTGCGAGCGGCTCGGCTGCGTCACGGAATATCTTTATCGTTCCGAGGACTTGCCGACCGACATGTATATGGCGGTTGAAGGCGCGAACGGGTTGATCGCGGCGATCGCCGACGCCCATTCGCTCGAGCAATCCGGCGCCCGTATCCTGTCGCCGCTGATCGACGGCCCGCTCGGCAGCGCCGAGGCGCCCTGGGCCGGGCCGGTGGCGCTCGACGGCAACCTGACGCTGGGCCTGCTGGAAGAGATCCTCCGCCTGCCCGCCTTTGCCGCCGCGGACCTGCGCATCGCGCCGGCGAGCCCCGGCAAGGCCGAACGGCTGACCCCCTTCCTGCGCGCGGGTCGCGGGGTTCTCTATGTGAACCTCGAGGAAGCCGGGCTGCTTTGCATGCAGAGTTTCGGCGACTCCGCCGAGGCCGCGTCGGCGCTCGTTGCCCGCGGTGCCGCACGAGCGCTGGTGACCAATGGCGGCCAGCCCGCGTCCGATGCCTCCGCCGAGGGGGTGATTTCGGAATGCCCGCCCGAGGTGCTGGTCACCCGGGTGACCGGTGCGGGCGACACTTTCATGGCGGCGCATATCGCCGCCGAACTGCGCGGCGCCGACCGTGCCACCGCGCTGGACGAAGCGCTGGCGGCCGCCGCAACCTACGTATCCGGAGACGTGACTTCATGACCCTCGTGCATCTTTCCGCCCCTGTCGCCGACGCGCTTGCCAAGGGCGCGCCCGTGGTGGCGCTGGAATCGACCATTATCACCCATGGCATGCCTTGGCCGCAGAACCTCGAGATGGCGCGCAAGGTCGAGCGGACGATCCGCGACGGCGGCGCCACCCCGGCGACCATCGCGGTGCTAGGCGGCAAGCTCTGCGTCGGTCTCGACGACGCGCAGCTCGAGGCGCTGGCGCAGACCAAGCACGCGGCAAAGCTCTCGCGCGCCGACATGGCTGTGTGCATGGCGCGGGGCGGCACGGGCGCGACCACCGTGGCGGCGACGATGATCGCGGCGCGGCTGGCGGGCATCGAAGTCTTTGCCACCGGCGGCATCGGCGGCGTGCACCGCGGCGCCGAGCAGAGCTTCGACATCTCTGCCGACCTGCAGGAGCTGGCGCAGACCCAGGTGACCGTGATCGCCGCCGGCGCGAAGGCCATCCTTGACCTGTCGAAGACCATGGAGGTGCTCGAAACCCTTGGCGTTCCGGTGATCGCCTTCGGGCAGGACCAACTGCCGGCCTTCTGGTCGCGCGAGGCCGGGATCGCCGCGCCGCTGCGGCTCGACACCGCAAAGCAGATCGCCGAGGCGCACCGGATGCGCGGCGCCCTCGGCCTGCCCGGCGGCCAGCTCGTGGCCAACCCGATCCCCGAAAGCGCCGAGATCCCGCGCGAGACGATGATGCCGATCATCGCCCGGGCCATGGAAGACGCGACCGCGCATGGCATCCACGGCAAGGCGGTCACGCCGTATCTTCTCCAGCGCATCTTCGAGCTGACCGAGGGCCGCTCGCTCGAAAGCAACATCGAGCTGGTGCTGAACAACGCCCGTCTCGGCGCGGCCATCGCGGCGGAAATGAGCGCCCTGCCCGCCGCGTAAACCACAGCGCGGATCACAGTCTCGCGCGCCCATTGTGAAGCGGCGCGCGAGCCCCTAGTTTGTTTCGGAACACCTCTGTCTCCGGAACAAGAATGAACACGCCCTTCGACGACAAGCCCCGCCGCCCCGGCATCTTCGCGAGCCTCAGGGCGAGCTTCCTGACCGGGCTGGTGGTGATCGCCCCGGTTGGCCTGACCATCTGGCTGATCTGGACCCTGTTCGGCTGGGTCGACGGCTTCGTGCTGCCGCTGGTGCCGCAGCGCTTCAATCCCGAGGAGTACATCGGGATCAACCTGCGCGGCGTGGGCGTGATCTTCTTTCTTGTCTTCACCATCCTCGTCGGCTGGGTCGCCAAGGGGCTGATCGGCCGTTCGATGATCCGCTTTGCCGAAACGCTGGTGGACCGCACCCCTGTGGTGCGCTCGATCTATTCTGGAATCAAACAGATCGCCGAAACGGTTTTCGCCCAGACCGAGAGCAACTTCGAAAAGGCCTGCCTCGTGCAGTACCCGCGCAAGGGTATCTGGGCGATCGGCTTCATCTCGACCCGGGCCAAGGGTGAGATCCTCGCCCGCGCCGACGCTATGGGAGACCTGGTTTCGGTCTTCGTGCCGACCACGCCCAACCCGACCTCGGGCTTCTTGCTCTACTTCCCCGCCGAGGATGTGGTGGAACTGGAGATGAGCATCGAGGATGCCGCCAAGCTGGTGATCTCGGCCGGGCTCGTCTATCCGCCGGAAAAGCCGGGCGAAAAGCCGAAGGTCGAACCGGTGCGCCGCGCCAGCTGACTCAGCGGTCCGGCTGCTCCGCCAAGGCAGCCAGTTCCCGCACCGCAAGTCTCAGGTCAGCCTCGAAGAGCGCCTCCGCCGCCGCGCGCTCTGCGGCGGGCACGCGCAAAAGATAGGACGGATGCAGCGTGACCAGCACCGGGGTGCCATCCTCGGTGCGTTCGAGACCGCCGCGCCGGGCCATCAGGGCTCGGCGGTCTCCGGTCAGGCTCTCCACTGCCGTCGCGCCCAGAGCGAGGATCAGCTTCGGCTTCACCCGGCTCCGCTCGAGATCAAGCCACCAGCGGCATTGCTGGATCTCGCCGCTGTTCGGCGCCTGGTGAAGCCGCCGCTTGCCGCGCGGGGTGAACTTGAAGTGCTTGACCGCATTGGTGACATAGGCCCTGCGCCGGTCAAGTCCGGCACGCTGTGCGATGCTGTCGAAGAGCTGACCGGCCGGGCCGACAAAGGGGCGCCCTTCCAGATCCTCGCGATCTCCGGGCTGTTCGCCGACGATCATCAGTGGCGCATCCGGGGGCCCTTCGCCCGGCACCGGCTGTGTCGCGTCCTGCCACAGCGGACAGCGCCGGCAGGCCGAGAGGGCCGCGTGCAGATCGCCGACTTCCTCTGTTACCTCGGTGGTGGGCAGGCGCAGGCGCGCGCTGATCTTTCCGGCACGGGCGGGAGCAAGCGTCGGTGCCGCCTCGGCCATCTGCCGCGCGCGGGCCTCGGCGGTGGCGATCAACTCAGGGATGAGCTGCGTCTCGGGCATGTTGTGCCAGTATTTCTTCGGCATCTCGGCCTGCATCGCCTTGGGTTTCAGCCTTGCCGGGTTGAAGATATTGCGGAAATAGGTGCGCCAGAGATCCTCGGTCGCGTCCTGCGGCAGCTCGGGTCTGGGCGCTCCCGGCGCGAACCGAAGCGCGCCCCCCTCGAAATGCGCCGACAGGTCCGGGGTAAAGATCGCCCAGTCCATATCTCCGAAACGCTTGACGAAGAATGGCGCGGTCAGCTCGACGATGTGGTGGGTCGGCTCGAACCAGGCGGCGAACCTGCGACGGTTCGCCCCTGGCACCTCCAGCTCGCGGAAGCGGACGAAGGCGGTCATCTTGTGCCGGTCGCGGCTGACGTCCTTGGCCATGCGGGTGAGCTTGGCGACGCGCGGATCGCCCCGGTCTTCGAGCAAACGCCTGTCGTCCCGGAGCGACCAGAGCAGTGCATAGAGCCGGGCAAAGCGTTCGGGGTCGCTGTGGCAGACGGCAAGCCGTGCCAGCTCGACAAAGCCGCGCGGCACGGTGACCGGCCCGCCGGCAATCTTTGGCAGGTCGGTGGCAAAGAGGTCCTCCGCGCCCTGCCCGCGCTGCCAGAGCAGATCCTCGGGCCGCACCCCTGCCCCCAGAAGCGCCCGCGCCTCATCCCGCCAGGCCTCGAAGGTGCCGATCTCGGGCAACGCGACGCGGCGCATCAGAAGAGCGAGAGCTGTTCAGGCGGCGGCGCGAAGCGGGCGCGCAGATCGGCGGCATCGCTCAGCGCGCGCGGGCGCCAGTCAAGCAGGGTGATGAAGGGCTTGGCCTGCTTGAGGCTGGCGCCCATCCGCCGCAGATCGTCATAGCGCAGCGTGCGATGACGCCGGGTGGTCAGGATCCGCGCCACGGTCTTGGTCCCGAGCCCCGGCACCCGCAGAAGCATCTCGCGCTCGGCCAAGTTCACGTCGAGCGGAAAGAGATGCCGGTTTGCCAGCGCCCAGGCGAGCTTGGGGTCGACCTCGAGGTCAAGGTGACCACCCCTCGTGGCAGAGGCGATTTCCTCGACGTCGAAACCATAGAAACGCAGCAGCCAGTCGGCCTGATAAAGCCGGTGCTCGCGCATCAGCGGGGGCTTGATCAGCGGCAGCGCGGCCGAGGCATCGGGGATCGGTGAAAAGGCCGAATAGTAGACGCGGCGCAGCTTGTAGCCCGAATAAAGCCGGGTCGAGGTTCGCAGGATCGTCGTGTCGTCCGCCCCATCGGCGCCGACGATCATCTGCGTCGACTGCCCGGCGGGGGCAAAGCGCGGCGGGCGCTTGCCACTGAAGCTGCGCTCCTTGCCCGCCTCGCGTTTCAGCCGCACATCGGCCATGGCGCGGCGGATCTGTGCCGGATCCTTCTCGGGGGCATAATCCTTGACCGCGCGGTCGGTGGGCAGCTCGACGTTGATCGACAGCCGGTCGGCGTAGAGCCCCGCCTCTTCGATCAGTTCGGGCGCGGCGTCGGGGATGGTCTTGAGGTGGATATAGCCGCGAAAATGGTGCTCGGTCCGCAGCATCCGTGCGATGCGCACCATGTCCGACATGGTCTCGTCCGGGCTGCGGATGATGCCCGACGACAGGAACAGCCCCTCGATGTAGTTGCGGCGGTAGAATTCCAGCGTCAGCGTCACGACCTCTTCGGGGGTGAACCGCGCGCGGGTCACATTGCTGCTGACCCGGTTCACGCAATAGGCGCAGTCGTAGATGCAGAAGTTGGTCATCAGTATCTTGAGAAGGCTGATGCAGCGGCCGTCCGGCGCATAGGCGTGGCAGATGCCCGAACCGGTGGTCGAACCGATCCCCTTGCCATCTCGGGAGTCGCGCTTCTGCCCCCCGCTCGAGGCGCAGGACGCATCGTATTTCGCCGCGTCGGAAAGAATCGCGAGCTTCTGATCGAGGGTCATTCTTGCCATGTGTTCATGATATGTTCACATGGGTGCCTGATCAATGGCGCGCTTGGGCGGGAACGCCCGGCTCACGCCGAAGTGTCCCCGCCCGCAATCTCAGCGCCCGATCAGAGCGCGGTCCAGCCACCGTCGACCGAGATCGTCGTGCCGGTGATCTGCGCCGCAAAATCAGAGCAGAGGAACACCGCCGTGCCGCCGATCTGCTCGGTGGTGGCGAATTCCTTCGACGGCTGGCGCTCGAGGATGACCTTCTCGATCACCTCTTCTTCGCTCATGTCGTACTTGGCGGCTGTGTCGGGGATCTGCGCCTCGACCAGCGGGGTCTTCACGTAGCCCGGGCAGATCGCGTTGCAGGTGATGTCTTCGCGCGCCGTTTCCAGCGCGACGGTCTTGGTCATGCCGACGATGCCATGCTTGGCCGCCACATAGGCCGCCTTGAACGGCGAAGCGGTCAGCCCGTGCGCCGAGGCAACATTGATCACCCGGCCCCAGCCCGCCTTGCGCATCATCGGCAGCGCTGCGGCGGTGGTGTGGAAGGCCGAGTTCAGATTGATCGCGATGATCGCATCCCACTTCTCGATCGGGAATTCGTCGATCGGCGAGACGTGCTGGATCCCGGCGTTGTTCACCAGGATGTCGCAGGCCCCGGCTTGGTCGATCAGCGCCCGGCATTCGTCGCCCTTGGACATGTCGGCCTTGATGTAGCGCACCTCGACGCCGAACTCCTTGGCCATGTCCGCGGCCAATTGGTGATCCTCGTCCCGGTCGGTGAACGAGTTCAGCACCACCGATGCCCCGGCCCGCGCCAGTTCGCGCGCGACGCCGAGCCCGATGCCCGAGTTCGATCCGGTGACGACTGCCGTCTTGCCCTTGAGTGACATGCGAAAACTCCTCGTGTCTTGCGGCACCGACATGGCTCGCCGCCTGCATGGGGAACGGGATGGACATGCCTCCCGGTTCCGCTCCTCCGCATTGCTCGGTCATCCGGCGCGAAGCTGCAAGCCCGTGTTCGCAACGTCATCACGGATTCGTAGGCGGGAACCCGGCCTGCCCCCCTAGGCAAGCCGGGCCCTGCCCTGTAAGGCTCGGCGCACCGTCGCACACCGGCGCATACGTCCAAATCTTCAACAGCGATGCCGACGCACAGCGGCCACGCGTACGCCAAACTCGGCAGGTCGGATTCGTGGAATTTGGCGTCGCCGGATGGCAGGGTCTTTCCGGAAGAGCGCGAAAAAACCAAAAAAAACGCCGGCACGAGGCCGGCGTTCAGTCATTGAGGCAGGTTTCATACAGGCAAGAAACCTATCGAGCAGTGACCTCTTTATACGCGCTTTGCTGCCGGAGTCCAACCTAAAAGTTTGAAAAGACGTAAAAGCCCCGATAGGGTCGAAAACCAAGAAAACAAGGGCAGAGCAGGACGATTTCGACAATGGCCGCCATTCATTTCAGATTTTCTCCCATCCGGCCCGCGCTCACCGCGCTGGCCCTATTTTCGGGATTCGCCGCAAGCGCGGAGCCGATGCATGGCATCGCCATGTACGGCGAGCCCGCCCTGCCCGCGGATTTCGATCATCTGCCCTACGTGAACCCGGAAGCGCCCAAGGGCGGCCGCATCGTCACCGGCGAAGTCGGCAGTTTTGACAGCCTCAACCCGCATATCCTCAAGGGCTCGGTGCCCTGGCAGCTGCGCTTTCTGGCCTATGAATCTCTCATGGGTCGCAGCTGGGACGAGCCCTTCACGCTTTACTGCCTGATCTGCGAAACGGTCGAGACCTCGCCCGAGCGCGACTGGGTCGAATTTACCCTGCGCCCCGAGGCGAAATTCTCCGATGGCTCGCCGGTCACCGTCGAGGACGTGATCTGGAGCTTCAACACCCTCGGCACCGAAGGCCACCCGCGCTACCAGGGCACCTATAGCCGCATCGAGAGCATCGAGAAGACCGGCGAGCACAGCCTGCGCTTCACCTTCAACGTGCAGGACCGCGAACTTGCGCTGATCGTCGGCATGCGTCCGATCCTCAAGAAGGCGCAGTGGGAAGGCAAGGATTTTGCCGCCTCCGGCCTCGACGTGGTGCCCATAACCACCGCGCCCTATGTCATCGACAGCTTCGAGGCAGGCCGCTACGTCTCGCTCAAGCGCAACCCCGATTACTGGGGCAAAGACGTGCCCTTCATGAAGGGCCAGGCCAACCTCGACGAGGTGCGCATGGAGTTCTTCGGCGATGGCACCGCCATGTTCGAGGCCTTCAAGGCGGGGCTGCTGAACTCCAACCGCGAGCTCAATTCGGAAAAGTGGGAGACACAGTACGATTTCCCCGCCGTGCAGTCCGGCGAGGTGGTCAAATCCGTTGTCCCGCATGGCCGCCCCTCGGGGATGACTGGCTTCGTGATGAACACCCGCCGGCCCGGTTTTGACGACTGGCGCGTGCGCGAGGCGATGATCCAGCTGTTCAACTTCGAGTACATCAACGAAACGCTGACCGGCGGGCGACAGCCGCGCATCACCTCTTATTTCTCCAACTCCGAGCTGGCGATGGACCACGGCCCGGCGTCCGGCCGGGTCAAGGACCTGCTGGAGCCATTCGCCGAAAGCCTGGTTCCCGGCACGCTCGAAGGCTACCAGCTGCCGCAGGGCGACGGCTCGGCCCGCAACCGCGCCGGGCTGCGCAAGGCGATGGATCTGATGCAGGAGGCCGGCTACACGGTGCAGGACGGGGTGATGATGGACCCGCAGGGCCAGCCCTTCCAGTTCGACATCGTGCTGCCGCAGGGCGAGACCGAGGCCGGCTCTATGATCGACATCTACGTGCAGGCGCTGCAGCGCCTCGGCATCAAGGTGCGCGTCGACACGGTCGACTCCGCCCAGTTCAACGCGCGCAGCGCCTCTTTCGATTTCGACATGACCTGGTTCCGCCGTGGCATCTCGCTCTCGCCGGGCAACGAACAGCGGCTCTACTGGGGCAGCGCGGCCGCCGACCAGGAAGGCTCGCGCAACCTGATGGGCATCAAGAGCCCGGCGGTGGACGCGCTGATCGAGGACTTGTTGACCGCCACCAGCCGCGAAGAGTTTCTCGCCGCCACCCATGCGCTTGACCGGGTGCTCACCGCTGGCCGATATGTCATCCCCACCTACGAGTGGAATCAGAGCTGGATCGCCCACGCCAAGGAGCTGACCTACGCCGAGCCGACTCCGGTCTACGGAGACTGGATCGACTGGCAGCCCAACGCCTGGTGGTGGGAAGAGCAGAACTGAGGTCTGCCCCGCCAGACCAAGACGACCGACAAGACCAACAAACGACGAGCAGACAGTATGAAACGCCTCTTCCTTCTCGCCCTCCTGGCCGCCCCGCTTGCCGCCTGCGGCACCGTCGATGGCTTCGGCCAGGACGTTTCGCGCGCTTCGCGCACCGTCGACAGCTGGTTCTGACCAGCCGCCCGGCCCCGCTGCCGCGCGCGGCGGGCGCATTTTACTCGGAGCAAATATCCCGGGGGCCCGGGGGCATCGCCCTGGAACGGCCCCCGGATCGGCGCCCTGTGCCGGCAGTTTAGCTCAGCGCTCGTCGCCCAGCATCGGGCGGATCCGCGTCAGCACCGCCAGCAGGAAGGCGGTGCTCACCCCAAAGGTCAGAAGTCCCGTGATCGCGGCAAAGCTGCCGTAGATCCGCAATCCTTCGCCCAGCGTGATGTCTCCGTATCCCAAGGTCGTGTAGCTCACCACGGCGAAGTAGAAGGCCTCGGGCAGCGTCTCGAAGGCCCCGAAGTAGCGAAAGCTCGCAGCCCAGAGCCAGATCTGCAGCGTATGGGCGAGCACCATGGCACCGAAGGCGATGCAGATCAGCCCGAAGAGCCGCAAGGGCCCGGTCTTGTCCTCGATCCGCGCGATCGCCGAGAGCAGTGCCGGCGCGACGCGCGCGATGATCCAGAGTTGGACCCCGGCGCAGAGGAAGAGCAGCCCGCTCCCCATCAGGATTTGCGTGCCGATGCCCATGCGCGGCGGCCTCAGCGCGCCTTGAAGAGGCTGCCGAGAATGCCTCTCACCAGACGCTTGCCGGTGGTCCCCGAGAGTTCCTTCAGCACCGCTTGCCCCAGCGCCTCGCCGAGGCTGTCCGGCGCGCTGTAGCGCGTGCTGCGCGAGGTGGGAGCGCTGCTCTTGCGGGGCTGCGCGCGGGGCGTGGGGTCGTACCGGCGGGCGCGGTTGTAGTCTCGGATCTCGGTCTCGACCGTGTCCACGGCCCTGTCGGCCTCTTCTGCAGCAGTTGCTGCTGCGGCGGCGCGGGCCTGCAGGATCTCGTGGGCGGATTCGCGGTCCACCGGGGTGTCGTATTTGCCCTTCAGCGGCGAGGCATCCATGACCTCGGTCCGCTCTGCGTCGGTGATCGGACCGAGCCGCGAGCCCGGCGGGCGCACCAATGTGCGCTGCACCATGCCCGGCACGCCCTTCTTTTGAAGGAAGGAGGTCACCGCCTCGCCTGTCCCGACCTCGCGGATCGCGGTCTCCGTGTCGAAGGCCGGGTTCTCGCGGTAGGTCTCGGCAGCCTGTCTCAGCGCCTTGCGGTCGCGCGCGGTGAAGGCGCGCAGCGCATGCTGCACGCGGTTTCCGAGCTGGCCGAGGATGTCCTCGGGAATGTCGTCGGGGTTCTGCGTCACGAAGTACACGCCGACGCCTTTGGACCTCACCAGCCGCGCCACCTGTTCGACCTTGTCGACCAGCGCCTTGGGCGCGTCGTCGAACAAAAGATGCGCCTCGTCGAAGAAGAACACCAGCTTGGGCTTCTCGGGATCGCCGACCTCGGGCAATTCCTCGAAAAGCTCCGACAGCAACCACAGCAGGAAGGTCGCATAGAGCCGCGGCGCCCCCATCAGCGCGTCGGCGGCGAGGATGTTCACATGGCCGCGCCCGTCCGGCGCGCAGCTCATCAGGTCCGACAGCTCCAGCGCCGGCTCACCGAAGAAGCGCGCCCCGCCCTGGTTCTCGAGCACCAGAAGCCGCCGTTGGATCGCCCCCACGGAGGCGGTGGAAATATTGCCGTAGCGCAGGCTGAGCTCCTTGGCGTTCTGCCCGACCCAGACCAGCAGCGCCTGCAGGTCCTTGAGATCGAGCAGCGGCAGCCCCTGCTCGTCCGACAGCCGGAAGGCGATGTTGAGAATGCCCTCCTGCGCCTCGGTCAACTCCAAGAGCCGGGCCAGCAACAGCGGGCCCATCTCGGCCACGGTGGTGCGCACCGGGTGGCCCTTGGCGCCGAAGAGATCCCAGAAGACCACCGGGAATCCGGTATAGGTGAACGTATCGAAGCCGATCTTGGCGTTGCGCTCCATGAAGGGTGCATGCAGGCTGGCGGTCTCCGAGCCAGCCCGCGCGAGCCCCGACAGATCACCCTTCACGTCCGACAGGAAAACCGGCACCCCCGCCGCCGAAAACCCCTCGGCGAGGATCTGCAATGTGACCGTCTTGCCGGTGCCCGTGGCGCCGGCGATCAGCCCGTGGCGGTTGCCATACTTCAGCCCAAGATACTGTTTTTCCGAATAGGCTTCGCCGCCACCGCCTACAAAAACATCATCCGTCATGGCCTGCCTCCGCTGCCGTCCGGACCCGAGCATACAATCTTAACTCTTTGGCGCCAGTATGAAATTCGTCCGGGGCAACATGTCCTCTCCTGCCTCGGGCGAACTTCCTCCCTGTCTGACTTGCCGCGCCCTTGCAACGGGCGCGGCCTTTTGTGCAAAAGTGAAGCCCTGCCGTTGCAAAGCCTGTTGACCGTTGGGAAAGAGTTTCGTAGCGTCTCGGCAATGACAAAGTCGGCCGGTCCGACAGGGAGCAAGGGAAAGGGGACCGCAGGGTCCCTTTTCTCTTTTTGATGAATGGTTTCCGCGCTTTATTGCCGTTCCCGTGATGCTTCCCATTTCCGGACTGACACCGCTTGGTGTGCATGCTAAGCGGGCAATGAGGCAAGAATGACCGTTTCAGGGGGACCCATGATCAGACCTCTCCACATCCTGCGCCTGCTGCCGCTCGCTGCGGCCCTGGCAACCATGCCGGCCTATGCGCAGGACGCCGCCCAAACAAACGACGCTCCCGCAGCAGACCAGGCCGAAGGCACCGTCGCCGCCGGCGGTCTCTCGCTGGGCGAGGACGCAAACGCCGAGACGCCCGGCGCGCCCGGGCAGCAGCCCGAGACCTACGTCAAGGCCACGCATGGCTCCTGGGAACTGCAGTGCCTGCGCGCGCCCGAGGGCAGCGATGCCGAGGATCCCTGCCAGATGTACCAGTTGCTGCAGGACAGCGACGGCAACAATGTCGCCGAGGTGAGCCTGTTCCGGGTTGCCAACGGCGGCCAGGTCGCGGCCGGGGGCACCTTCGTCGTGCCGCTGGAGACGCTGCTGACCCAGAAGCTGACCATCTCGGTCGACGGCGGCCAGGCCAAGCGCTACGACTTCTCCTTCTGCACCCCCGTGGGCTGCTACGCCCGCGTCGGCTTCACCGAGGAAGACGTGAACCGCTTCAAGGCGGGCAAGGGCGCGCAGATCACCATCGTCCCGGCGCTGGCGCCGGATCAGAAGGTGACGCTCGACATGTCGCTCTCGGGGTTCACCGCGGGCTACGAAGAGACCAGCGCGCTGCGCCAGTAAGCGCTGCGGTGCGGAAAACGAAAAGCCCCGGGCCGCAAGGCGCCGGGGCTTTTTCATGTCTGCAGCGCGGGTCGCGCGGCGCCGGGATCAGCCCTCGCGCAGCCCGGCGAGCACCGCCTCGGCGGCGCGCAGTCCAGGCGCGTCGCCGCCCTTTCCGAGAAGCTCCATGGTCTGGTGCATCGCCCGCGTCTGCTCCTGCGGCGCGTCGAGCACGCGGAGGATCGCGTCGGCAATGGGCCCGGGCCGGCAGTCGTCGCCGATAAATTCGGGCACGGTGCGGCTGTCGGTCACAAGGTTCACCAGGTTCACCGAATCCACCAGCATCAGCCGGCCGATGATCTGCCGCGAAAGCCAGCCCATGTCATAGGCGATGACCATGGGCGTGCCGGCGGCGGCCAACTCGAGCGCCACCGTGCCCGACGCGGCCAGCGCCACGTCGGCGGCGGCAAAGGCGGCGCGTTTCTCGGCCTTGCCTGCCTCGCCCTCGTCGCGCGGATCGAGCAGGATCGGATCGACCGGCCAGCCCTTCACCGTCTCCTTCACGAGCTCTGCCACCGGTGCGGCCATGGGCAGCACGTATCGCAGTTCGGGCCGCTGCCGCTTGAGGTGCGCCAGAGCCTCGCCGAACACCGCGCCGAGGCGCGAGACCTCGGAGCGGCGCGAGCCGGGCAGGATCAGGCAGAGCGGCGCATCGCCGATGCCGTGGCGGAGGCGGAACTCGGCCGCCTCGGGCTGGCTCGCCTGCGGGTCGGTGACCACGGGGTGACCCACGAAATCGCAGCGCATGCCCGCGGCCTGCATGTAGGGTGGCTCGAAAGGCAGCAGCGCCAGAACCTGGTCGATGTGCCGCGCCATCTTCGCCGCGCGGCCGGGGCGCCAGGCCCAGACCGTGGGGGCCACGTAGTGCACGGTGCGGATGTCGGATTTCTCTTTGACCAGCTTGGCCACGCGAAGCGAGAATTCCGGCAGGTCGACGGTGATCAGCACGTCGGGCTTGGCGGCCACCACCGCCTCGGCGGTCTGGCGGATGCGGGCCTTGAGCGCGCCGTAGTTGCGCAGGATCTCGGTGATGCCCATGATCGAGATCTCGTCCATGGGAAAGAGGCTCTGCAGCCCTTCCTCGAGCATGCGCTCGCCGCCGATCCCCTCGAAGGAGACCTCGGGAACCTGCGCCTTCAGCCCCTGCATGAGCGCGCCGCCCAGCTTGTCGCCCGAGGGCTCGCCCGCGATGATGAAGACCTTCATGCGTCCCGCTCCCGTACCCACAGGAAGAGCCCTGCGGCATCCAGCATTTCGATGACCGCCGCGCGGTCGAGCACCATGACGCCCTGCGCCTCGATGACGATGCCCGAGAGCCCGGCGCGGATCGCGCCGACGGCGGTGTTGGGGCCGATCACCGGCAGGTCGGCGCGGCGCTCCTGCCCCGGCTTCGGCGCCTTGTAGAAAACGCCGCCCGGTACCGGCGGCAGCGCGCCCAGCATGGCATCGGTGCCACGCGCGTCTTCCTGCGCAACCACCTGATCGCCCGAGATGACGCAGCATTGGCCCAGATCCTCGAGCCCCTGACGGTGGCTCACCGCATCGGCGAGCGTCGCCATCGCTGCTGCCTCGGTGCCGGGCTGCGCCTGCGTCAGCACACCGGTCGCCGGAAGCAGCGCCGGGGCGGCCTCATGCGCGCCCACGACCTCAAGCCCGGCGTCCTCGAGCAGCCCGATGACGATGCGTAGCGCGCCATCGTCGCCGCGCTTCAGAGCGCGCAGGATCTTCGGCAGCAAGAGCAGCGTCGGCACGTCGAGGCGCGATGCCTTGATCTCGGGCCGGCCGACCGCGCCGCACAGGCATACACGGGTCACCCCCTGTACCTTGAGCCAGCGCAGGAAGGAGCCAAGCTTCTCGATCCGGAACAGGTGATCCGCCGCCACCCGGTCGGGCGGCGAGCTTTCCATGCCGCAGACCAGCGCCGGTTCGGGCAGGGCTTCGATCACTGCCCGAGGCAGATCACCCTGCCCTGCGATCAGAGCCAGCACGTGGATCAGCCCGGCGTCAGGAAGTGACGGTCGCTGTCGCCGAGGATGAAGTCGACGATCTCGCGGACATATTCGCTCTGGGTCTCGTCACCGAGGCGCTTGGCGCGTTCGGCAAAGGCGCCCTCGCCCTGCGCCAGCATCTGGAAGGCGGCGCGCAGCGCGGTGATGTCCGAGCGGCTCACGCCCCGGCGCTTGAGGCCGACAAGGTTGAGTCCGTCGAGCTTGCCGCGCGGCGCCTGTACCAGCCCGTAGGGGATCACGTCGTTGGTCACCATGGTCACGGCGCCGATGATCGCACCGCGCCCGATGCGCACCCATTGGTGCACCCCCGACAGCCCGCCGACGATCACGTCGTCCTCGATCACGCAATGGCCGGCCAGCGCCGAGTTGTTCACCAAGATCACCCGGTCCCCCACCTGCGCGTCATGCGCCACGTGGCAGCCGGCCATGAACAGCCCGTCGTCGCCAACGCGGGTGACGCCGCCCCCCCCCTCGGTGCCCGAGTTCATCGTCACATGCTCGCGGATGCGGTTGCGCTTGCCGATGACCAGCTTGGTCTTCTCGCCGCGGAACTTCAGGTCCTGCGGGATCTCGCCGATCACCGCAAAGGGAAAGATCACGGTGTCTTCGCCGATCTCGGTACGGCCGGTGACCACCACGTGGCTTTTCAGCTCGACGTTCGCCGCCAGCACTACCTCGGGCCCGACATGGCAGAACGGGCCGATCGTGCAGCCCTCGCCGATCTGCGCGCCCGGCTCTACATAGGCGCTGGGATGGATCACGGCATCGGTCACGCCGGCAGGTCCATCATCGCGGTGAACTCGGCCTCGCAGGCCAGTTCGCCATCGACCTCGGCCACGCCCTCGAACTTCCAGACCTTGCCGCCCGGCTTGCCGCGCAGGGTGCGGACCTTCATCTTGAGCACGTCGCCCGGCACCACCTTGCGGCGGAACTTGCACTTGTCGATGCCCATGAAATAGACCTTGAGGTCCTTGTCGGCGAGATCAAGTGCCGCCCCAACCATGACCGCGGTCGTCTGGGCCATGGCTTCGACGATGGTCACGCCGGGCATGATCGGCAGGCCCGGGAAGTGGCCCTGGAAGTGCGGTTCGTTCATCGTGACGTTCTTGATGCCCACGGCCGAGTTGGTGCCGTCGATCTCCACGACCTTGTCAACGAGCAGGAACGGGTAGCGATGCGGCAGGATGCGCTGGATCAGCTGGATGTCAGCGCTGAGAAGCGTCTCGGTCATCGTCGGCCTTTCAAAAGGAAAAAGTCGCCTCTCCCCTAGCAATCCCGGCGGCTCGGGGCAAGCGGCGCGCGCGCGGCGACGTCACGCGATGCAACAGGCTGAAACAGCGAGCCGCATGATCAGGGCTTGGGCGGGGTGTCCGGTGAAACGGGAACCTGCGCGTTCGGGGTGCTGGTCAGATCGGGCAGCGGATCGGGTTTTGGCAGCACCTCGTTCATCCGCGAGATGGCTGTTTCGGTGATGTCGATGGCATTGGTCGACAGGAACACCGTGCGCTGGTCGAGGATCACGCTCGCGCCGGCATCGCGCATGAGGTCGGCAAGAACCGGCTCGGCTTGCGAGATGAACGCGCGCCGACGTTCCTCCGAGAGATTGCCGAGGGTGCGCGCCTTGCTGTCCTGCGCGTCGCGCAGCTCCTGCACCTTGGTGTCGAAGGCGTCGGCCAGCTTGCGGAAGGCAGTGGCGTCCATCGTCCGGCGCTTCTCGGTGAGGGACTTTTCCTCGGCGGTGAGCTCCGCCTCGATGCGACGGTTCTCGGCGGCGATGGCCGTGCCGGTCTCCTCGAGCAGCTTCGAGACCTCTTTGCCGAAATCGCTTTCCGCGTAGAGCCGGTCGATTTCGACTGTAAGGATCTCGCTCTGCACGATCCCCGGACGCATGGCGTCCTGCGCCAGGGCAGGCGTTGCGGCAAGGCCGAGCCCGAGGGCGGCGGCGCGCAGCAAGCTGCGCGCCCCAAGCTCAGAAGGTGCTCGACACCGAGAGGCTGAAGTTCTGCTCGTTGTCATATTTTTCCTTCGCCACCGGGGTCGAGAAGTTCAGGCGGAGCGGCCCGAGTACCGAGTCCCAAAACACCGAGAAGCCGATCGACTGGCGGGCGGTGAAATCGCTGTAGAGGATCTCGTTGTCCCCGGCTTTCGCGATCGTGTCGTCGGACAGGCCCCAGATCGAGCCGATGTCGTAGAAGACGCCGCCGCTGATGCCGTATTCCTCGGGCAGGCCGAGCGGGAACTCGGCGTCGAAGCGCAGCGCGGCGTAGTAGTTGCCGCCCAGGGGGGAATCGATGTCCTCGTCGTCGTTGACTTCGCGCGGGCCGATACCGGCGTATTCATAACCGCGCATGATGTTCTCGGTCATCATGTAGCGGTCGGTCACGCGGCTGTCGCCATCGATGTAGTTGATCGCCCCGGCCTGGAAGGTGGCGCGCAGGGTAATTTCCTCGTTCCAGACCAGCGTTTGCGCCACGGCGCGCAGGTCGGTCTGCACGAAGTTGGTGTCACTGCCGAGCCCGCCGAAGTCCTGGCCGAATTCCAACAGGTAGCCGCGATCGGGGTCGAGACCCTCGCGCCGGGTGTCATAGCTGAAGGTGTAGCCCAGCATGTGATCGTTGCGGGCGTCTTCCTCGGCTTCCGAGATCACGACGTTGCCGACCTGATCCTCATCGTAGTCGATGATGTCGGTGTAGCGGTAGGTGTAGCGCAGGCCCAGACGGCCGTTGTCCGAGATCGGGAAGGTCAGGCTGGGGCGGAAGAGGCCTGTTGCCGTGTCGTAATCGGCGCTGTCATACGACGTCTCGCGATAGCTGAGCGCGAGGCCGAAGGACACATCGCGGCCCAGGAAGTAGGGCTCGACGAAGTTGAACGTGTAGCTCTGGTTCGTCGACGCGGTGTTGATCCCGAAGGACAGGCGCTGGCCCCGGCCGAGGAAGTTCTGCTCGGCAAAGGAGATCGAGGCGCCGAGGCCGTCGGTCGTCGAATAGGAGCCGCCGAAGCCGATCGACCCGGTGGGCTTCTCGGTGACGTTCACGTCGACAATGACCTGCTGCGGCGTCGAGCCTTCGCGGGCGTCGACCTGCGCATCCGAGAAATAGCCGAGCGCACGAATGCGTTCAGCCGCCTCGCGGATGGCGCGGGGGTTGAAGGGATCGCCCTCGGCGGTGTCGAACTCGCGGCGGACCACCTGGTCGAGCGTGGTGGTGTTGCCCTCGATGTCGATGCGCTCGACGAAAATGCGCGGGCCGCGGGTCAGGTTGAAGGTGACGTCCAGCGTCTGCGCGCGGTCGTTGCGGGTGACCTGGGGATCGATGCGGACGAAGTTCAGCCCCTGCTTGGTGGCGAGACGCTCGAGCCGGATGATTTCCTTGTCCACCTCGGCGGGCGAATAGGCCTTGCCCGACCGCAGGCTGATCGCATTGCGGAAGCTCGCCACGTCGACCTCGGGCAGCTCGCTCGCCACGCCGATGCGGCCGAAGTTGAACTTCTGCCCTTCCTCGACGTTGAAGGTCAGGAAGTAGCTGTCACGTTCCTCGGAGAGTTCCGAGTTGATCCCGGTGACGCGGAAATCCACGTAACCGCGCGAGGCGTAGAAGTCCTGCAGCAGCTGGCGATCGAAGGCCACGCGGTCCTCGATGTAGGTGTCGCTGCGGATCACCGCGCGCAGCAGGCCGGCCTGCTTGGTCTGGATCACCCGGCGCAGGCGCCCGTCCGAGAAAGCCTGGTTGCCGACGAAGCCGATGCGCTCGATTTCGGTCACGCCGCCTTCGAAGATCTCGAAGACGAGGTCGACGCGGTTGTTCGAACGGCGGATCAGCTTCGGCGTCACCTGCGCCGCGATGCGGCCCTGCTGCAAGTAGGCGTTGGCGATCTGCTGGGCGTCCTGCTCGGCCTGGCGCGGGCTGTAGACGCGGCGCGACTGGGTCTTGACGATGGAAGCCAGATCCTCGTCCTTGAGCCGGCGGTTGCCCTCGAAGGCGATCTGGTTGACCGTCGGGAATTCGGTGACCTCGATCACCAGCGTGTTCCCCTGCGGCGTGATCTCGACGGTCTCGAAAAGACCGGAGTCCACGATGCGCTGATAGGCCGAGTTCAACTCGCCCGCGCTCACCGTCTCGCCCCGGGCGATGCCCGCGTAGCTGAGGATGGTGCCGGATTCGATGCGTTCGTTGCCTTCGATCCGGACATTGCTGAATGCGTAGGATTGCGCCTGCACTGCCTCGGGCAGCGCGGTGAAGGCCATCGCCGCCGCAAGCGATAGGGCAAGCGCCGAAACGCCTGCGCGATGCGCGTAACTTTTGCCGCGGGGCCTGCCCGACTTCTGCTCGATGCTCATGCTCGCTGTCCACTCCGCCAAAGTATTTTTTTATTGTGAGTAGCGGGTGGAGGTCTTCTTGTCAAAAGACGAAACTGCGACGGGTCAAAGAGTTCCCAGGAAGGCGCCAAAATACAACGCGACGAGGATCACCGCGACGAAGAACAACCGATCCCAGTTGATCGCCAGCAGCACGCCGAGCCCGCGATAGCCGTTTTGGAAGGTCTGCATTCCGTCCCCCGGTTAACTATACCCAGATCATTCGATAGAGGGTCATCATGGCGGATTTAGGGCAAAAAGGCCGGGTCGAGGATTACCCCCGCCCGGCCTTCAACTGTCTTTGGGTCCGTCTTCTCCGCCCCGGGACCAGGGCCGGAAAGATCAGGGGCAGAAGATGTCGTTGGTCAGAGCAAAGACCATCATGCCGAGGATCAACACCAGCCCGGCGGACATCAGCGCGCGCAGCGCCCGTTCCGAGGGCGGCTTGCCGGTGACCGCCTCGTAGGCGAAGAACACCAGGTGCCCGCCGTCGAGCACCGGCACCGGGAAGAGGTTCAGCAGCCCCACGGCGGTCGAGAGCACCGCGATGAAGGTCAGGAAGCTCTGCCCCCCCTGCGAGGCCATGGCGCCCGAGGTCTCGGCGATGCCGATCGGTCCCGACAGATTGCACGAGGAGATATTGCCGGCGATCATGTGCCACAGGCCCGAGAGCGAGCCGGCGGCGATGCTGTAGGTGCGGCTCACGGCGCCCTTCACCGCGTCGACCGGACCAACGGTCTCTGTCGCTGGCTCGAAGAAGATGCCGCCGACGATGCCGATGCGGTAGACGGTGTGATAGCCGCCGTCGGGCAGCGGCTCGTCCGTGCGCTTCGGGGTAAGCGCAAGATCGAGGATCTCGCCATCGCGCCAGACCTCAAGCCCCAGCGTCGCCCCATCCGAGCTTTCCACGCGCTGCTTAAGCTGGTCGAAGGCAAAGATCGGCACGCCGTCGATCGCCATGATCACGTCGCCCTGCTCCATGCCCGCCTCGATGGCGGCAGAGCGTGGCACGACCTGCGAGACCAGCGCCGGGTAGACATAGGGGCCACTGACCTCTTGCCGGCCGCCATCGCGCTCGACCGTGTAGGTGAGCGAGTTCTGCAGCGGCAGGTTCTTGAGGAAACTGTCGAAGCCCTCGGCGTCGTCGAAGGAGGGCGTCGGCATGCCCTCGATCTCCAGCAGCACGTCACCCTCTTGCAGTTCCTGCACGCTCGGCATCGGGCGCAGCTCGCCCACGGTGAGCGGCTCGGAGACCTGTCCCTGCATCATGAAGATGCCGGTGAACAGGACGATCGTCAGCACGAAGTTGAACACCGGTCCGGCGGCCACGGTGGCGGCGCGGGCCCAGAGCGGCGCGCCGGTCATGGTCTGGCGGCGCTCCTCTTCGGTCATCGCCTCAAGGGCTGCGGTGTCGGCGGTGCCGCTCGCGGCGGTGTCGTCGCCCTTGAACTTCACGTAGCCGCCGAAGGGCAGCGCGGCGATCTGCCAGCGGGTGCCATGCTTGTCGACACGGCTCATCAGCACCGGGCCGAAGCCAAGCGAGAAGACATCGGCATGGATCCCCGACCAGCGGCCGACGATGTAATGCCCGTACTCGTGGATCGCGACGATCACCGACAGCGCGATGACGAATGCCAGAAGCGTCCAGATAACGCCCCCGAATTGCGGAATCAGCTGGGTGATCTCCAAAGGCCCTGCCCTTTCAACTCGTTTTTTCTTGTCCCGTGGCGGGCCGTCTTACCGGCGCGCGGTGGTCAGCTTCAGTGGTGCTGCAGCATCAGCTCGCGCGCGGTCCTGCGTGCGAGATGGTCAGCGGCGAGGACGTTATCAAGGGTGATCTCGGCGCTTGTGACTGCGCTCTCCGCCGAAAGATGCTCCAGCGTCCGCTCGACGATCCCCGCCATGTCTTGAAAGCCGATCCGCTTGCCGATGAAATCGTCGAGCGCCTGCTCCTTGGCGGCGTTGAACACCGCGCCCGAGAGCCCGCCCGCCGCCATGACCTCGCGCGCCAGCCGAAGCGCGGGCCAGCGCGTCTCGCAGGCCGGGCGGAAGGTCAGCTGTGAGAGCTTCACCAGGTCGAGCCGCTCCACCGGAAGCGCGGCGCGCTGCGGGTGGTGCAGCGCAAAGCCGATGGCATGGCGCATGTCCGGCGGCCCGAGATGCGCCATCAACGCCCCGTCGCAGAAGCCGACCAGCGCGTGGATCATGCTCTCGGGATGGACGACGACCTCGATTTTCTCGGGTTCCAGCCCGAAAAACTCCTTGGTTTCTATGACTTCCAGGGCCTTGTTAAACATAGAGGCGGAATCGATCGTGATCCGCTGGCCCATGTCCCAGTTGGGATGGGTCGCCGCTTGCTCGGGGCTCGCCTCGGCCAGCTTCTCCACCGGCCAGTCGCGGAAGGCGCCGCCCGAGGCGGTGATGATTACCCGCTCGACGCGGCTCATCTCTTCGCCGATCAGCGCCTGGAAGACCGCGGAATGCTCGCTGTCCACCGGCAGCACGCGCCCGCCATGGGCCTGCGCGGTGTGCAGCACCAGAGGGCCGGCGCAGACCATGCTTTCCTTGTTGGCCAGCGCCAGTGTCGCGCCCTTCTCGAGCGCCCGCAGCCCCGGCGCCAGACCCGCCGCGCCGACGATCGCCGACATGACCCAATCGGCCTGGCGTGAGGCGGCTTCGACAATGGCCTCGGGGCCTGCTGCTGCCTCGACCGACGATCCGGCCAGCCGCGCGCGCAGCTCGGGCAGCAGCGCGGGATCCGCCGTTACCGCCAGCTCGGCGCCGAATTTACGTGCGTCCTTGGCAAGTTGTGCGACGTTCTTGCCACCGGTGAGCGCGACGACGTGATAGCTTTCGGGATCACGGGCGATAAGGTCGAGCGTGTTCTGACCAATCGATCCGGTCGCGCCGAAAATGGAAATGCGTCTCATTTCTCGTGTCTCATTCGACCCCGGGCGGGAAGTCGACGATCTGCCCCGCGATGAGCAGGAAGAGCGCGGCGCCCAGCATGCCGTCGAAACGGTCGAGCAGGCCGCCGTGGCCCGGCAGCAGGCTCGAGCTGTCCTTCACCCCGGCGCGGCGCTTGATGGCGCTCTCGGCGATATCGCCGATCTGGCTGGCCATGGAGATGGCGATCGAGACGCCGACGAGCCCGAAGCCCGCCTCGCGCGACAGCGCGGCGAAGACCGCGCCGACGATGCCCGCGCCGATCCAGCCCGCGGCAGAGCCGGACCATGTTTTCTTGGGGCTGACGCGCGGCCAGAGCTTGGGGCCCCCGATGGCGCGGCCGGCGAAATAGCCAGCAACGTCGGTCACCACGACCACCGTCACCATCCACAGCATCCAGGTGAGCCCGAAGTCCGAGCGCAGCGACATGATGCCGTAGCCTGCGAGCATGATCATCGCGGTGAAGACCGCATAGGTCACCCCGCCCCGCTCCATCTGACCAAGGCCGACCATCGAGGGCAGCAGCAGCAGCGGCAGCGCGAAGGCCGGCGGCAGGTAGACCGACGCCAGAGCGCAGACGCCGGCGACAAGGGCAAGCACTTTGGCCGACTTCCGGCGGTTGGTGTCGACCATGTTGACCAGTTCCCAGACCATGCCGCCGCAGGCCAGCGAGATGGCGAGCCGCCACCAAATCCCGCCCAGCCAGACGCAGATCAGCGCAACGACAATCAGCACCGCCGCCGAGCCCATGCGCGGCCCGAGGTCGCTCCAGCGTGCCGAGCTCATGCCTTCACCCCGCCGTAGCGCCGCTCGCGCAGCCCGTAGCCGCCGATCAGGGACGAGAACTCCGAGGCACAGAAATCCGGCCAGAGCGTATCGACAAACTCGTATTCCGCATAAGCGGACTGCCAGAGCAGGAAGTTCGAGATGCGCGCCTCTCCTGAAGTGCGGATCACCAGGTCGGGGTCGGGCAGCACGCAGGTATCAAGATATTTTGGCAAGGTCTCTTCGTTGACGTCCTCGGGGCTGAGCTTGCCCGCGGCCACATCCTGTGCCAGCCGCTTGGTCGCCCGGGCGACCTCGTCGCGGCCGCCGTAGTTGATGGCGATGGTCAGGTTGACCCCGGTACATCCCGAGGTCAGCGCCTCGAGCTCGTCCATCAGGGTCACCAGCTTCTTGTCGAGCTTCACCCGGTCGCCGATGAAGCGGACCTGAACGTTCTCGGCGTGAAGCGCGCGCGCCTCTTTCTGGATATAGCGACGGAAGAGGCTCATGAGCCCCGCCACCTCGGTCTGGGTGCGCTTCCAGTTCTCGGTCGAGAAGGCGAAGATCGTCAGGTACTTGACCCCGACATCGGGGCAGGCCTGGACGATCTCGCGGACCCTCTTGGCACCGGCATGGTGGCCGAACAGCCGTGGGCGGCCCCGTTGGGTCGCCCATCGGCCGTTGCCGTCCATGATGATGGCCACGTGACGCGGGCCGCTGCCGTCTCGGATCGGTTTGGGCATAGGCCCTCCTCGCTTGGGCGTTTCCGCCTCAGACCTGCATGATCTCTTCCTGCTTGGTCTCCAGCGCGGCGTCGACCTTCTTGATGTAGGTGTCGGTCATGTCCTGAACCTCGGATTCCCAGAGCTTCTGGTCGTCCTCGGACAGGCCGTCGGCCTTTGCCTTCTTGATCTGGTCCATGCCATCGCGGCGCACGTTACGAATGGAAACGCGGGCATGCTCGGCGTATTGGCCGGCAACCTTGGTCAGATCGCGGCGGCGCTCCTCGTTCAGCTCGGGGATCGGCAGCATGATGATCGTGCCGTTGAGCTGCGGGTTGATGCCGAGGCCGCTCTCGCGGATCGCCTTTTCCACCTTGCCGACGAGACCCTTGTCCCAGACGTTGATGGTGACCATGCGCGGCTCGGGCACGTTGACGGTACCGACCTGGTTGATCGGAGTCATCGAGCCATAGGCATCGACCTGCACCGGCTCGAGCATCGAGGCCGAGGCGCGCCCGGTCCGCAGCGAGGCAAATTCGGTGCGCAGATTGGCCATGGCGCCATCCATGCGGCGCTGGAGATCGGCGGTGTCGAGTTCGAATTCTTCAGACATGTTGGTTCTGCCCGTTCAAGTCATTCCGGTTAAAAGGCGTTCTAAGCCAGAGGCGGACGGATGTATAGCGCTTTGCGGTCCGGGTGGCCGCCCCTAAGGGCTCAGACCGCAGCGGCAGCCTGCTGCTGGATCCGCTCTACCATCGCGCGCAAGCCGTTGGAGCGCTGCGCGGAAAGATGCTCGTTGAGGCCAAGCCTCCCGAGCTCGGCGCGGGCATCGATCGCCGCGACCTCGCCGGGCGTGAGCCCGTCGTAGAGCCGGTGCAGCACCGCGATGAGACCGCGCACGATCATCGCATCGCTCTCGCCCTCGAACTGCAGCCGACCACCTTCCCAGGTGAGGTGCAGCCAGACTTGCGAGGCGCATCCCTCGACCTTGGTGGCGGGGACCTTCAGCGCCTCGGGCAGCGGGGCCATCGCCTTGCCCAGCTCGATCACCGTGCGGTAGCGGTCTTCCCAATCCTCTAGGAATTCGAAATCCTCGACCAGCTCCTCGAACCCTGCCTGTGCCATCTGTGCTCCTGCTTGCCGCGCCGCGCGGCTCGAAAGCACCAGGCGCGGCTGTGATCGGTGCCGAGAAGTAGGCGGGCAGACCGCAAAGGTCCAGACCCGGCAATGCATGCTTTTCAATGTTGGCCCGATACGCTAACCCGAAAAGCACCACAGGCAGAGGCTTCGCGACCCATGTTCAAACCCGTATCGGCTCTTATGATCTCGGCACTCCTGCTCGGCGCCTGCGTCGGTCAGGACGAGGGCGCGCCCGTGAGCACCGAAACCGGCGCGAGCAACCCTCTGATCCCGCAGCGTTCTGCCGCCGCGAGCTTCTTCTCGAGCAAGGAAGACGCCTACAAGGGCACGCCGGTCGGCATGATCACCGACCTGCTTCTGGAGCGCCGGCCGGGCGGCTTCATCGTGCGGGTGACGGGTCTTGCAGATTTCCCCGGCCCGTTCGACGTGCGCCTGGTGCCGGTCGAAGGCTCCGAGGACACCGGCACCCTCGCCTTCCGGCTGCTGGCGCTGCAGGTCCGCGGCGAAGCCGGGGCCAGCGAGGCCGCGCGCACGGTCACGGTGGCGAAATGGATGAGCGACAAGGAGCTTGCCCCCTACCGCGCGCTGCGCGTCCAGGGTCTGCGCAACGCGCAAAGCGTCAGCCGCTGACGCAAATTCCCTCGGAGGGATGGGTATCTCTCTTCGAGGCGACATGTCGCACCGGAAACAAAAAGCGCGCCGCAGGTCTGCGGCGCGCTTTTTCTTTCCCCGAAGGCGTCTCAGATCTCGATGACCTCGACCGCCTTGCCCTTTGCGGCGAGGGCAATCTTGCCGTCGCAGAGCCGCAGCGCATCTTCACCGAACACCTCGCGGCGCCAGCCGCTGAGCGCCTTCACGTCGCGCTGACCCGCAGCGATCGCGTCGAGCTCTGCCGCCGGGGCGATCAGCTTCGAGGCAACGCCCGAGCTTTCGGTCTTGGCCTTGAGCAGCACCCGCAGCAGGTCGGCCAGTGCCGGGTTGACCTGTAGCTGGTCACGGCTGTCGTCGACCTTGGGCAGGTCATCCTTGGGGGCCTCCTGCCCTGCCTTGACCGCGGCAAGGATGCCGTCGGCGATCGGTCCCTTGCGGGCCTCGCGCAGCAGCAGGCGCGAGCGGCCGAGGTCTTCCATGGTGACCGGCTTGGTCGAGGCCAGCTCGGCCAGCGCGTCATCCTTGAACACCCGGTTGCGGGGGATGTTGCGCGACTGCGCATAGTCCTCGCGGAAGGCCGCCAACGCCCGCACGATGGCAAGGAACCGCGGGCTCGACGAGCGGGTGCGCACGCGGAGCCAGGCCTCGTCGGGGCGGGTGATATAGGTTTCGGGATCGGTCAGCGTGGCCAGCTCTTCGCCCACCCAATGCGCGCGACCGGTTTCCTCGAGCTTGGCGGCGAGGAACTCGTAAATCACCCGCAGATGGGTGACATCCGCCACCGCGTATTTTTTCTGTGCCTCGGTCAGCGGGCGGCGCGACCAGTCGGTGAACCGCGAGCTCTTGTCGAGTTGCTGCTTGGCGATGCGCTTGACCAGCGTCTCGTAGCCGACCTGCTCGCCGAAGCCGCAGACCATGGCCGCGACCTGCGTGTCGAAGAGCGGCTCGGGAATGACGCCATGATCGACGAAGAAGATCTCGAGATCCTGACGCGCGGCGTGGAAGACCTTGACCACGGCGGTATTGCGGAAGAGCTCCATCAGCGGCTCGAGCGACAGCCCGTCAACCAGAGGATCGACCAGAACCGCGTTCTCCTCGCCCTTGCCGGGGATCGCCAACTGGATCAGGCAGAGCTTGGAATAATAGGTGCGCTCGCGCAGGAACTCGGTGTCCACGGTCACATAGGGCGCGCTGGCGGCTTCGGCGCAGAATTCCGCGAGCTCTTCGGTCTTGGTCAATGTCTTCATTCGTGCACCGGGCCGTTCTTGTTTCTCTTGGTTATCGCGCCTCCTACACCTTCGGCGCGTGAAGTTCAAAGCGGCAGCGCCGGAAAGCGCGCGCGAGCCGCATTTTCGCATTGGCCGGGTTGCAAGCCGGTCACCGAGCCGCCCTCTTGAGGGTAAATCCATCACGCCTCGTGATGATCTACCCGACAATCATTCGTTTTCGCGAAGGACGCGCAGCACCTATCTTGAGGGCAGCCCAGAAGACTTCAACTCGCCCCCTTCGGCATACCCCCAAGGAGCCCTCCCATGACGTCGCTCGACCTTGCCTACAGCTACACCCGTCGCCCCGCGATCAGCGGCGGATTCGGTGCCATAATCGCAGCGCTCGCGTTAGTCGTTCTGCTCGGCCTGCCCGCGCTCACTGCGCCCGAGCGCAGCGCCGCGACGCTCGACTGGCACGGCAATTCGGCCGGCCACCAGCGTTCGCACTAGGCCAGCAGCACCGGGGTCTTGTCGTCCGCAGCGAAGCGCCGCAGCACCGCCGGGTAAAGCTTGTGCTCCATCTCGAGGACACGCGCAGCCAGCGTGTCGGGCGTGTCGCCCGCCAGCACCGGCACCCGCGCCTGGCCCAGCAGCGGACCGTCGTCCAGCTCGGGCGTGACCTCATGCACGGTGCAGCCGTGCTCGGTATCGCCCGCCTCCAGCGCCCGCGCATGGGTGTGCAGGCCGCGATACTTCGGCAGCAGCGAGGGGTGGATGTTCAGCATCCGCCCCTTCCACGGCTCGACAAATCCCGCGGTCAGCACACGCATGAACCCCGCAAGGCAGAGGATGTCGGGCTGCGCCTTCTCGAGCTCGGCCTGCAGCGCCGCCTCGAAACCCGGGCGGTCGCCCTTGAACGGGCGGTGATCGACGACGGCGGTGGGGATGCCCATCGCTTCGGCCTTCTTCAGTCCGCCGGCATTTGCGTTGTTCGACAGTACCAGAACCGGGCGGGCCGGGTGATCTCCGGTCATGCTCTCGGCCAGCGTCACCATGTTGGAGCCGCCGCCCGAGATGAAGATCGCGACGCGTTTCACTTCAGCGCGCCCTCGTAGGTCACGCCCTGCCCTTCGGTCACGGTGCCGAGGGTGTAGACGGTCTCGCCCTCAGCCTCGAGCAGCGCCTTCAGCGCCTCGGCGCGATCCGCCGAGACCGACAGGATCATGCCGATGCCGCAGTTGAAGGTCTTGAGCATCTCACGCTCCTCGATGCCGCCCACCTCGGCCATCCACTTGAAGACCGGCGGAAGCGCCCAGGAGGTCAGGTCGATGGTCGCGCCGCAGCCCTCGGGCAGCACGCGCGGCAGGTTCTCGGTCAGGCCGCCGCCGGTGATATGGGCCAGCGCGTGCACGCCGCCGGCGCGGACCGCCGCCAGTGCCTGCTTCACGTAAAGACGCGTCGGCGTCAGCAGCACTTCGCCCAGCGAGCCTTCGGACCAGGGGCAGTCGGCGTCCCAGCCAAGGCCCGAGACCTCGACCAGCTTGCGGACCAGCGAATAGCCGTTCGAGTGCACCCCGTCCGAGGCGAGGCCGAGAAGCACGTCGCCTGCGGCCACGTCCTTGGGCAGATCGCTGCCGCGCTCCATGGCACCGACGGCAAAGCCCGCGAGGTCGAAGTCGCCCGCCGGATACATGCCCGGCATCTCGGCGGTCTCGCCGCCGATGAGCGCGCAGCCCGAGCGCACGCAGCCCTCGGCGATGCCCTCGATCACCCGCGCGGCGCTGTCGGTGTCGAGCTTGCCGGTTGCGAAATAATCGAGGAAGAACAGCGGCTCGGCGCCCTGACAGACCAGATCGTTGACGCACATGGCGACAAGGTCGATGCCCACGCCGTCGACGTGGCCGGTGTCGATCGCGATGCGCAGCTTGGTGCCCACGCCGTCGGTCGCCGCGACGAGGATGGGATCCTCGTAGCCCGCGCCCTTGAGGTCGAAGAGCGCGCCGAAGCCGCCCAGCCCCGACATCGTCCCGCTGCGGCTGGTCCGCTTGGCAGCCGGTTTGATCCGCTCCACCAGCGCGTTGCCCGCATCGATATCCACGCCTGCATCCGCATAGGTGATGCCGTTCTTACCTTCGGTCATGCCAACCTCCGAGACCCCGTTTCGCGCGGGAATAGCGCAGGCGGACAGCGATGAAAAGCGCCCATACCGGGGGTTTGGCTGGGGAAGCGGCGAGAACCGCAAATTCGTCCCTGCGCCAGCGGCTTGGCGGGCGCGGCAAGAAGGTGGTCTGCTCTGCAGCAATCTTCCCTAAGTGCCGTAGCGTCAGCAATATTCTTGCGCGACCTCTACGCAGAACTGGGTATTCACAGCGCCGTGAGGCTTCGATAGCGTTTCGGACAGGCCTAAAGTGCCGGCGGTGCCCTTGGGAGGGGGTGCCGACACAGGGAGGAGTACCATGATCAACAAGACCTTCACGGCCGTTTCGGCCGCTGCTTTCGCATTCGCGGGTGCCGCCTCGGCGCAGGAACTGCTCGAGATGACCTCGGGCTATTCTAAGAACCTGCCGATCCTCGGCACCGCTGCCGTCAACTTCGTCGAGAAGATCAACGCGATCTCTGAAGACGTGGAATTCGAACACTTCGATCCGGGCGAGCTGGTGCCGTCGCTGGAAATGCTCGACGCCGTCTCGAACGGCTCGGTGGACGCCGCCTATTCGACCTCGGGCTACTGGCAGGGCAAGATGCCGGCCGCCGGCCTCTTCGCGGCCGTGCCCTTCGGCCCCGAGCCGGGCGAGATGCTGGCCTGGATGCTCTATGACGATGGCATGGATCTTTTCCAGGAGATGTATGACACCAATGGATACAACGTCCACGTGGTGCTCTGCGGCTCCTACGCGCCCGAGACCTCGGGTTGGTTCAAGAAAGAGATCAACTCGCTCGACGACCTCAAGGGTCTGAACATGCGCTTCTTCGGCCTCGGCGCCGAGGTGATGCAGAAGCTTGGTGTCTCGACCTCGCTGCTCGGTGCGGGCGACATCTTCCCGGCGCTGGAGCGCGGCGCGATCGACGCGACCGAATTCTCGATGCCGATCGTCGATGCCAACCTCGGCTTCTACAACATCGCCAAGTACAACTACTTCCCCGGCTGGCACCAGCCCGCCACCATGTTCGAGCTGCTGATCAACAAGGACCGCTGGGAAGATCTCGACGAGAAGAGCCAGAAGCAGATCGAGATCGCCTGCATGGCCAACCTCACCGACAACTTCGCCGAAGGCGAGGCCAAGAACTTCCCGGCCATGGTCGAGAACGTCGAGCAGCATGGCGTGACGATCAAGAACTGGACCCCCGAGCAGCTGAAGGAATTCGAAGCCGCCTGGCTCGAGGTGGTGGAA
Source organism: Salipiger sp. PrR003 (assembly GCF_010500785.1). NCBI lineage: Bacteria > Pseudomonadati > Pseudomonadota > Alphaproteobacteria > Rhodobacterales > Roseobacteraceae > Salipiger > Salipiger sp. PrR003. The sequence goes on from NZ_JAAGOV010000054.1 coordinate 29,618, forward strand.
GAGCTGAAGGCCGAGGACGAGATGTTCGCCAAGGCCTGGGCCGACCTCAGCGAGTTCCGCGAGGGCTACAAGACCTGGTTCAACAACATCTACCTGCCGCGTCCCTGGAACTGAGACAGGGCTCGTGATCGCCGGGCCTTCGGGCCCGGCCCCCTGCGGCGCGCCAGAACCTTCGGGGGCGCGCCGTTTTCGCGTCGCTATGGGCTTCCGAACGCGACGCACGTCCCACATGGCAGGCAATACAAAGGACAAGGCCCGTGGAGGAATTCAAGGTCGCCATCTCCGACCCCGGAGAGATCGGACGCAAGGACCAGAACCGGGGCGACAGGATCATCGTGCACCTGTCCAATCTCGTCGCCTGGCTCTTTCCCATTCTCATGGTCGCCATCTGCGCCCAGGTGGTGTTGCGCCAGATGGGCCACAACCAGGCCTGGCTCGACGACCTGCAATGGTGGCTCTACGGCGTCGCCGTGCTGATCGGCATCGCGTATGCGGTGACCACCGGCAGCCACGTGCGGGTCGACATTTTCTACGACAACTTCGCCAAGAAGAAGCGGCTGGTCATCGACATCATCGCGCTGGTCTGGCTGTTCTTTCCCTTCGTGCTGCTGTGCTGGGACGTGACGCTCGATTACGCGCTGACCTCGATCGCCGCCGACGAGGGCTCGTCGAGCCCCAACGGGCTGCACAACCTGTGGATCCTCAAGACGCTGATGAACCTCAGCTTCATTGTCATCATGGTGGCGATCTGGTCGGCCTACGTGCGGCATCTGTCGCAGCTGACGCGTCCGGCGCTGTGGAAACAGCTTCTCTTCGCGCTGCCCTCCACCGTCTTCGGCATCCAGCTCATCATCTGGTACGCCTGCGTCGGCTGGCTGATGGCAACCGATCCCGAGGTGGACAGCATGCGCACCGCGACCCGCGCGGCGATCTTCGACGATCTCGAGTTCGGTCCGTGGGAAATGAAGAAGACCATCGCCCTGGCGCTTGTTGCCACGCTGATCGTGATTGTTGTGGCGCGTCTGCTCGCGCGGAAGGAGCGCTGAGATGCTGCACGTCCTCGGCCAATACCTGACGCTGAACGAGATCGCCGTCGCGGCGATGTTCCTGACCTTCATCTGGATGCTGTTCCGCGGCATTCCCGTCGCCATGGCGCTGGTCGGCGTGAGCCTGATCTTTGTCATCCTGTCGCAGATCCTGCTCGACCCGTTCCGTGCCGAGTTCAAGGACGTCATCGAGTTCGACCGTATCGGGCTCGAGTACAACCGCCTGCTGGCGCTCTCGGGCCGTCTGTTTGGCAACATCGTCAACAACCCGGTGCTCGTGGCGCTGCCGATGTTCATCTACATGGGGCTTATGCTCGACCAGTCGGGCGTGGCGCAGCGGATGATGCACGCCATGCAGAAGCTCTTCGGCTCGCTGCGCGGGGGGCTCTCGCTCACCGTGCTGCTGATCGGCATCATCCTCGCGGCCTCGACCGGCGTGATCGGCGCCTCGGTGACGCTGCTCGGTGTGATGGCCCTGCCGGCGATGATGGCGCAGAACTATTCGAAACCCATCGCGACGGGGACAATCGCGAGCGCCGGTACTCTGGGGATCCTGATTCCGCCGTCGATCATGCTGGTCATCATGTCGGACCAGCTGGCGATCTCGCTCGGCGATCTCTTCATGGGGGCGCTCTTCCCGGGGCTCATCCTCGGCGCGCTCTATATCGTCTTCATCGTCATCTACGGCTTTATCTCGCCCGCCTCGATGCCGGCGCCGGAGAAGTCCGGCAAGGTGGGCATGGAAGAGGTGAAGGAGGTGCTGCTCGCCGTGGTGCCCCCGATGCTGCTGATCCTGCTGGTGCTTGGCTCGATCTTTGTCGGCATCGCCACCCCGACCGAAGCCTCCGGTCTCGGCGCGCTCGGCGCGACGGTGCTGGCGCTGATCAACCGCAGGCTCGACTGGAAAGTGTTCCGCGAGGTGGCCCGCTCGACGCTCAACACCGCGGGCTACATCACCGGCATCTTCCTGGCGGCGAACTTCTTCGCCTTTGTGCTGCGCCGCTACGGCGGGGACGAGATCGTGCAGCACCTGGTGCTCTCGGCCTTCGACAACCCCTACCTGACGATCGCCTTTATCCTGTTCATCGTCTTCTGCCTCGGCTTCCTGCTCGACTGGATCGAGATCACCATCATCATCATGCCGCTGATGCTGCCGATCATCCAGGGACTGGAGCTGGCGGTGCCGGGCTTCGACCAGGTGCGCGACCCGCAGGTGGTCTGGTTCGCCATCCTCGTAGCGGTGACCCTGCAGACGTCGTTCCTGACGCCACCGGTGGGCTTTGCGCTCTTCTACCTCAAGGGCGTCTGCCCGCCGGGCGTGAACCTCGGGCACATCTACAAGGGCATCATCCCCTTCGTGCTGCTGCAGCTGCTGGGTCTCTTCATCGTCTTCGAGTTCCCGGCGCTGACCACCTGGCTTCCGGCAATGGCCTACGGCGAGTGACCCTCATCTGACACCGGCCCCGCCGCTCTTGCGCGGCGGGGCCATCAAAGGCATGTAGGCGCGGCGAGAAGACCCCGGGAGATCCCGCATGAGCCGCCAGTTCAAGACCTGCATCGTCACCTCCGACTACCACGTGCCGGGCGAGACCTTTATCAACCGCCACATCGAGCACATTTTCGGCGGCGACACGGTGGTGCTCTGCGGCCGGTTCAACGGCAAGAACCCCTACGACAAGCCGCTGTTCGAGCGCCGAGCCAAGCTGTCGCTCTCGGATAAGGTGATCGCCCCCGTTGCGATGGGCTGGAACTCGCTGACCGAGGGCACCGGCCGCCTGCCCTTCGGCGCCAACCGCACCCGGCTGATGGCATGGCTGCACGAGCAGCGCGTCGAAGTCATCCTCGCCGAATTCGGCACCCAGGCGCTGGTGGTGGCCAAGCTGGCCAACGAGATGAACCTGCCGGTCTTCACCTATTTCCGTGGCACCGATGCCTCGCGCGCGCTGACCTCGCCGCAAAGGGTCAAGAGTTACCGCAAGATGATGCCGCGGCTCGATGGCGTGTTCTCGGTCTCGCAGTTCCTGCTCGACAACCTCGCCAGGCACGGTGTCACCCACCCCAATTCCCACGTCGTGCCCTCGGGGGTCGACGTGCGTCGCTTCGTCCCGGGCGAGAAGCTGCCGGGCAGCTGCCTTGCCGTGGGCCGCATGGTCGAAAAGAAGGCGCCGCAGATCACTTTGCACGCCTTTGCCACCGCCGCGAAGGGCCGCGAGGCGCATCTGACGTTCATCGGGGACGGGCCGCTGCTTGGGCCCTGTAAGGCGCTGGCCGCCGAACTCGGCATAGCGGGTCAGGTCACTTTCACCGGCGCCTTGCCGCATGACGCCGTGCGTGCGCACCTGCTGACCACGGAAACCTTCCTGCAGCATTCGATCACCGACAAGAACGGCAACACCGAGGGTCTGCCCACGGCCATCCAAGAGGCGCTTGCGGCGGGCTGCATCACCGTCTCGACCCTGCACGCGGGGATCCCCGAGGCGGTGACCGAGGGCGAGACCGGCTTTCTCGTGCCCGAATGGGATGAGGACGGGTTTGCCGGCGCCATCGCTAAGGTGCTCGACCTGCCCGACCGTGCCGCCATGTCCCGTGCCGCCCGGGCGACCGCCGAGGCGAAGTTCGACAACGCGGTTCTGCTGCGCAAGGTCGAGGACGAGATCCGCCGGGTGGTGGCGCTGCGCGAGGCCGGCTGACGGCGGCGTGTGCCGAAGCGCTGCGCGCCCCTCTCCCGGGACATTCGGAGCCAGGACAAGATGCGCCAAAGTGGCGTGGGCGGGCGGCTTGCATCGCGCCGCGATTCCCGCCATGTTCTGAACAAGCGTTCATTTCCGGGGTTGGGAGGCCCCGGTACCATCGGGAAAGGGAGGCCCCATGGAGTTTGCACCGAGCGAGGAGCAGCAGGCGATCTTCGATATGGCCAGGGCTTTCGGGCAGGAGCATATCGCGCCCTTTGCCCGCGACTGGGAGGCGGCGGGCACGATCCCGCGCGATCTGTGGCCAAAGCTGGCGGAACTGGGCTTTGGCGGGCTCTACGTATCCGAGGAAAGCGGCGGCGCGGGGCTGACCCGGCTCGACGCCACGCTGGTCTTCGAGGCGCTCAGCATGGCCTGCCCCTCGGTGGCGGCCTTCCTGTCGATCCACAACATGTGCGCCAAGATGATCGACGCCTATGGCTCCGACGCGCTGAAGGCGCGGGTGCTGCCGGGGGCGCTGACCATGGAGACGGTGCTGTCCTACTGCCTGACGGAGCCGGGATCGGGTTCGGATGCCGCGGCGCTGCGCACAAGGGCCGAGAAGAGCAACGACAGCTACCGGCTGACCGGCACCAAGGCCTTCATCTCGGGCGGCGGCTATTCGGACGCCTATCTGGTCATGTGCCGCACCGGCGAGGATGGGCCCAAGGGCATCTCGGCGATCCTCGTCGAGGACGGCACCCCCGGGCTCAGCTTCGGCGGGCTCGAGGACAAGATGGGCTGGAAGAGCCAACCGACGCGGCAGGTGCAGTTCGACGACTGCGAGGTGCCGCTCGGCAACCTTCTCGGCGAGGAGGGCAAGGGATTTCGCTATGCCATGGCCGGGCTTGACGGCGGGCGGCTCAATATCTCGGCCTGCTCGCTCGGCGCGGCGCAGGCGGCGCTGGACGCGACGCTGGGCTACATGGCAGAGCGCAAGGCCTTCGGCACCAGCATCGACCAGTTCCAAGCGCTGCAGTTCCGCCTTGCCGATATGGAAATCGAGCTGCAGGCCGCGCGGGTCTTCCTGCGGCAGGCGGCCTGGAAGCTCGACACCGGCGCGCCCGACGCCACCAAGTTCTGCGCCATGGCCAAGAAGTTCGTCACCGAGGCAGGCTCCAAGGTGGTCGACCAGTGCCTGCAGTTGCACGGCGGCTACGGCTACCTTGCGGATTACGGGATCGAGAAGCTGGTGCGCGACCTGCGGGTGCATCAGATCCTCGAGGGAACCAATGAAATCATGCGCATGATCACCGCGCGCAGCCTGATCGGAAGCCGATGACCGAGATCCTGACCCGCAAGACCGGCCGCGCCGGCCATATCACCCTCACCCGTCCAAAGGCGCTGAACGCGCTCAGCTGGGAGATGTGCCTCGAGGCCGAGAAGGCGCTCGACGCCTGGGCCGAGGACCCGGAGGTGGCGCTGGTGATCCTCGACGCGACAGGAGAGCGCGCCTTCTGCGCCGGCGGCGACATCGCCGAGATGTATCGGCGCGGGCTCGACGGCGATCTGGATTTTGGCCGCCGCTTCTGGTCCGACGAATACCGGATGAACGCCAAGCTCGCCGCCTATCCCAAGCCCATCGTCGCCTTCCTCCATGGATTCGTCATGGGCGGCGGTGTCGGGCTCGGCGGGCATTGTTCGCACCGGGTGGTCGGCGAGAGTGCGCAGGTCGCCATGCCTGAATGCGGCATCGGCTTCGTGCCGGACGTGGGCGGCTCGTTCCTGCTGGCGCGGGCACCGGGCAGGCTCGGCGCGCATCTGGCGCTGACGGCCGCGCGCATGGGGCCCGGGGATGCGATCCACGCGGACTTTGCCGACGTCTTCGTGCCCGAGGAGCGCTGGCCGCTGGTCAAGGAGCGGCTGATCGAGACCGGCGAGATCTCGGCGCTCGAGGAGGTCGCGCGCCCTGCCCCGGCCAGCCCGATGGCGCAGGCGCAGGACGAGATCGACGCGCTTTACGCCTCGGGCGAGCTGACCGCGATCGAGGCGGCGCTGGCCTCGTCCGAGAGCGATCTGGCGCAGGCGGCGCTCAAGCAGGTTCGGCGCAATTCGCCGCTCTCGATGGCGACGACACTGGCGATGCTGGACCGGCTCGGCCCGGCGCCCGAGGACATCACGGCCGCGCTGGCGCAGGAGTACCGCGTCGCGCATCGGATCATGCAGCAGGGCGATTTCCTCGAAGGGGTGCGCGCGCAGCTGATCGACAAGGATCGCACGCCGCACTGGAGCCTGTCGCTGGACGGTGTGCCACAGGAGCGGGTCGCGGCGCTGCTGGCACCACTGGGAGAGGACGAGCTGGCGCTTTGAGCCTTGGGCATCGGGCACCGGAGTTTTTGGAGGAGAGAGACATGAAAATCGGCTTCATCGGGCTCGGCAACATGGGCGCGCCCATGGCCGCGAACCTGATCGCGGCGGGCCACGAATTGACCGGCTTCGACGTGGCGGGGGTGTCTGTCCCCGGCGCCGTGCAGGCAAATTCGGCGGCAGAGGCGGCCTCGGGTGCCGAGGTGGTGATCACCATGCTGCCCAATGGCGCGATCCTTCGCAGCGTCGCGGAGGAGATCCTGCCCGCGATGGCGCCGGGCGCGGTGCTGCTCGATTGCTCGACAGTGGACGTGGAGAGCGCCCGCGCGGTGGCAGAGCAGGCGCGGGCTGCCGGGCTGGGCGCCCTCGACGCGCCCGTCTCGGGCGGCATCGGCGGCGCGGCGGCGGGCACGCTCACCTTCATGGTCGGCGGCTCGGAGGAGGCCTTTGCCACCGCCAAGCCGCTCTTTGACATCATGGGGCAGAAGGCCGTGCACTGCGGCCCCTCGGGCAACGGACAGGCGGCAAAGATCTGCAACAACATGATCCTCGGGGTGACGATGATCGCCACTTGCGAAGCCTTTGCACTGGCCGACAAGCTGGGACTGTCGCGCGAGGCGATGTTCGACGTGGTCTCGACCTCCTCGGGCTACAGCTGGTCGATGAACGCCTACTGCCCGGCCCCCGGGGTTGGCCCGCAATCGCCCGCGGACAATGGCTACAAGCCCGGTTTCGCCGCCGAACTGATGCTCAAGGACCTTGGCTTGTCGCAGCAGGCGGCCGAGGCGGCGGATGCCGACACGCCCATGGGCGCGCGGGCGCTGGAGCTCTACCGGGCCTTCGTCGAAAACGAGGACGGGCGCGGCCGCGACTTCTCGGCCATGCTGCCGCGGTTCGAGGCCCGGGGGCGCGGCTGAGACGCCGCGCCAGAGGGGGCGCTGCTCCCTCCAGCTGCGGCCACTCCCCCGGGGAAAATTTGCGCCCAGAGGACGCTGCCAAAGCGCGCGTTTTGAGGGGTGGCCGGGCGAGATCACGGTGTTTCGGGGATATGCGAAATGCGACATTTCTCGGCTGGTGCCTGTCGCCAAGCCGCGTCCTGCCTGCTATGAGGCGGCAAAGGACGGACTTTTGATGACCACGCTCGATATCTTCTCTGACCCGATCTGCCCCTGGTGCTACATTGGAAAGGGCCTTCTGGATCGCGCGCTGCTGGCGCAGCCGGACCACCCGTTCACCATCCGCTGGCGGCCCTTCATGCTGAATCCCGAGATGCCCGCCGGTGGCATGGATCGCCGCGCCTATCTCGAGGCGAAATTCGGCGGCAAGGAGGGGGCGGTGCAGGCCTATATGCCGATCGCTGAACGGGCCGCGGAGGCCGGGCTCGAGATCCACCTCGACAAGATCGCGACCACGCCCTCGACGCTGGACGCGCACCGGCTGATCCATTGGGCGGGAGTCGAAGGCGTGCAAACCGCGGTGGTTTCCTCGCTTTTCCGGGCCTATTTCGTCGAAGGGCGTGACATTGGCGAGGCCGAGGTTCTGGCGGATGTCGCCGACAGCTCCGGCATGGACGGCTCGGTCGTTCAGCGGCTGCTGGCCTCCGACGCTGACCGGCGTGAGATCCAGGAGATGGACAGTTCGGCGCGCGGCATGGGCGTGCAGGCGGTGCCGACCTTCGTTGTGGCCGGTCAGCACGCGGTACCTGGCGCTCAGCCCACCGAGCTCTGGCTGAAGGTGATCGAGGAAATCCGCGCCCAGGCATGAGCCGGCCCACGGCCGAGCGCGGACTGCTCAGGTTTACGCCCCCGGTTTGGGCCTGTGCGCGAGGCGCGCTTACGCTGTGCGGCGCTCGGGGTACGCGGCGGGTTCCGCAGACCTGCATTTGCCGCTAGGTCACACTGAAACGCCCCTCACCTCCCCCATCCCTCGCGTCCTCCGGGGCCGCGGGGGTTTTCTGTCGAGACCTTGCTGACCATGACCTCTTCTGACCCCGCAGCCGCGCCCAGCGTACCCAAGGGCCCTGGCCGCTTCGAATTCATCGCCTTGCTTGCGGCCATGTTCGCGACCATCGCCTTTTCCGTCGACGCGATGCTGCCCGCCCTGCCGCAGATCGGTGAAGAACTGACGCCCGACGATCTCAACCGGGCGCAATTGGTGGTGACAAGTTTCGTGTTCGGCATGGGGATCGGCACGCTGTTCACCGGGCCGCTGTCCGACACGTTTGGCCGCAAACCGGTCATCCTTGGCGGCATCGCCGTCTATATCGTCGCGGCCCTGCTTGCCGCCGGGGAGGACACGCTGGAGCTGGTTCTGGCCGCGCGCATGCTTCAGGGTCTCGGCGCTGCCGGGCCGCGGGTCGTGGCGCTGGCCATTGTGCGCGACGTCTACGCCGGGCGGGGCATGGCGCAGATCATGTCCTTCGTGATGATGGTCTTCACCCTGTTTCCCGCCGTCGCCCCGAGCATCGGGACGCTGATCATCGCCGTGGCCGGCTGGCGCGGGGTCTTTCTCGCCTTCGTTGTCTTTGCCTCGATCATCGCCCTGTGGATGTCGGTTCGCCTGCCGGAGACGCTCCCGCGCGAGCGCCGCCGGCCGTTTCGGGCCGGTACGCTCTGGTCTGCGATCAGGGAATTGATGGCGCACCCGGTGGTGCAGGTGTCGATTGGCGTGCAGGCGCTGGTGGCGGCCTGCATGTTCTCGATGATCTCCTCGGTGCAGCAGATCTATGACATAAGCTACGGTCAGGGCGCCTATTTCCCGCTCTGGTTTGGCGGGGCGGCGGTGCTTTCGGCCTCGGCCAGCTTCATCAACGCCAAGCTCGTGGGGCGCTTGGGGATGCGGCGCATCGTGACCGCGGTGCTGCTGATGCAGATCATCCTGTCGGCAATCGCGACGCTGATCTTCGCAAGCGGGCTCACCGACCCCCTCGGCTTTGCGGTCTTCCTTGTCTGGCAGGTCTCGGTGTTTTTCATGATGGGGATGACCATGGGCAATGTGAATGCGATCGCGATGGAGCCGGTAGGACATATTGCGGGTATCGCCTCTTCGCTGCTCGGGGCGCTCTCGACGGTGGTTGCCGTGGGGCTCGCTGTGCCGGTGGGGTTGATGTTCGACGGCACCCCGCTGCCGCTGGCCTGTGGTGTCTTCGTCGAGGTCAGCCTGGCCTTCCTGCTGATGCTGCGGCTCAAGCGGCTCGAGGCACGCGCGGACAGCTGAGCCAGCGCCCCCTCGGGTGCGGCGCCGAAGTGGTTACAGAGCACGAAGGCCAGCAGAAGCGCGGTCGTGAATTCTCAGCTTTCTGTTTCATGACGCCTGCATATGCGGCGATGGCTTTCGATCTCGCTCAACGCACGACGGAAATACGATGAATTGAGCGACGTCGCGGTATACGGTTGCATACAAACCTTTCCCCGCCACGGGAAACGCGCTACATGCGGCGCAGCCGACTCAGCCAGCGAAAGGGACACCCATGTCGAAGATCAAGGTCGAGAACCCCATCGTCGAAATGGACGGGGACGAGATGACCCGGATCATCTGGGACTTCATCAAGAAGAAACTTATCCTGCCCTACCTCGACGTCGATCTGCTCTACTACGATCTCGGCATCGAGGAGCGTGACCGCACCGAGGACCAGATCACCATCGACGCGGCAGAGAAAACGCGCGAGATCGGCGTCGCGGTGAAATGCGCCACGATCACCCCGGACGAGGCGCGGGTCGAGGAATTCGGCCTCAAGAAGATGTGGCGCTCGCCCAATGGCACGATCCGCAACATCCTCGGCGGCGTGGTGTTCCGCCAGCCGATCATCTGCCGCAACGTGCCGCGCCTGGTGCCGGGCTGGACGCGGCCCATCGTCATCGGCCGCCACGCCTTCGGCGACCAGTACAAGGCCACCGATTTCACCTTCCCCGGCGCCGGGACGCTGACGATGAAATTCGTCGGCGAGGATGGCACGGTGATCGAGAAGGAGGTCTACCAGGCTCCCTCCGCCGGCGTTTACCAAGCGATGTACAACCTCGACAGCTCGATCATCGACTTCGCCCGCGCCTCGTTCAACTACGGGCTGATGATGGGCTGGCCGGTGTACCTGTCGACCAAGAACACCATCCTCAAGGCCTATGACGGCCGCTTCAAGGACCTCTTCCAGAAGGTCTACGAAGAGGAGTTCGAGGCCGAGTTCAAGAAGAAGAAGATCTGGTACGAGCACCGGCTGATCGACGACATGGTGGCCTGCGCCATGAAGTGGAACGGCGGCTTCGTCTGGGCCTGCAAGAACTACGATGGCGACGTGCAGTCGGACACCGTGGCGCAGGGCTTCGGCTCGCTCGGGCTGATGACCTCGCAGTTGATGACCCCCGATGGCAAGATCGTCGAAGCCGAGGCGGCGCATGGCACCGTCACCCGCCACTACCGTCAGCACCAGGCGGGCCAGGCGACCTCGACCAACTCCATCGCGTCGATCTTCGCCTGGACCGGCGGTCTCAAGCACCGCGCCAAGCTCGATGCCAACGCGCAGCTGATGACCTTCGCAGAGACGCTCGAGAAGGTGGTCGTGCAGACCGTGGAATCGGGCGGGATGACCAAGGACCTCGCGCTGCTCGTGGGACCGGATCAAAAGTGGCTCACCACCATGGGCTTCCTCGAGAAGGTCGACGAGAACCTCAACAAGGCGCTTGGCGCGGCCTGAACCAGGTTTGCAAGTTCATGAACTTCGGGCCGGTCCTAAGGGATCGGCCCGTTTTGCGTCCGCCTCTTTTTCGGGCACAGCGCGCCGATGACGCTGCGCTGCAGCGAATGCCCTCTTGACCTGACGCATAAAGGTCAGCATCTCTGCCCCATGCTCCTACTCGACAGCCCCCCTCCTGATCGCCATACGCTGTGGGAAGACGTCCACGGCATCCTCGTAGGCACCACGCTGGTCGCCCTTGGGATCCAGTTCCTGCGCGCTTCGGGACTGTTCACCGGGCAGATCGCCGGCCTGGCACTGGTTTTGGGCGAGCCCACGGGCATCCGCTTCGGCCTGCTGTTCTTCCTCCTGAACGCGCCCTTCTACGTCCTGGCGGTCAAGCAGCTCGGCTGGCGGTTCACCGTCAAGAGCTTCATCTCGGTGGCGCTGATGTCGAGCATGGTGGACCTGCTCCCGCTTGGCCTGCACGTCGAGGTCGCGCCGCCGCTGGCCGCCGCGCTCTTCGGGGTTTGCGCCGGGATCGGCCTGCTCTCGCTGTTCCGTCACGGCGCGACGCTGGGCGGCGTCGGCATCGTGGCGCTCTGGTTGCAGGACACGCGGGGGATCAAGGCGGGCTGGACCCAGCTCGGCTTCGACCTGCTGGTCTTTGCGTCGTCTTTCCTCTTCTTCGCGCCGATGCAGGTCCTCTGGTCGTTGCTGGGGGCCGTCATCCTCAACGCGCTGATCGCGATAAACCATCGACGCGACCGCTACATCGCCCGCTCCTGAGCCCGCATTGCCGCTGGTCCCCGGGCCGGCGCGATGGCATGACAGGTGCCGATACAGGACGGCAGGCACCATGATTTTCACTGACCTTCCCCGCTGCGACGGAGGCAACCCATGCCCGCTTTGATGTTGCAGGGCACCGGCTCGAACGTCGGCAAGTCGATGCTGGTCGCGGGGCTCTGCCGCGCCGCGCTGCGCCGCGGGATCAAGGTCGCGCCCTTCAAGCCGCAGAACATGTCGAACAACGCCGCAGTCACCGCGGATGGCGGCGAGATCGGCCGGGCGCAGGCGCTGCAGGCGCGGGCCTGCGGGATCGAGCCGGTGACCGACATGAACCCTGTACTGCTGAAGCCCGAAACCGACATGGGTGCGCAGGTGATCCTGCAGGGCAAGCGCATCGCCACCACGCAGGCGCGTGACTACGGCGGGCTGCGCGAGCGTCTCATGGCGGGCGTGCTCGAGAGTTTCGAGCGGTTGAAGGCCGCGCATGATCTGGTGCTGGTCGAAGGCGCGGGCAGCCCCGCCGAGGTCAACCTGCGCGCCCGCGACATCGCCAACATGGGCTTTGCCCGGGCCGCGGACGTGCCCGTGGTGCTGGCCGGCGACATCGACCGCGGCGGTGTGATCGCGCAGGTGGTGGGCACGCAGGCGGTCGTCGACCCCGAGGATGCGGCGCTGGTGAAAGGCTTCCTGATCAATAAGTTCCGCGGCGATCCTCGTCTTTTCGATGATGGCTACGCCCTGATCGAACAAACCACGCGATGGCGCGGATTCGGCGTGCTGCCATGGTTCCGCGAGGCCCACCTCCTGCCTGCCGAGGACGCGCTCGACCTGCCGCGCCGGTCGCGTGACCATGGACTCAAGGTGGTCTGTCTCGCGCTTTCGCGCATCGCCAACTTTGACGACCTCGACCCGCTGGCGCAGGAGCCGGGCGTTTCCCTGTCGATGATCGGCCCGGGCGAGGTGATCCCCGGCGACACGGACCTGGTGATCCTGCCGGGCAGCAAGTCGACCCGCGGCGATCTCGCCTTCTTGCGGGCGCAGGGCTGGGACGTCGATCTTGCCGCGCATGTGCGGCGCGGAGGGCATGTGCTGGGGATCTGCGGCGGCTACCAGATGCTTGGCCGCAGCATCTCGGACCCCGAGGGCATCGAGGGGCCGGCAGGCAGCGATCCGGGCCTTGGCTTGCTGGAGGTGGACACGGTGATGACCGCCGACAAACGCCTCAGCCGTGTGCGCGCGCGTCATGCCGCCAGCGGCCTGTCGCTGGAGGGATACGAGATCCACATTGGCCGCACCGAGGGCCCTGATTGCACCCGCCCCTTTGCCATCATCGACGGATCCCCCGATGGCGCGATCTCGCAGGACGGGCGGATCAGCGGCAGCTACCTGCATGGGCTCTTCGCCGATGACGCCTTCCGCAGCGCCTGGCTCGAAGGTCTTGGTGTGGCGCGCAGCGATGTCCGGTACGAGGCAAAGGTCGACGGCGTGCTCGACGCGCTGGCGGAGCACATGGACGCGCATCTTGACGTCGAGGGGCTGCTGGCGCTGGCGCGGTAGCCAGTGCGCCGCCGTTATACCGAGAAACCGCCCCCCGGGCTTGCCGGAGGACGCCTGACGTGATCCTCGCGCGTGGTTACGCCTGCGCGACGGCCCGCTTGGTGAGCACGCCGATCAGGTGGGCACGATAGGACGCCGAGCCGTGCAGGTCGTTCATCAGCCCGTCGGCCGGCACCGCAAGCCCCTCGAGCGCCGCGGCAGAGAAGTCGCCCGAAAGCGCCGCCTCGGCCTCGGTCCAGCGGAACACGCCGTCTTCCGAGGCGCCGGTTACCGCCACGCGCACACTATCCGCGAACTTGGCGACGAACACACCCACCAGCGCAAAGCGCGATGCAGGCTGCTCGAACTTGATATAGGCAGCCTTCTCGGGGATCGGGAACCTGACCGCGGTGATGATCTCTCCCTCCTCGAGGGCAGTGGTGAACAGCCCCTCGAAGAAGTCGTCCGCCGCAATCTCGCGATTGCTGGTCACGACCGTCGCGCCCGAGGCCAGCGCCGCCGCCGGGTAGCAGGCCGCCGGGTCGTTGTTGGCAAGGCTGCCGCCGACCGTGCCACGATTGCGCACCGCAGGGTCACCGATATTGCCCGCCATGGCCGCCAGCGCCGGGTAGCTCGAGGCCACCTCGCGTGCCACGGTGCCATGGGTGGTGCCGCCGCCGATCGTCACGGTGCCGCCCTCTTGCGACACGCCCTTGATCTCGTCTATGGCGGCAAGGCTCACCAGAACGGAGGGGGCCGCGAGCCGCTGCTTCAGCGAGGGGATCAGCGTCTGCCCGCCCCCGAGCGCCTGAGCCTCTTCCTTTCCGAGCGCGGCCACGGCATCCGCCACGCTCTTGGGTCTTACAACGTCAAAGCTGTACATCGTCGTCCTCCTGCGGAAGGGTCCGGGGCGGTTCGGCGCCCCTCATCCCCTTCATATTTCGTCGAATACTCGCCCTCCCCAGCGCAAGATGCAAGCACCTGCGCCGGGGCAAAGGGTCATCCCTGCATCGCCTTCCAGACTCGGTGCGGTGAAACGGGCATGTCGATATGCGTTACGTCATGCCCCGCATGGTTCAGCGCGTCGAGCACCGCGTTTACCACCGCGGGCGGCGAGCCGATGGCCCCGGCCTCGCCGCAGCCTTTCACCCCCAGCGGGTTGTGGGTGCAGGGAGTCGCGCAGCTGTGGTCCACCATGTAGAACGGCACGTCGCCGGCCCGCGGCATGGCGTAATCCATGTAGCTGGCCGACAGCAGTTGGCCGTCGGCGTCGTAGACGCAGTTCTCGAGGAGCGCCTGTCCGATCCCCTGCGCGAGACCGCCATGCACCTGGCCCTCGACGATCATCGGATTGACCACATTGCCGAAATCATCGGCGGCGGCAAAACGCTCGATGGTGACCTTGCCGGTCTCGGGGTCGACCTCCACCTCGCAGGCATAGGCGCCGGCAGGATAGGTGAAGTTCGCCGGATCGTAGAAGGCGGTCTCTTCCAGCCCGGGCTCGATTTCGGTGAGCGGGTAGTTGTGCGGCACGTAGGCGGCCAGCGTGACATCGCCCCAGGCCACCGACTTGTCGGTGCCCGCGACGGTGAACATGCCGTCCTTGAGCTCAATGTCGCCCTCCGAGGCCTCCATCAGATGAGCCGCGATCTTCTTGGCCTTGTTGATGATCTTCTCTGTGGCGCGGACCATGGCCGACCCGCAGACCGCAAGGCTGCGCGAGCCGTAAGTGCCCATGCCAAAGGGAATTTTCGACGTATCGCCATGGACGATGTCGATCATGCTCTCGTCGATGCCGAGCATGTCGGCGACCACCTGCGGGAAGGCGGTCTCATGTCCTTGCCCGTGGCTGTGCGCGCCGACCATGACCGAGATCGAGCCGGTGGCGTTCACCCGCACCGTCGCCGCGTCATAGAGCCCTGCCCGCGCGCCGAGTTGGCCTACGAGGTTTGACGGCGCGATGCCGCAGGCCTCGATGTAACAGTTCACGCCAAGGCCCCGCAGCTTGCCCTTCGCCTCGCTCTCGGCACGGCGCGCGGCGAAGCCGGGGATGTCGATCATCTCTTCCATCTTGTCCATGGTCGCGACGTAGTTGCCGGTGTCGTATTCCACCGCCACCGGGGTCGCATAGGGGAAGCTGTCGATGAAGTTCTGCCGCCGCAGCTTGATCGGATCGACACCCAGTTCGCGCGCCGCCTTGTCCACCAGCCGCTCGAGCTGGAAGGTCGCCTCGGGGCGGCCCGCGCCGCGATAGGCGTCGACCGGCACGGTGTTGGTGAAGACCGCCTTCACGTTCACCTGGATCGCCGGGGTCTTGTAGTTGCCGGCCATCAGCGTGCCGTGCAGCCAAGTCGGCACCGAGCTGGCGAAGGTCGACAGGTACGCCCCCATGTTGGCCAGCGTGTCGGTGCGGATGCCTGTGAAATTGTTCTCGGCATCCAGCGCCAGCTCGATCTTGGTGACGTGATCGCGGCCATGCGCGTCGGACATGAACGCCTCGGAGCGGGTCGCAGTCCATTTGACCGGCCGGTTGATCTGCCGCGCGGCGAAGGTGACGAAGGCCTCCTCGGCATAATGGAAGATCTTGGTGCCGAAGCCGCCCCCCACGTCGGGGGCGACCACCCGCAGCTTGTGCTCGGGGATGCCCAGCACGAAGGCGCCCATCAGCAGGCGGATCACATGCGGGTTCTGCGACGTGGTGTAGAGCGTGCTCTCGTCGTTGGCGCGGGCGTATTCGGCCACCGCGACGCGCGGCTCCATCGGGTTGGCCACGAGGCGGTTGTTCACCAGCTCCAGCGTCGTCACATGGGCGGCTTCGGCGAAGGCCGCATCCACCGCCGCCTGGTCCGAGCCAAACTGCCAGTCGTAGCAGAGGTTGTCCGCCAGATCGTCGTGCACCTTTGCCGAGCCGCTCTCGAGCGCCGCGCGCATGTCGACCACGGCGGGCAGTTCCTCGATTTCCAGCTCGATCGCCTCGGCGGCGTCGCGGGCCTGGTCGAGGGTCTCGGCGATCACCGCGCAGATCGGATCGCCGACGTGGCGGACCTTGCCCTGCGCGAGCACCGGATGTGGCGGCTCCTTCATCGGATCGCCGTTCTTGTCGGTCACCTGCCAGCCGCAGGGCAGCCCGCCGATGCCCTCGAAATCCTTCCCGGTGAAGATCCGCACCACGCCAGGCATCGCCTCGGCGGCGCTGGTGTCGAGGCTGGTGATCTTGCCATGCGCCACGTCCGAGCGCAGGAAGTGGCAGTAGGTCTGCCCGTAGACGTTGATGTCGTCGGTATATTTCCCGGCTCCGGTCAGGAAGCGCACGTCTTCACGCCGCTTCTGGGCCGCTCCGATGCCATGATCCTTCGGCATGGGGTCTCCTCCCTGATATGCCGGCGGGCATGGGCCGCGCCCGGCCCGCCTCGAACTCTCCACCCGGCGGGATTCGCTCTCCGCCGGTCCTCCCTGTTCCGCGGGCGGCCTCCCAACCGCCATCGGATCATTCGCAGATCTTCGTGGATGTGCCGGGCCACCTCAGGGCCCGCACCGCCGCGCTCACTCGGCGGCGATGGTGCTCACGTCCTGCCCGCTGGCCGCCATGATCGCCTTGACGATGTTGTGGTAGCCGGTGCAGCGGCAGATGTTGCCCTCGAGGTAGTGACGGATCTCGGCCTCGGTGGGCTTGGGATTATCCCTCAGCAGCGTTGCCGCCGACATCACCATGCCCGGCGTGCAGAAGCCGCACTGCAGACCGTGGTGGTCCTGGAAGGCCTGCTGGATCACATTCAGCGAGCCGTCGGCATTGGCCTGCCCCTCGATGGTGCCCACCTCGGCGCCGTCGCATTCGGCGGCGAATATGGTGCAGCCCTTCACGGTCTCGCCGTTGACGTGGATATTGCAGGCGCCGCATTGCGAGGTGTCACACCCGACATGGGTGCCGGTCAGATGCAGCTCGTCGCGCAGGAACTCGGTCATGAGCATGTTGCCCCTGACCTCCTTGCTGACAGCTTTGCCGTTCACCGTCATCGTTACCTTGGTCATACGTTCCCTCCCTGGGATGACTGATCGGTTTTCGGTTGGTTGCACTGTGGCACGGGCGTCAGCCCGAGACCATCCGCTTGAACCAGCCTTTCTTCTTGCCCTCTTCACCGGCCGCGCCTTCGGCCTCTGGCGCAGCCTCGGCGTCGCTCGGGCCCTCGACCGCGTCCTGCAGGTTGGTGAAGAACTGGTCGGCCATCTTCTTGGCGAAGCCGTCGATGATCCGGCTGCCGAGCTGCGCCAGCTTGCCGCCGACCTTGGCGTCGACATCGTAGCTGAGCTCGGTGCCCTCATCGACCTCGGCAAAGCACACGTCCGCCCCGCCCTTGGCGAAGCCCGCGGCGCCGCCCTTGCCCTCGCCCGTGAGGGTCACCGCCTCGGGTTCGGTCATATTCGACAGGGTCACCGTGCCCTTGAAGGTGGCCTTCACCGGGCCGACTTTCTGGACCACTGTCGCCTCGAAGCCCTCTTCGGGGGTGCCGGTCAGCTCTGTGCAGCCGGGCACGCAGGCCTTAAGCACCTCGGGATTCAGGATCGCGGCCCAAACCACCTCGCGCGGGGCCTTGATCACCCGGGTATCGCTCATCTGCATGGTCTATGTCCTCTCTTGCGGCTCCCAGACCAACAGGAAGGTAGGCCGCGCCCATCAGACCAAAGGCGCAGCCGGTCCCCCTCCATGCCCGGTCGCGGCATTGCGTGTTCCGAGCGGAGGATCGCGCCGATTGCACAACTTCGCAACCCCCGTGTGAGGTGGCGCCGGTCGGGCATGCCTCCGCAGTCGCGAGAAAAATCGTGCCGGTCGCAATTGGGAGATTGACGCTGCGTCAGACCCGCACGACAAGACACCTATGACCCAGACCTATGACCGCACCGCCCTCTTCGCCCTCGCCCGAGACCTGCTGGCTGGCGCCGGCCTGCCGCCCGACAAGGCCGAGACCGTCGCCGAACTGCTGATCCAGACTGACGAGATCGGCGTCACCACCCATGGCATCTCGATGGTCTCCTACTACCTGCCCGAGCTGGCCAAGGACCTGATGACCAAGGAGGGCACGCATGAGGTGCTCTCCGACAAAGGGGTTTGCCTGCTCTGGGACGGCAACTACCTGCCCGGCCACTGGGTGATGACCCAAGCGCTGCAGACCTGCATGACGCGCGCCGCCGAGTACGGCATGGCCGCCATGGCGATCCGCCGCAGCCATCACATCGGCTGCCTCTCGGCGCTGACCCGGATCGCCGCCGAAAAGGGCTACGTGTGCTATATCGCCACCTCCGATCCCTCGGGCCAATGGGTCGCCCCCTACGGCGGCTGCGAGCCGCTGCTCACCCCAAACCCCTGGGCGGTGGGCTATCCCGGCAAGGACCACCCGGTGCTCATCGACACCTGCGCCTCGATCACCACGCTGTCGAAGGTGCGTGAGCACATCAATTCCGGCACCGAGTTCGCCCACCCCTGGATGCTGGACGGAGACGGCCACGCCACCACCGACCCCACGGTCATCAACCAGACCCCAAAGGGCTCGATCCTGCCGGTGGGCGGGGCGGATCATGGCCACAAGGGCTTTGCCATGGGCCTGATGGTCGAGATGCTGACCCAGGCGCTCGCCGGCCATGGCCGGGTCGAGTCCCCGACCCGCTGGGGAGCAAATGTCTTCCTGCAGGTGATGGACCCCGCGGCCTTTGGCGGTCGCGAGGCGTTCGTGGCACAGGTCGAACATCTGAGCGAGGCCTGCCGCGCCAGCCGCCCGATCGACGAGGCGCGCCCGGTGCGCATCCCCGGCGACCGCGCGGCGGTCGCGGCCGACAGGGCGCGCCGCGACGGCATCGCCTTGCCCGACGAGGTGCTCACCCGCATCCGCGCCTGCGCCGCGGAGGCCGGTCTGGCCTTTCCCGAGCCGCGCTGAGAGGCCTCAGCGCCTCGGCGGAATGGCGTAGGTCAGCGAGGCGTGGGCGACCGGATCGTCCGAGTGCTCTGAGTAGAGCAGCACGTCGGTCACGCTGAGGCTGCGACCCAGCTTCAGCACCCGCGCCTCGGCCAGCAGATCCCGCCCTGCCTCGGGCTTGCGCATGAAATCGATCGAGCAATGGGTGGTCACCGTGAGCGCCTCGCGCCCGATCCGCGCCATGGTCGCCACGTAGGCCGCCACATCCGCCAGAGCGAACATCGACGGCCCCGAGACCGTGCCGCCGGGCCGCAGGTGCTGCTCGTCCACGATCAGCCGCATCACGAGCATCTCCTCGTCCATGCGGTCGATGGCGAACATGCCCTCGATCTGCGGAAAGACCTCCCTCAGGAACCCGGTCATCTCCGGAATGGTGAACTGCAGCGCCATGCGACCTCCCGCCTCTTTCGTCCCTCTTCTCCGCTGGCTAGGCTGCCCGCGAGGATGGAGGAGAACAAGATGGCAATTCTGGAACGTCACGACACCGGGCCGGTGGCCCACCTGCGGCTGAACGCGCCGGAGCGGCTGAACCCGCTGTCGGACGCGATGCTGGCGGCTTTGCAGGCGCAGATCGATGCGCTTGGTCAGGACGAGACAATCCGCGCGGTGGTCATCTCGGGCGCGGGCAAGGTCTTCTGCGCCGGGCACGACCTGCGCGAAATGCAGGCCGGACGGCAGGCCGAGGACGAGGGAGCCGCCTATTTCGCCGATCTCTTCGAGCGCTGCGCACGGGTGATGACAGGCCTCTCCCGCCTGCCCCAGCCCGTCATCGCGCAGGTGCACGGCATCGCCGCCGCCGCCGGCTGCCAGTTGGTCGCGAGCTGCGACATGGCCGTGGCTGCCGAAGATGCGCGCTTCGCCGTCAACGGGGTCAACATCGGGCTCTTTTGCTCGACGCCCATGGTGGCGCTGAGCCGCAACCTGCCGCGCAAGCAGGCCTTCGAGATGCTCACCACGGGCCGGTTCATTCCCGCCGCCGAGGCGCAGACCCTGGGGCTCGTCAACCGCGTTGTCCCCGAGGCCGAGCTGCCCGCCGCGACGCAGGCGCTGGCGGAAAGCGTCGCCTCGAAGCTGCCGCACGCGGTGAGGATCGGCAAGGAGGCGTTCTACGCGCAGGCCGAGCTGCCGCTGAACGCGGCCTATGCGCTGGCCGGCCAGGTGATGGTCGAGAACATGCTCGACCGCGACACCGACGAGGGCATCACGGCGTTCCTGGAAAAGCGCAAGCCCGGCTGGAGCACCTGAGGACATGGCGGAAACCCGCTGGCGGGGCGGGATTTTTCGGAACCGATGCGGCGGCTGCGCGCGTTCTCTGCGTATAACTGCGCACCACGTACAGGAGAGCAGCATGTTGCGTACCCTCACCCTCGCGGCCCTTTCGGCTGCCGCCCTCGCCGCCCCCATGGCCGCCAGCGCCGCCCCCAAAGGATGCCCACCGGGTCTTGCCAAGAAGAACGCGGCCTGCATGCCGCCGGGCCAGTACAAGAAGATCGGCAAGCACCATGGTGATCGCGACCGCGACCACGACGCGATCCACATCCACCGCTATGACCGCGGCGAGCGGATCCGCGACAATTACATCGTGATCCGCGATCCGGGCCGCTACCAGCTCGATCCGCACCGAACCTATTACAACGTCGACGACTACGTCTACCGCGTCGACCCGGACACCGGGGCCGTGCTCGACATCATCGGCGGGATCGCCCAACTGGCGAAGTAAGCCGGCGCCGAGGGGGCGCGCACCCGGCTTTAGATCCTTCCACACCGACGTAAAAAGGACCGGCGCTTCTAACGGCGACCGGTCCTTATTTCATTTCAAGGACGCATCGCCGCGCCCTGCGCTCCGCGCGCCTATTCCGCCGCGACCCTGCCCGTCCGCAGCATCGGCTTGAGGTAATGCCCGGTGTGCGAGCGCCCAACCTCGGCCACCTCCTCGGGGGTGCCCGTGGCCACGATTTCGCCGCCTCCGTCACCGCCCTCGGGGCCGATGTCGATGATGTGGTCGGCGGTCTTGATGACGTCGAGATTGTGCTCGATCACCACCACCGTGTTACCTTGCTCGACCAGCTCGTGCAGCACCTCGAGCAGTTTGCGCACATCCTCGAAGTGCAGGCCCGTGGTCGGCTCGTCAAGGATGTAGAGCGTGCGGCCCGTCGAGCGTTTCGCCAGTTCCTTCGACAGCTTCACCCGCTGCGCCTCGCCGCCCGACAGGGTGGTCGCCTGCTGCCCCACCTTCACGTAGCTCAGCCCGACCCGCATGAGCGCGTCCATCTTCTCGCGGATCGAGGGCACCGACTGGAAGAACTCCTGCGCCTCTTCCACTGTCATATCAAGCACATCGGCAATGCTCTTGCCCTTGAACTTGATCTCCAGCGTTTCGCGGTTGTAGCGCTGGCCCTTGCAGGTTTCGCATTCGACGTAGACGTCGGGCAGGAAGTGCATCTCGATCTTGATGACGCCGTCGCCCTGGCAGGCCTCGCAGCGCCCGCCCTTGACGTTGAAGCTGAAGCGCCCGGGCTTGTAGCCGCGCGCCTTGGCCTCGGGCAGGCCCGCGAACCAGTCGCGGATCGGGGTAAACGCACCCGTGTAGGTCGCTGGGTTCGAACGCGGCGTGCGGCCGATCGGGCGCTGGTCGATGTCGATGACCTTGTCGAGATACTCGAAGCCCTTGATCGTCTCGCAGGGGGCCGGCGTCTCTCGTGCGCCGTTGAGCCGCATGGCGGCGTTCTTGTAGAGCGTCTCGATGGTCAGCGTCGACTTGCCGCCCCCCGAAACGCCGGTGACGCAGACGAACTTGCCCAATGGGAACTCGGCGGTCACCTCCTTGAGGTTGTTGCCGGTCGCCTTGACCACCTTGAGCATCTTGCCGTTGCCCTTACGCCGCTCCGTCGGGACCGCGATCTCGCGGGTGCCGGCGAGGTACTGGCCGGTGAGGCTGGCGGGATCGTCCGAGATCATCTGCGGCGTGCCCTTGCTGACCACCTGCCCGCCGTGCACCCCGGCGCCGGGGCCGATGTCGAAGACGTAATCTGCCTGGCGGATCATGTCCTCGTCATGCTCGACCACAATGACCGTGTTGCCCTGGTCGCGCAGAGACTTCAGCGTGCCGATCAGCCGGTCGTTGTCGCGCTGATGCAGGCCGATCGAGGGCTCGTCGAGCACATAGAGTACGCCGGTGAGACCGGAGCCGATCTGGCTCGCGAGCCGGATCCGCTGGCTCTCGCCGCCCGAGAGCGTCCCCGCCGCGCGGGACATGGTCAGGTATTCGAGGCCGACGTTGTTGAGGAAGCCGAGCCGCTCGCGGATCTCCTTGAGGATGGCGCGGGCGATCTCGTTCTTTTGTCCCGAGAGCGCCTCGGGCACGGTCTCGATCCAGTCGTGCGCCTCGCGGATCGACATCTGAACCACTTGGCCGACGTGCAGCAGCGTGTCCTTCTTGGCCGAACCGATCTTTACCGCCAGCGCTTCGGGCCGCAGGCGGTAGCCGCCACAGGCGCCGCAGGGGCGGTTGTTCTGGTAACGCTCGAATTCCTCGCGCACCCAGGCGCTGTCGGTTTCGCGGTAGCGGCGCTGCATGTTGGGGATCACGCCCTCGAAGGCACGGGTCACCTGGTAGACGCGGCCGCCCTCGTCATAGCGGAAGGGGATTTCTTCCTTGCCAGAGCCATGCAGGAAGACGTCCTGCACCTTCTGCGGCAGGTCCTTCCAGCGGGCGTTCTTGTTGAAGCCATAGTGCTTGGCGATCGACTCGATGGTCTGCAGGAAATAGGGCGACTTGCCCTTGCGCCAGGGCGCGATGGCGCCGTCGGCGACCTTCAGCGTCACATCGGGCACCACCAGCTGCTCGTCGAAGAAGAGCTCGACGCCGAGGCCGTCGCACTCCGGGCAGGCGCCCACGGGGGCGTTGAAGGAGAACAGGCGCGGTTCGATCTCGGAGATAGTGAAGCCGCTGACCGGACAGGAGAAGTTCTCCGAGAAGGTGATCCGCTCGGGATCCCCCTCGCCTTCGCGCGGCGCGGTTTCCAGAACGGCGATGCCCGAGGCCAGATCGAGCGCGGTTCGGAAGCTGTCGGCAAGGCGCGTCTCGAGCCCCTCGCGCACGACGATACGGTCGACGACAACGTCGATGTCATGGCGGAACTTCTTGTCGAGCGTCGGCGGCTCGTCGAGTTCGTAGAACTGCCCATCGACCTTCACCCGCTGGAAGCCCTGCTTGCGCAGCTCGAGGAATTCCTTGCGGTACTCGCCCTTGCGGTCGCGGATGATCGGCGCGAGCAGGTAGCCGCGCGTCCCCTCCTCCAGCGCCATCACGCGGTCGACCATGTCCTGCACCTGCTGCGCCTCGATGGGCAGGCCGGTGGCGGGGCTGTAGGGCGTGCCGACGCGGGCGAAGAGAAGGCGCAGGTAGTCGTAGATTTCGGTGACCGTGCCGACAGTCGAGCGCGGGTTCTTCGAGGTGGTCTTCTGCTCGATGGAGATCGCCGGCGAGAGCCCCGCGATGTGATCGACATCGGGCTTTTCCATCATGTCGAGGAACTGCCGCGCGTAGGCCGAGAGCGACTCGACATACCGCCGCTGGCCCTCGGCGTAGATGGTGTCGAAGGCGAGCGAGGACTTGCCCGACCCCGACAGGCCGGTGATCACCACCAGCTCGTCGCGCGGGATGTCGACGTCGATATTCTTGAGATTGTGCTCGCGCGCGCCGCGCACTTCGATCTGCTTCAGCTCTGGCATGAGACCCTCGGGAAAGGAACGCTCCTACACATAGGCCAAACGCCCCGGATCGCAATGGGTAAATGAGAACTTAATAAGAACATGCAGGGCGGGAATGCGCCTTTGCACGATACCTCATCCGCGCGCCGGGCGGGAGCGTCTCTCTTCGAAGCGGGTTGCAAGAGCCGTAGAGGGCTCTTGCACCGCTCAGCGGTAGCGCAACGAGATGCCTTCGGAGAAGAGATGCACCTTCGCGGGATCGGCGCTCAGCCCGACCTCGGTGCCGCGCAAGCCTTGATGGATGCCAGGAAGCTTGGCGATCACCGCCTCCTTGCAGCCGGGCTGCGGCTCGAAGTGCAGCAGGGTCACCTCGCCGAGCGCCTCGGTCAGCGCGACCTTGCCAGTGAACACCGGCGTGGCCGTTGCCTCGGTGAAATCCTCGGGGCGGATGCCGACGTTCACCTGAAGACCCATGTCCGACTCGCGGGTGGCCACGTCCGAGACTGCGGTGCCGCCGGTCTGCAGCCTGACGGTGGTCTGCGCGCCGGTGCCGGTGACCTCGCCAGACAGCATGTTCATCGCCGGCGAGCCGATGAACTGCGCCACGAACTCGCTGTTGGGGGTCTCGTAAAGTTCCAGCGGCGAGCCAACCTGCGCGATGCCCTTGTTGGCAAGGACGACGATGCGGTCGGCCAGAGTCATCGCCTCGACCTGGTCGTGGGTCACGTAGATCATCGTGCGGTCGGGCAGCTTCTCCTTGAGCTGGGCGATCTCGATCCGCGTCGCCACGCGCAGCGCCGCGTCGAGGTTCGAGAGCGGCTCGTCGAAGAGGAACACCTTGGGATCTCGCACGATGGCCCGGCCGATGGCGACGCGCTGGCGCTGACCACCCGAGAGCGCCTTTGGCAGGCGGTCGAGGTAGGGTTCGAGCTGCAGCATCTTCGCAGCGCGCTCGACGGCCTCGGCGATCTCGGCCTTGCTCTTCTTGGCGATCTGCAGGGCGAAGGACATGTTGTCGCGCACGGTCATATGCGGATAGAGCGCGTAGCTCTGGAACACCATGGCGATGCCGCGCTGCGCTGGGGGCACGTCGTTGACCACCTGGCCGTCGATCTCGAGCGTGCCGCCGGTGATCCGCTCAAGCCCGGCAATCATCCGCAACAGCGTGGACTTGCCGCAGCCCGAGGGGCCGACGAAGACGACAAGCTCGCCTGCGGTGACATCCAGGTCGATGTTCTTCAGCACCTCCACGGTGCCTCCGTACACCTTGCCAACATCGGTGAGTTTCAGGTCTGCCATCGTCTCCGCCTCCCCTTATCCTTCGTTTCTGCCGATCACATCCGCAACGCCAGCGCGGGCTGCCAGGGCCCGAGGTGGAACTTGCCATCGGGCGCGGTGCCGGTCGAGCCGAGCTCGACGCCGACCTGCTGCCATTTGCCTGCCGGCGCGTCGATCACCGCCGGATCGGGACCGATGTTGAAGGCGCAGAACAGCTCTTCAGTGTCGGCCACCCGGCGGAAGCTGAGCACGTTGCCGGTCGCCGTGAGATCGGTGATCTCGCCCTTGCTCAGCGCCGCATGGGCGTGGCGGAAGGCGATCGCGCGGCGGTAGTGATGCAGGATCGCCGCCGGGTCCTTCTCCTGGTCCTCGACGGTCATCCGCAGGTGTTCGTGGCTCACCGGCAGCCAGGGCTTGCCCTCGGAAAAGCCGCCGTGGTGGGCATCAGGCTCCCAGACCATCGGCGTGCGGCAGCCGTCGCGGCCCTTGAAGGCCGGCCAGAACCTGATGCCATAGGGATCCTGCAGATCCTCGAAGGCCAGCACCGCCTCGGGCAGAGCAAGTTCCTCGCCCTGATAGATGCAGGCCGAGCCGCGCAAGCACATCATCAGCGTGGTGTAGAGCCGTGCCCCTGCGGCGCCGATACCCCAGCGCGTGACATGGCGCTCGACGTCGTGGTTGGAAAAGGCCCAGCAGGCCCAGCCGCCGCCCGCCACCTCGGCGACCTTGTCCATCACCTCCTTGACGTATGCGGCGGTCGGTGCGCGCTGCGACAGCAGCTCGAAGGCGTAGGACATCTGCAGGTGATCATTGCCCGAGGTGTATTCGCCCAGCACCTCGAGGCCCCGCAGGTCCTCGCCGATCTCGCCCACGGCGGCGGCGTTGTAGCGGTCCATGAGCTTGCGCAGCTTGGCGAGGAATTCGAGGTTCTCGGGCTGGGTCTTGTCGTAGAGATGTTCCTGCCAGGTGTAGGGGTTCACCGCCGGGGCAGTGATCGGGTTGCGCCGCTCGGGCGGCAGCGCCGGGTTGTCGCGCAGCTTGGCGTCATGCACGTAGAAGTTCACCGTGTCGAGCCGGAAGCCGTTGACCCCGCGGTCGAGCCAGAACTCCGCCACGTCGAGCAGCGTCTTCTGCACCTCGGGCTCGTGGAAGTTGAGGTCGGGCTGCGAGGTGAGGAAGTTGTGCAGGTAGTACTGGCAGCGCGTGGTGTCCCATTGCCAGGCGGAGCCGCCGAAGATCGACAGCCAGTTGTTCGGCGGCGTGCCGTCGGGCTTGGCGTCGGCCCAAACGTACCAGTTGGCGCGCAGGTTGTCTTTGGAGCTGCGGCTCTCCTGGAACCAGGGATGCTGGTCCGAGCTGTGCGACATCACGAGGTCGATCAGCACCTTCAGGCCGAGCTTGTGGGCGGTCTCGATCAGCACGTCGAAATCCGCGAGGCTGCCGAACATCGGATCGACGTCGCAATAGTCGCTGACGTCATAGCCAAAGTCCTTCATCGGCGAGCGGAAGAAGGGCGAGATCCAGACCGCATCGACCCCCATCGAGGCGATGTGCGGCAACCGGCGCGAGATGCCGAGCAGATCGCCCACGCCGTCGCCGTTGCTGTCCTGAAAACTGCGCGGATAGACTTGGTAGATCACCGCGCCGCGCCACCAGTCGCGGTCTTCGGTCGAGGGCACGGGAAGGGTGTTCTTGCTCATGTATTGGGTCTTTCGATCACTTGACGGAGCCTGCCAGCAGGCCGCGCACGAGGTATTTCTGCATCGCGAAGAAGACAACCAGCGGCACCACGATCGACACGAAGGCCGAGGTTGCAAGGAGCTCCCATTGTCCGCCGCGCGAACCCATCAGATTGACCAGCCGCGCCGTCAGCACCAGCCGGTCGTCGTCGGTGCCAAGGAAGACCAGCGCGACCAAGAGGTCGTTCCAGGTCCAGAGGAACTGGAAGATGGCAAAGCTCGCCAGCGCCGGGAAAGACAGCGGAAGCACGATCTTGGTGAAAATCTGGAAGTCCGACGCGCCGTCGACGCGGGCGTTCTCGATGATGTCCTTGGGTAGACCGACCATGTAGTTGCGCAAGAGGTAGATGGCGAGCGGCAGCCCGAAACCGGTGTGGGCCAGCCAGACCCCGAGGTAGCCCTTGCCGATGCCGATCGCGTTGTGCAGCTGCAGCAGCGGGATCAGCGCGAGCTGAAGCGGCACGACAAGCAGCGCCACCACCGCGGCGATCAGCAGCGCGCGGCCGGGAAATTCCATCCAGGCCAGCGCGTAGGCGGCAAAGGCAGCGACGAGGATCGGGATCACCGTCGCCGGGATCGACACGGTCAGCGTGTTGAGAAACGCCTGCCCGACCCCTGCCCCCGCGGTCGTGCCGAAGAGCACGTTCTTGTAGTTCTCGAGCGTGAACTCGGGGGGTGTCGTGGCCGTGGCAAAGACCCGTGGCAGGCGCTCGCCTTCGAAGCTCTGCGGCGCTGTGAGGCGGAAATCCCCCGATTGCTCCACGGTCAGCGCCCAGCCATCCTGCAGCTCGACTTCGGTGTCCGGCTCGTAGGCCTCGGGCTCGCGCGACGAGGTGCCCCAGGCCGAGAGCGTGGTCTCGGCACTGCCGAAGAGGTTGCCGTCGATCACGTAGAGCCCGCCTTCCTCGCGCTCTTCGCCCGAGATCCGGATTGCCGGGAGCTGCCCCTTCTGCGCCGAGAAGGCCGACCACCAGCCCGAGTTGCTGATCTGCTCGGCGGTCCGGAACGACGAGACCAAGAGGCCAACCGTCGGAAAGAGCCAGAGCGCCACGAGCAACGCCACCGAGATGTGGACCGCCCAGGTGAGGGTCGATTTCTGTCCTGCCATGCCTTCCATGTTCCGCCCTCCTCAGCGCGTCTCGCGGCGCGCGTTGATCACGTTCCACACCAGGATCGGCGAGACCAGCAGCATGATCACCATCGCCGCGGCCGAGCCGACGCCCCAGTCGAAGGCGCGGAAAAGCTTGTCATACATGTAGTTGGCCAGAACCTGCGTCTGCCACTGGCCATTGGTCATGGCGAGCACGATGTCAAAGACCTTGAGCACCACGAGGGTGATCGTGGTCCACACCACGACAATGGTTGAGCGAATCTGCGGCACCTTGATTTTGAAGAAGATCTGGAACGGGTTCGCACCATCGACGATGGCCGCCTCGACCGTCTCCTCGGGAATGCCGCGCAGCGCTGCGCCGAGGATCACCATGGCAAAGCCGGTCTGGATCCAGATCAGCACCACCATCAGCAGGAAATTGTTCCAAGGGGTGATGGTCAGCCAGGTCTGCGGCTCGCCGCCGAGCCAGACCCAGACCGCGTTGAGGATACCGATCTGCTCCTGCCCGATCGGGCGGAAATCATAGACCAGCTTCCAGATCACCGAGGCGCCGACGAAGGAAATCGCCATCGGCATGAAGATCAAGGACTTGGCGAGATTGCCCCAGCGAATGCGGTCGGTGAGCTGCGCCGCCAGCAGGCCGAAACCGGTCGAAGCAGCGGGCACCACGATCAGCCAGAGCATGTTGTTGCGGATCGCCTCCCAGAATTTCGCCTCGCGCAGCATCTGCTGGTAGTTGGCGAGCCCGACGAAGGCGCCCCCCTGGTTGCGGTCGGTCAGCGACAGCCAGAAGGTCGCCACTACGGGATAGGCCAGGTAGAGCCCAAGCGCGAAGATCGCGGGAAAGAGAAAAAGCCAGGGCCGGATCATCTCGGCGCGGCGGATGTTGCGGCCGATGTTGGGGCCGCGGGCGGGGAAGAGAACCTTGTCGATCAGCTGGTTCGATAGCCAGAAATAGCCGATGCAGCCGCCGAGCCCGATCACGATGGTCAATACGGCCTGAAGTGCCGGATGCATGACGTCCTCCCCGTCGCTTGCAGTCGTTCGGGGCGCCGCATCTTCCCTATTAAGAGCGGCGCCCCGCGTCGAGTTTACCCCGAGTTACTTGTTCGCGTCCCAGCTTTTCTGGATCGCGGTCGCCACGTCCTCGGCCGACCTGCCGCCGACGTAATCGACCATCCCGGTCCAGAAGCTGCCTGCGCCGACGGCGCCGGGCATGAGATCCGAGGCGTCGAAGCGGAAGGTGGTCGCGTCCAGAAGGATCTCGCCCATCTTCTTCAGCGGCGGGCTGCCGTAGAGCTCTGCGTTCGCTTCCTTGTAGGGGGTCAGGAAGCCCGACTGCGCCATCCAGATCTCATGCGCGATGGGGGTCTGCAGGAACTCGATGAAGGCGCGCGATGCGTCACTGTCCTTGGTGATGAACGCCAGCGTGCCCGCACCCAGCACCGGCTGGCCGAGGTCCTTCTCGGCATAGGCGGGCATGTAGAAGAAATCCGCGTCCACGCCCATCTCGGTGCCTTCGGGGAAGAAGGTTGGGATGAAGCTGGCCTGGTGATGCATGTAGCATTGTGGCGGCGAGGCGAAGAGACCCGCCGGGCTTTCGCGGAAGTCGGTGGTGGCCACTGCGCCGGCGCCGCCATTGACGAAGGCGTCGTTCTTGGCGAACCAGCCGAATTCCTCGATCGCCTCGATCACCTTGGGATCGTCGAACTTGACCTCATTGGTCACCCATTGGTCGTAGACCTCGGGCGGCTGCACGCGCAGCATCATATCCTCGACCCAGTCGGTCGCCGGCCAGCCGGTCGCCCCACCCGAGCCCAGACCGATGCACCAGGGCGTTTCGCCCTCCTCGGCGATCTGCTCGGTCAGGGCCTTGAGGTCCTCCATGGTCTCGGGAACCTCGTAGCCCGCATCCTCGAAGTTCTCGGGGACGTAGAAAACCAGCGACTTCACGTCGATCTTGTAGGGGAAGGCGTAGAGCTGCTTGCCGTCCTTGCCCTCGAAGGAGCCGAGGCTCACCCAGCTGTCGCCGGCGGCGTAATTCTCGCGCAGCCAGTCGGCGGTCTCGTCGCCAAGCGGGGTGACGTAGCCCTTTTTCACCAGGTCGGCGATCAGGCCGGGCTGCGGCAGGATCGCGATGTTGGGCGGGCTGCCCGCCTCGGTGTCGATGACGATCTGCTGCTCGTAGGTCTCGGACGAGGAATAGCTGACGTCGGCGCCGGTGGCCTGCTCGAAATAGGCCAGCACCGTCTCGACCAGTTGCTGGTCGTCACCGCGCCAGGGGCCGAAGATGCTCAGGGTCTGGCCCGACAGGTCATGCTCGGCCGCGAAGGCGTCGAGGCTGTCCCAGTTGAAATCGCCCTCGCCGGGGGTGAACACCATCTCGGCCTGGGCTGCGCCCGCGCAGAGCGCCAGCGCCGCCACCGAGCCGAGAATGGCGCGCGTGCCGCGAACGGGTGTGTTTCGCTTGGTCATGTCGTCAAAGTCCTCCCGTGTTGTCACGGCACCCAGGGCCGCGAGAGATGTGGTCAATTCGGACGCGCTGGGGACACTCCTCACCCCAAAGCGCTTTGAGCCACGAGCAGCCTCACGCGTTTGCCCCCCTGTTGTCAATCATGCAATGGCCTAGGTGATCGGAAATTACATGCCGCACTGCAGCTAATCTAGGCGTTTTGCAAAGGGTCTTCCCGACCGCCCCGTTTTGCCGTTACTGTCGGAAGGTACCGAAGCGCTTTGGAAGACCGCTGATGAACCTCAAGCAACTGGCCGCGCATCTGAATCTCTCGCAAACCACCGTGAGTCGCGCGCTCAACGGCTACCCGGAGGTCAACGAGCAGACCCGCAAGCGCGTCATGGAGGCGGCGCAGGCGCTCAACTATGCCCCGAATGCACGGGCCAAGGGGCTGGCGACGGGGCGGGCCATGACCATCGGCCATGTCATCCCCTTCTCGCACCAGCACCAGATGATGAACCCGGTGTTCGGTGATTTCATAGCTGGCGCATCGGATGAATACGTCAAGGCCGGATACGACATGACCCTGTCGATGACCGGCGATCGCGACGAGGAAGAGAACTACCGGAGGCTCAAGGCCAAGGGCAATGTCGACGGGATCATCGTGCATGGTCCCTCGATGAAGGACGGGCGGATCCCCTTCCTGCGGCAGCTTGGCCTGCCCTTCGTGGTGCATGGCCGCGCCACCGATCTCGACATGCCCTACAGCTGGGTCGACATGAACAACACCCATGCCTTCCAGCGTGCCACCGACTTCCTGCTGGACCTCGGCCATCGCCGGATCGCCTTGATCAACGGGCTCGAGTTCATGGATTTCGCCTACCGTCGCCGCGTCGGCTTCGAACAGGCGATGGCCGGGCGAGGCGTGGCCGTCGATCCCCGCCACTTGAGCGCTGGCGAGATGACCGAGAGCTACGGCTTCGAGAGCGCCGCGCGCATGCTCGCCCTGCCCGACCGGCCCACGGCGATGATCACCTCGTCCGTCATTGCCGCCATCGGCATCCGCCGCGCCATTCATGCCGCCGGGCTGGAGATGGGCCGCGACATCTCGGTGATCACCCATGACGACGATCTGAGCTTCCTGCGCAACGGGCCGGATGTGCCGATCTTCACCGCCACGCGTTCCTCGGTCTATGAGGCCGGGCGGATCGCCGCGGCGATGCTGCTGGCGCATATCGCCGATCCGGAGAGTCCGGCGCAGTCCCGCCTGCTCGAGGCGCAGCTGATCATCGGTGGCTCCACCGGCCCCGTGCCGCAAGACACCCGCTAACCACCGGGCCTCTCCAAGCCTCAGCCCCCCTTTCCCTCGAATCGACAAGGACAACCCATGCAGTTCACCCGCAAGGATTTTCCCGAGGATTTCCTCTTCGGCGTCGCCACCTCCAGCTACCAGATCGAGGGCCATGCCTTTGGCGGCGCTGGCCGCACCCACTGGGACGATTTCGCCGCCACCCCCGGCAATGTCGTGCGCGCCGAGAACGGCGACCGGGCCTGCGATCATTACCACCGCTACGAGGAGGATCTCGACCTGGTGAGGGCCGCAGGGCTCGATGCCTACCGCTTTTCCACGAGCTGGGCACGGGTGCTTCCCGAGGGGCGCGGACAGGTGAACCAAGAGGGGCTCGACTTCTACGACCGGCTCACCGACGCCATGCTCGAGCGCGGCATCAAGCCCTGCGCCACGCTCTACCACTGGGAGCTGCCTTCGCCGCTCGCCGATCTTGGGGGTTGGCGCAACCGGGACGTGGCAAGCTGGTTCGGCGATTTCACCGAGGTGCTGATGAGGCGCATCGGCGACCGCATGTATTCGGTCGCGCCGATCAACGAGCCCTGGTGCGTCGCCTGGCTGTCGCACTTCATGGGGTTCCACGCGCCCGGCCTGCGCGACATCCGCGCCACCGCCCGTGCCATGCACCACGTCCTGCTCGCCCATGGCCGCGCCATCGAGGTGATGCGCGGGCTTGGCATGCAAAACCTCGGCGGGGTCTTCAACATGGAATGGTCGAGCCCCGCCAATGACACCCCCGACGCCCGCCATGCCGCCGAACTCTACGATGGCATCTACAACCGCTGGTTCACCGGCGGCGTGTTCAAGGGCGAATACCCGCAGATCGTGCTCGATGGCCTCGAGCCGCACATGCCCGCGAATTGGCAGGATGATTTCGGGCTGATCACGCAGAAACTCGACTGGTGCGGGCTGAATTACTACACGCGCAAGGTGATCGCCCCCACCAAGGGGGCCTGGCCTTCGCTGGAAGAGGTCGAAGGACCGCTGCCCAAGACCTTCATGGACTGGGAGATCTACCCGCAGGGCCTGTCGCAGTTCCTCACACGGATGGCGACTGAATACACCGGCGACATCCCGCTGTACGTCACCGAGAACGGCATGGCCGCGCCCGATCCCCTGGTGGACGGCGGCGTGGACGATCAGGACCGCATCGCCTATCTCGACGACCATCTTGCCGAGGTCCGCAAGGCCATCGCGGGCGGCGCGCCGGTGAAGGGCTATTTTGTCTGGTCGCTGCTTGACAATTACGAATGGAGCCTCGGCTACGAAAAACGCTTCGGGCTGGTCCACGTGGACTTCGACACCCTTGAACGTACGCCCAAAGCCTCTTACCACGCGCTGGCGAGAGCGCTAACGGAGTAAGGCATCATGAGCAGCGGCGGCACGGCAGTTCTGGCGGATATCGGCGGCACCAACACCCGGGTGGCGCTTTGCGAAGGCAGCAGGCTGATCGAAGGATCGGTGATGCGCTACCGCAATGCCGAGAACGACGGGATCGGTGCTGTCCTGAAGCATTACCTTGCCGAAAAGGGCGCAACGGTCGACGCCGCCTGCGTCGCGGTGGCCGGCCCGGTGCGCGACGGCGCGGGGCGCCTGACCAACATCGACTGGGAAATCGATCGCCCGACGCTTGCAGAGGCCACAGGCGCCGAGACCATTTCGGTGCTCAACGATCTGCAGGCGCAGGGCCATGCGCTCGGACATATCGCCGAGGACTGCCTCACCCCGATCCTGCCCGGGCTGCCCGCCAGCCCGCAGGCGGCGCGGCTGGTCGTCGGCATCGGCACCGGGATGAACGCCGCCCCGGTGTTCCGGCTCGGCGAGCGGACCCTGGTGCCGCCGTCGGAAGCGGGCCACGTGGCCATCCCGGTACAGACCGACGACGAGATGCGCCTGCTGCGCTACATCGAGCGCAAGCACCAGGGGCCGAGCGTCGAGCACATCCTGTCGGGCCGCGGCTTCGAGCGCGTCTACGCCTGGCTCTGCGACGAGGACGGCGCAGGGGAGCCGCTGGAGGCGCAGCAGATCATGGAGGCGGCGCAAGCCGGCACGGATGAGCGTGCCTTGCGGGCCATCGAGGTCTTCGTGCGGATGATGGGCCGGGTGTGTTCCAACCTTGCACTCACCACCCTGCCCTTCGGCGGCATCTATTTGATCGGCGGCGTGGCGCGGCACTTCGGTCCCTACCTGACCTCCGGCGCTTTCGAGCAGGCGTTTTGCGACCGTGGGCGCTTCGCCGAGTTCATGACGCAGTTCCCGGTGAGCCTTGTGACCGACGATTATGCGGCGCTCACAGGTTGTGCCTGCCACTTGAGCGAATTGCCGTAAATCTCGGCGCAATCTTCAAGGCGGTTGCCTTTGTGTAACAAAAACTGTTCATCAATCGTGCAGACGCCCTAGGTCGACCGGCGCAACCCTTCGTCTTTTCCAAAAGCGAGTGCCTTACCCATGAGCCAATCCGCCTCCCTGCGCGAGTCCATCCTCCAGCACCTTCGCTACTCCTTCGGCAAGGATCCCGAGCACGCGATCCTCGAGGACTGGCGCATGGCGCTGAGCTACGCGGTGCGCGACCGGATCACCGATGCCTGGATCGCGGCAACCGGCAAGACCTACGACTCGGAGGCAAAGCGGGTCTACTACCTGTCGATGGAATTCCTCATCGGCCGGCTGCTCGAGGACGGGATCGTCAACCTCGAGCTGGTCGAGGAAGCCAAGGCCGTGCTCGAGGAATTCGGCAAGGATTACGCGATGGTGCTGGCCGACGAGCCCGACGCGGCGCTCGGCAACGGTGGCCTCGGGCGCCTGGCCGCCTGCTTCCTCGAGAGCCTCTCGACGGTCGGCTGTCCGGCGCACGGCTACGGCATCCGCTACGAACACGGGCTCTTTCGCCAGAGCTTTGTCGACGGGCGCCAGGTCGAGCAGCCCGAGCTCTGGCTCGAACAGCGACACGCCTGGGAATTCGAACGCCCCGAGGTGCGCTACCGCATCGGCTTCGGCGGCCATGTCGACAAGCGCGGCGAGACCGTGCGCTGGTATCCCGGCGAAGTGGTCGAGGCCGAAGCCTTCGACACACCGGTTGTCGGCTGGAAGGGCCGCTGGGCCAACACGCTGCGGCTCTGGTCGGGCCGGGCCATCCACCCCTTCGACCTCGACCGGTTCAACCACGGCGATTTTGCCGGCGCGGCCCAGCCCGAGGCGCTGGCGCGCACCATCTCTCGCGTGCTCTATCCCGATGACACCACCGAGCAGGGCAAGGAGCTGCGGCTCAAGCAGGAGTACTTTCTGACCGCCGCCGCCCTGCGCGACATCCTGCGCCGCTTCAACAACCAGTTCGGCGACCTGCGCAAGCTGCCCTCCAAGGTGGCGATCCAGCTCAACGACACCCACCCGGCCATCGCCGGCCCCGAGCTGATCCGGGTGCTGCATGACGAGCGCGGCCTGTCCTTCGAGGAGTCGATGGAGATCGCCCGTGGCTGCCTGAGCTACACCAACCACACGCTTCTGCCCGAAGCGCTGGAGACCTGGGACGAGTCGCTCTTCGGTCGGCTCCTGCCGCGCCATATCGAGCTGATCGATCAGATCGACAGCACCCACGCCAAGCAGAACCCGTCGCGGCTGAACTCCATGCGGGCCGACCACCAGGTGAAGATGGGCCAGCTCAGCTTTGTCATGGCGCATCACGTCAACGGCGTCTCGGCGCTGCACACCGAGCTGATGAAGACCACGGTCTTCGAAGAGCTGCACACCCTGCATCCGAACCGCATCGTCAACGAAACCAACGGCGTCACCCCGCGGCGCTGGCTGCTCGGTTGCAACCCGCGCCTTGCCGGGCTGATCACCGAGGCGATCGGCGAGGATTGGGTCGATGATCTCGAACAGCTCGAAAAGCTCGAGCCCTTCATCGAGGACAGCGGCTGGCTCGACCGCTACGCGAAGGTCAAGCGCGACAACAAGGCAGAGCTGTCGACCTGGATGGCCGAGGGGTACGGGCTTCACGTCGACCCCGAAATGCTCTTTGACGTGCAGATCAAGCGGTTGCACGAGTACAAGCGCCAGCACCTCAACATCCTCGAGACCATCGCCTATTGGGCCGAGATCCGCGACAACCCCAATGCCGACTGGACGCCGCGCCTCAAGCTCTTCGGCGGCAAGGCCGCGCCGGGCTATTTCTTTGCCAAGGACATCATCCGGCTGATCAACGACGCCGCCGCGGTGATCAATGCCGATCCGGTGACCGCGCCCTATCTCAAGATCGCCTTCTTGCCGAACTACAACGTCAGCCTCGCAGAGCGGATGATCCCCGCTGCGGATCTTTCGGAACAGATCTCGACCGCGGGCAAGGAAGCCTCGGGCACCGGCAACATGAAGTTCGCGCTGAACGGCGCGCCGACCGTCGGCACGCTCGACGGCGCCAACGTCGAGATCCGCGCGCATGTGGGGGCCGAGAACTTCTTCCTCTTCGGTATGACCGCCGAAGAGGTGATGGAGCGCCGCAAGGTCGAGGGCCACGCCTGGCAGGCGGTGCAGGCCGATCCGCGCCTCAAGCGCGCGCTCGATCTGATCCGCGACGGGCGTTTCTCGCCCGGCGAGCCCGACCGCTATCATGGCATCACCGCCAATCTCGAAGGCGCCGACTACTTCCTCGTCTGCTCGGATTTCACCGACTACTGGCGCGCGCAACGCGAGGTGGACGCGGCCTTCAAGGACAGCCGGGCCTGGGCGAAGATGGCGGCGCTGAACACCGCGCGCTCGGGCTGGTTCTCTTCCGACAGGACGATCCGCGGCTACATGAACGACATCTGGGGCGCGGCAAGTCTTCTCTGAGCGAAAGGAATCTTACGAGTTCCCGATGCCTGAGATCATTGCCAGATGCGCGGATCCGACTACAGTCACGTCATGAGCACCGCGTCCACATCCCTCGACACTGCCCTGCTGCGGCTGCTGCGGGGCCATCACGACGATCCCTTTGCCGTCCTTGGTCCGCACGAGCAGGACGGCGCACGATACGTCACCACCTACGACCCCGGCGCCGACCGCATGTGGGCCCTGGTCAGGGGCGTGCGCCACCCGCTCGAGCCGACCAATGTACCGGGCTTCTTCCGAGGCCCGGTGCCGGGCGACATGGCCTATATGCTCCTCGGCGAAGACCACGGCGAGGACGGCGAGCCGCGGGTCTACCAGCGCGAAGACCCCTACCGCTTCGGCCCGGTGCTCGGCGAGATCGACGAGTACCTGCTGGGCGAAGGCAGTCACCAGCGGCTCTGGGAGGCGCTCGGCGCCCATGTGATGACCCACGAAGGCGTGGCGGGCACCCATTTCGCTGTCTGGGCACCGAATGCCAAGCGCGTCTCGGTCGTGGGCGATTTCAACTGGTGGGACGGGCTGCGCAATCCCATGCGCCGCCGGGGCGCTACCGGCGTGTGGGAAATCTTCGTGCCAAATGTCGGCGACGGGGCCTTCTACCGCTACGAGATCGTGGGCCCCGACGGGACCGTGCAGCCGCGCAAGGCCGATCCCATCGGCTTCGGCTCCGAACACCCGCCCGCCAATGCCTCGATCGTGCGCGACATCACGGGCTACGGCTGGACGGACGATGCGTGGTTCGAGACCCGGGCCGAGGCGCAGAGCCGCTCCGCGCCGATCTCGATCTACGAGGTCCACCTTCCTTCGTGGCGGCGAAAGGATTGGGGCCGGCCGATCTCTTACATCGAGGCCGCCGAAGAGCTGGTCGACTACGTCGCCGATATGGGCTTCACGCACATCGAACTGATGCCGATCAGCGAATACCCGTTTGACGGCTCCTGGGGTTACCAGCCCATCGGCATGTTCGCCCCGACCATCCGCCACGGGTTGCCCCACGAGTTCCGCGACCTGGTGAATGCCGCGCACCGCGCCGGGATCGGGGTGATCCTCGACTGGGTGCCGGGCCACTTCCCCACCGACGCGCATGGCCTTGGGCGCTTCGACGGCACCGCGCTCTACGAGCACGCCGACCCCAAGGAGGGCTTCCACCACGACTGGAACACGCTGATCTACAACTACGGCCGCGCCGAGGTGGCCAACTACCTGACCGCCAACGCGCTCTACTGGCTCGAGGAGTACCATGCCGACGGGCTGCGGGTGGATGCGGTCGCCTCGATGCTTTACCGCGATTATTCCCGCCCCGCGGACCAATGGGTGCCCAACAAGGACGGCGGCCGCGAGAACTACGAGGCGATCGCGATGCTGCGCCGGATGAACACCGAGTGCTACGGCCAGCACCCCGGGATCATGAACGTTGCCGAAGAAAGCACCGCCTACCCGGGCGTGTCGTCGCCGGTGGATCAGGACGGTCTGGGCTTCGGCTTCAAGTGGAACATGGGCTGGATGAACGACACGCTCGATTACATCCGCAAGGACCCCATCTACCGCAGCTACCACCACCACCAGATGACTTTCGGGCTGGTCTACGCCTTTTCCGAGAACTTCATCCTGCCGATCAGCCACGACGAGGTGGTGCACGGCAAGGGCTCGATGCTGGGCAAGATGCCGGGCAACCAGTGGGAGAAGTTCGCCAACCTACGCGCCTACTATGGCTTCATGTGGGGCCACCCGGGCAAGAAGCTGCTGTTCATGGGGCAGGAGTTCGCGCAGGCGCACGAGTGGAACCACGATGCCGAGATCGACTGGGCCTGCCTCGACGATCCCCAGCACGCCGGCATCCAGCGCCTGATCCGAGATCTCAACGCACTCTATTGCGAGACACCAGCCCTGCACGCCAAGGACTGCGAGGAAGAGGGCTTTGCCTGGATCGCCGGAGGCGACACCGGAAACTCGGTCTTCTCGTGGATCCGACGTGGCCGGTCGGACGAACCCGAGGTGGCGGTGGTCTGCAATTTCACGCCTGCCGAGCAGCCGCGGTACCGCATCGGCCTGCCCGACACCGGCGTCTGGCGCGAGGCGCTGAACACCGATGCAGGCATCTACGGCGGAGGCAATCGCGGGAATTTCGGCCGCGTCAGCGCCGACGACGAGCCCAGCCACGGCTATCCCGCCTCGGCCGAGCTTTTCCTGCCGCCGCTTTCGGCGATCTTCCTCGTTCGCGAAGACAGCTGACGCATTCATACCCGTGTCGCGGCCGTGCCCGATACATCGCATTTAAGTAAAGGAGGAGACGAATGCCCCGACGTTCCCAGAGGCTCGCGAGCCGCAGCATGGCCTTCGTGCTCGCGGGGGGCCGCGGCTCGCGCCTGCACGAGTTGACGAATTTTCGCGTGAAGCCGGCTGTCTATTTTGGCGGCAAGGCCCGGATCATCGACTTCGCCCTCTCCAACGCGCTCAACTCCGGCATCCGCAAGATCGCGCTGGCCACGCAGTACAAGGCGCACAGCCTCATCCGACACTGCCAGCGCGGCTGGAACTTCTTTCGCGCCGAGCGCAATGAGTTCCTCGATATCCTGCCCGCCTCGCAGCGCTACAACGAGCAGACCTGGTACCGCGGCACCGTGGACGCGGTGGCCCAGAACATCGACATCATCGACAGCTACGACATCGACTATATAGTCATCCTCGCGGGCGACCACATCTACAAGATGGACTACGAGGAAATGCTCGAGCAGCACGTCGAGAGCGGCGCGCAGGTGACCGTGGGCTGCCTGACCGTGGACCGGTCCGAGGCCAGCGCCTTTGGCTGCATGGCGGTGGACGAGAGCGACCGGATCACCTCGTTCCTCGAAAAACCCAAGGACCCGCCGGGCCTGCCCGACGATCCCGAGAAGACGCTGGTCAGCATGGGCATCTACGTCTTTGACTGGAAGTACCTGCGCGGCAAGCTGGTGGAGGACCTGGGCTCGGAAAGCTCGAGCCACGACTTCGGCAACGACATGATCCCCGAGATCGTCGCCGCGGGCGGCGCGCAGGCGCACCGCTTCGAGGACAGCTGCGTGCGCGAGGCCGGCAAGCCCGCCTACTGGCGCGACGTCGGCACCATTGATGCCTTCTGGCGGGCCAATATCGACCTGACCAACTTCGACCCCGAGCTCGATCTCTGGGATACCGATTGGCCGATCTGGACCTATGCCGAGGTCGTCCCCCCCGCCAAGTTCATCCACGACGAGGAAGACCGCCGCGGATCGGCCGTCAGCTCGCTCATTGCCGGCGGCTGCATCATCTCGGGCACGGAGATTCGCGAGTCGCTGCTGTTCACCAAGGTGCACACGAATTCATATTCGGCACTCGAACGTGTGGTACTTCTGCCCAATGTCCACGTCTCGCGTCATGTCCGGCTGACCAACACCGTGGTCAATCGCGGCGTGCATATTCCCGAGGGGCTTGTGGTCGGCGAGGATCCGGAGGAAGACGCAAAGTGGTTCCGTGTCACGCCAGGCGGCGTGACGCTGATCACGCAAGGAATGCTCGACCGGAGGGAAGCCGCCAAATGACAAAAGTCCTGTCTGTCGCCTCGGAATGTGTGCCGCTGATCAAGACCGGGGGGCTTGCCGACGTGGTCGGCGCCCTGCCCGGCGCGCTGTCGGTGCACGGGGTCGACATGCGGGTGCTGCTGCCGGGCTACCGGCAAGTCATCGCCAAGCTGCCAACGCAGGAAGTGGCAGCGGACTACGACGATCTCTTCGGTGGGCCTGCGCGCGTGCTGAAAGCGCCGCTCGGGGATCAGCTGCTCTACGTGCTCGAGGCGCCGCATCTCTTTGACCGGGACGGCGGTCCCTACATGGACGCGCACGGCCATGACTGGCGCGACAACCCCGAGCGCTTCGCCGCGCTCTCTTCGGTGGCCGCGATGATCGGCGCCGACGGGATCGAGGGCTGGCGGCCGCAGATCCTGCACTGCCACGACTGGCAGGCGGGCTTCGTGCCGCTCTACCTGCGCGAGCTGGGCGCCGCGGGCCGGGTCTCGACCTTGATGACCATCCACAACATCGCCTTCCAGGGCATGGCGCCGGCGTCGCGCATCGGCACGCTGGGCCTGCCGCGCACCGGCTTTCACCAGCGCGGCTACGAGTTCTGGGACAGCGTCTCGGCGCTGAAGGCGGGGCTTGTCTATGCCGACAAGCTCTCGACCGTCTCGCCCACCTATGCTGCCGAGCTGATGACCAAGGACTTCGGCATGGGGCTCGAGGGCGTGCTGCGCGAGCGGCAGGAGGATATGGTCGGCATCCTCAATGGCATCGACGAAGCGCTCTGGACCCCGCCCTACAAGACCATCGCCGAGAAGGCCGAGCACAAGGCCGCGCTGCGCAAGGAGCTGGACCTGCCGGACGACTGGCCCGGCCCGCTTTGCGTGGTGATCTCGCGGATGACCGAACAAAAGGGGCTCGATATCCTGCTCCAGGCCCTGCCCGCGCTGCTCGATCGCGGCGGCCAGCTGGCGCTCCTCGGGTCGGGCAACCCGGGGCTGGAAGAGGCCTTCCAGCGCAAGGCGCAAAAGCACCCCGGCGTTGCGGTGCGCATCGGCTACGACGAGGAATTCGCGCATCGGCTGATGGCGGGGGGCGATGCGATTCTCGTGCCCTCGCGCTTCGAGCCCTGCGGGCTGACCCAGCTTTACGGCCTGCGCTACGGAACCCTGCCCCTGGTGGCGCTCACCGGAGGTCTGGCGGACACGGTGATCAACGCATCGCCTGCTGGATTGGCAGCAGGCTGTGCAACCGGCCTGCAATTCCACCCGGTGACCGCCCAGGCTCTGGCCCAAGCGATGATGCGGCTTATAACTCTGTACCAGGACAAGGAAACCTGGACACGCATGATGACCAACGCGATGGCCTCGCCCGTAAGCTGGACCCATTCGGCAGCGAAATACGCGGCGCTCTACCAAGACATGGTCAAGGCCAAGTCTTTATGAGGCATAGATGAGCGAGCCGGTCATCCTCGCGGGGTCCGCCAGCCCGCTCGGCGCGACATTTGATGGCGATGGCGTGAATTTCGCGGTTTTCTCGGCCCATGCCGAGGCCGTCACGCTCTGTCTCTTCGACGAGGATGGCACGGAAACCCACCGGCTCCCCCTGCCCGAGCGCGATGGCGACGTCTGGCACGGGCGGGTGCCCGGCCTCACCCCGGGCCAGCACTACGGCTTGCGCGTCGAGGGACCGTTCCAGCCGCGGCAGGGGCACCGTTTCAATCCCCACAAGCTGCTGCTCGACCCCTACGCCCGCCGCATCACCGGCCACCCGCTGTGGAACGACGCGCTCTACGGCGGCACGCAGACGCGCAATACCATCGACAGCGCGCCCTTCATGCCCAAGGGCGTGGTGGTGGACACCAGCTTCGACTGGGGCGATACCAAGCCCCCCGAGACCCGGCTTGCCAAGAGCGTCATCTACGAGGCCCACGTGAAGGGTCTCACGCAGCGCTTTCCCGGCGCCGAGCACCCGGGCAGCTTTCTCGGCATCGCCTCGGACCCGGTGCTCGACTATCTGACCGACCTCGGGATCACCGCCATCGAGCTCTTGCCTGTGCAGAGCTTCCTCAACGACAGGTTTCTCGTCGACAAGGGGCTGAAGAACTATTGGGGCTACCAGACGCTCGGCTTCTTCGCCCCCGATCCGCGCTACCTCACGCAGGACGCGCTCTGGGAGTTCCAGCACATGGTTGCCCGGCTCCACGCCGCCGGGATCGAAGTCATCCTCGACGTCGTCTACAACCATAGCTGCGAGGGCGATGAACACGGGCCGACACTCAGCTTCCGCGGGCTCGACAATGCCAGCTACTACCGGCTCCCCGAGGACAAGCGGACCTACATCAACGACACCGGGACCGGCAATACGCTCAACTTGGACCATCCGATGGTGCTGCGCATGGTGATGGACAGCCTGCGCTACTGGGCCACCACCATGGGCGTTGACGGGTTTCGTTTCGATCTGTGCTCGACGCTGGGCCGCACGCCGGAGGGCTTCGATCGCAACTCCGCCTTCTTCAAGGCGCTGCGCCAGGACCCGGTGCTGGCCGCCAAGAAGCTGATCGCCGAACCTTGGGACATCGGCCCGGGCGGCTACCAGCTCGGCGGCTACCCGCCGCCGTTCAGCGAATGGAACGACCAGTACCGCGACGGCGTGCGCCGCTTCTGGCGCGGCGATCTGGGACATGTGCCGGTGATGGCCGACCGGATCACCGGCTCGGCCGGGCTCTTCGACCATTCGGGGCGCAATGCCACCGCCTCGGTCAACCTGCTCACCGCCCATGACGGCTTCACCCTGATGGACGTGGTCTCCTACACCCGCCGCCACAACGAGGCGAACGGCGAGAACAACCGCGACGGCCACGGCGAGAACCACTCGGACAATATGGGCGTCGAAGGCCCGACCGACGATGCCGAGATCACCGCCGCCCGCGCCCTGCGCCGCCGCAACCTCATGGCGACTCTGCTGCTCAGCCAGGGAACACCGATGATCCTCGCTGGCGACGAGATCGGCAATTCGCAGGGCGGCAACAACAACGCCTATGCCCAGGACAATGAGACCGGCTGGATAGACTGGGACCATCGCGACGACGCCTTCCACGCCTTCACGCGCAAGCTCATCGCCTTTCGCAAGGCCCACCCGATCCTGCGCCAGCGCCGCTACCTGCACTCGCGCCCGCGACGGATCGACGGGGTACCGGACCTCTTCTGGTGGCGTCCCGACGGGCAGGAGATGACCCGCGCCGACTGGACCAATGGCCATCTCAAGGTGCTCTGCGCCGAGTTCCGCATGGCCTCGGGCACGCCGCTCTACAAGCAGCGCGAGGAAGCGATCTACATCGCTCTCAACGCCGGCGAGGCGGTGGAACTAACCCTGCCGCACCCAGGCGAGGGCTTTTCCTGGGTACGCCACATCGATACCACCGACCCCGAGGCAGCCCCGCAGCGTCTCGGCGGCACCGTGACGCTCGCCGCGAACTCGGTGCTCTTGCTTGCAGAGGAGGCATGATGAGCGAGCTCGACGCCCGCGCGGAACAGGCCGGGATCCTCGGCGAATACCGCGACCTCTACGGCGCGTGGCACAGCACCCCGACCGAGACCAAGGCGGCGCTGCTTGCGGCCATGGGGTTGGACGGCGACGCGCCGCTGAACGTGCGCGACCTGCCCAAGTGGCACGTCTGCAGCCACGGCGAGCCGCCCTCTCTGGGTGTGCCCGGGGCCTGGCAGATCACCCTCGAGGATGGCCGCGGGATCGAGGGCGAAGGCCGCCTGCCCGCCCTGCCGCTGGGGCGGCACCGGCTCGAATCCCGCGGCGAGACCTGCTGGCTGCTCAGCGCGCCGCCGCGCCTGCCGCTGCCCGAACGCGATTGGGGGCTGATGGTGCCGCTGGCCTGCCTGCGCCCCGCGGCGCAGGGCGGCATCGGCAGCTTCGACGATCTCGCGGTGGTGGCCGAGGGCGCCGCTGCGCAGGGCGCGGGG
This sequence comes from Salipiger sp. PrR003, assembly GCF_010500785.1. Lineage (NCBI taxonomy): Bacteria > Pseudomonadati > Pseudomonadota > Alphaproteobacteria > Rhodobacterales > Roseobacteraceae > Salipiger > Salipiger sp. PrR003. The sequence goes on from NZ_JAAGOV010000054.1 coordinate 73,668, forward strand.
TTCCTCGGCATCAACCCCATTCACGCCGGCTTTCACGTCGCCGATGCCGGCGGCTTCAGCCCCTACACGCCGTCGCACCGCCGCCGGCTCTCGCCGCTCTACCTGCCCACCGACACAGCCGCCACGCCCGGCCCTCTGGTGGATTTCGCCACCGAGACCCCGGCCCGGCTCGCCGCGCTCGAGGCAGAGTTCCACAACGCCCCGCCCGGCCCCGGTTTCGACGCCTGGCTGCGGCACGAGGGCGCGGAGCTGCAACGTTTCGCCCTGCACCAGGCGCTGTCGGAAAAGCTGGGCGCCTATTGGGATGCCTGGGCGCCGCCGTATCAGGATCCGGCCAGCCCCGAGGTCGCGCAGGCCGCGCGCGAATTGGCCGAGCGGGTCCGCTTCCACGCCTGGCTGCAATATGCCGCCGAGGGCGCCGTCACCACCGCGCAGCGCCGCGCGCAGGCCGCGGGCATGACCCATGGGCTCTACCTCGATCTCGCCGTCGGCACCCACCCGCATGGCGCCGAGACATGGACCGACCGCGCCAGCTTTGCCACCGGCGCCAGCCTCGGCGCGCCGCCCGATGCCTTTGCGCCCCAGGGGCAGAACTGGCGTCTGGCGCCGTTCAACCCGGTGGTGCTGGAAGAGACCGGCTTCGAAGCCCTCGCCCTCACCCTCCGCCAGCAGCTCCGCTTCTGCGGTATGCTGCGCATCGACCACATCATTGGCTTCGAGCGTGCCTATTGGGTGCCTGACGCGGACGGCCTGCCCGGCGCCTACGTGCAGATGCCCCGCGAGGCAATGTTCGCCGTCGCGCGCATCGAGGCGGCGCGCTGCGGCGGGGTGATCATCGGCGAAGACCTTGGCGTTATCCCCGACGGGCTGCACCACGCGATGGACGAAAGCGGCCTGCTGGGCTGTCGCCTCGCCTGCTTTGAACACCGTGGCGATCCCCCCGAGTTCAAGCGCCCCGAGGATTACGACGAGGCGGTCATCGCCAGTTTCACCACCCACGATCTGCCCACCTGGAAGGGCTGGCGCGCCGGTCGCGAAATCGATATCCGCGAGCGCATCGGCCTCACTCCGCCCGAGCACGCGCAGGGCATGCGCGACTGGCGCGGGCGCGAGATCGCGGGCTTCGACTGGCTCAGCGGGCAATTCCGCGGCGATCTTTCCCCCGAAGTACCCGAGGCGATGTTCCACGTTCTCGCCGCCACCCGCTCCCGGCTGGTCGCCGTTCAGGTCGAGGACCTGCTGGACAGCGACGTGCAGCCCAACCTCCCGGGCACCGTCCGGGAATATCCCAACTGGCGGCAGCGCCTGCCTTTCGGTCCGCAAGAGATTGCAAATACACCCGTTCTTGCCAATGCCGCCCGGATCATGGAAGCATCCGGCAGAAGGAGACATTCATGACGCATATCCGTACCGTACCCACCGAGCCGATCGAGGGGCAGAAGCCGGGCACGTCCGGCCTGCGCAAGAAGACACCCGTCTTCCAGAGCCACCACTATCTCGAGAATTTCATTCAAAGCATCTGGGACGGCATCGGCGGGGTCGAGGGGAAAACCCTCGTGCTCGGCGGTGACGGGCGGCACTTCAATTCGCAGGCGGCGCAGGTCGTGCTGCGCATGGCCGCGGCCAGCGGCGCCAAGAAGGTGATCGTCGGCGAGCGCGCGCTGCTCTCGACCCCGGCGGCCTCGCACTTGATCCGCAAACGCGGCGCCGATGGCGGCATCATCCTGTCGGCCAGCCACAACCCCGGCGGCCCCGAGGGCGACTTCGGCGTGAAGTACAACGCCGGCAACGGCGGCCCTGCCCCCGAGAGCATCACCGACAAGATTTTCGAGGCGACGAAGACCATCAAGGAATTCCACATCCTCGACAGCCAGGACGTCGGCCTTGCTGGCACCGGCAGCGTCATGCTCGGCGATATGGAGATCGAGATCGTCGATCCCGTCGCAGATTATGCCGAGCTGATGAAGGAGATCTTCGACTTCGACGCGATCCACGCGCTGTTCCGCTCCGGGTTCACCATGCGCTTCGACGCGATGCACGCGGTCACCGGCCCCTACGCGCGGATGATCCTTGAAGAAGAGCTCGGCGCCGGTCCGGGCACGGTGATCAACGCCATCCCGCTGCCCGATTTCGGCAAGGGCCACCCGGATCCCAACCCGATCTGGGCCAAGACCCTCATGGACGAGATGATGGGCGATCATGCGCCCGATTTCGGCGCCGCCTCGGATGGCGACGGCGACCGTAACATGATCGTCGGCAAGCACTGCTACGTCACCCCCTCGGACAGCCTCGCGGTTCTGGCCGCCAACGCCACGTTGGTTACGGCCTATGCCGATGGTCTAAAGGGCGTCGCACGCTCCATGCCGACCTCGGGCGCGGTGGACCGGGTCGCCGAGAGGCTCGGCATCGATTGCTACGCCACACCCACCGGTTGGAAGTTCTTCGGCAACCTGCTCGACGCCGGCCGCGCCACGCTCTGTGGCGAGGAAAGCGCCGGCACCGGCTCGGACCACGTGCGCGAGAAGGACGGGCTCTGGGCGGTGCTCTTCTGGCTCAACGTGCTGGCCAAGAAGCACTGCTCGGTCGCCGAGCTGATGGAGGCGCACTGGCAGGAGTACGGCCGCAACTACTACTCCCGCCACGACTACGAGGGCGTTGACAGCGATGCGGCGAACGGGCTGATGGATCACGTGCGCGAACAGCTTGGCGTGCTGCCGGGCAACGAGGTCGCGGGGATGACGGTCACCTCGGCCGAGGAGTTCGCCTATGACGATCCGGTCGACGGCTCGCGCGCCGAGAAGCAGGGCCTGCAGATCGGCTTCGAGGGCGGCTCGCGGCTTGTGCTGCGCCTCTCCGGCACCGGGACCGAGGGGGCGACCCTGCGCGTCTACCTCGAGAAGGTCGAGACGGACCCGGCGAAATTCGCGCTCGATCCGCAGGTCGCCCTGGCGCCGGTGATCGCCGCCGCCGAGGCCATCGCGGGCATCAAGACACGCACCGGACGCGACGCGCCCGACGTCATCACCTGATCGGAAGACACGACCATGGACACCCTCCGCGCCATCGCCCTGATGGTGCTTGGCATGGCGTTGCTGGCTCTCAGCGACGCCTTCATCAAGCTGTCGACGCTGCAGGCGCCCTCCGGTCAGGTCATGATGGCCATCGGGCTCGGCGGCTGCTGCGTCTTCCTGATCCTCGCCCGGCTCAAGAAGCTGCCGCTGCGCCGCGCCGATGCGCTGCATCCGCGCGTGCTTTTGCGCAACCTCTTCGAAATGGTCGGCGGGCTCGGGATGATCGTCGGCCTGACCTACATCCCGCTCTCGGTGATGGCGGCGATCATGCAGACCGCGCCGCTGGCGGTGACACTGGGCGCGGCGCTGTTCCTTGGCGAGACGGTCGGCTGGCGCCGCTGGACGGCGATAGGTGTCGGTCTTGCCGGCATGCTCATGGTGATCCGCCCCTTCGGCGCGGAATTCACCGGCTGGGAGATCTTCGCCGTCGTCGGTGTGATCGGCCTTGCCGCGCGGGATCTGGTGACCCGCACGTTGCCCGCCGCGCTGCCTTCGATCGTCGTCTCGGCCTGGGGCATGGTGTCGATCGCGCCCGTGGGCCTCGTGCTGCTGATCGTCTCGGGCCGCGCCCCGGACTTCACCCTGCCCGCCGTGGCGCCGATGCTGGCCGCCGTGGCCGTCACCGCGGCCGGCTATCTCGCGGTGACCAACGCCATGCGCATGGCCGAGGTCGCGGCGGTCTCGCCCTTCCGCTACACCCGGCTGATCTTTACCGCGAGCCTTGGCATGCTGATCTTCGGCGAGCGCCCCGACGGCTGGACCTTCGCCGGCGCCGCACTCATCCTCGCCGCCGGGCTCTACACCTTCGTGCGCGAGCACCGTCTGGCCCGCGCCCGGCAGAGGGACGTCACCCGGGGGCTCTCTGAGCCCCCGGCGTTCGCCTCATCCCCCCACGACCTCGATCCCCGGCGCCCTGACGCTGTTGGCCGCGTCCACCGAGACCGTCTCGCGGGTGCGCGGCAGCGCCTCGGGCATCTCGCGCTGGATCCAGGTGATCAGCTTCTCGCGGATCTCGCAGCGCAGGTCATAGGTGCGCGGCGCGTTGCGCGCCGAGGCGAGGATGCGGATCTCCATCACACGCTCGCGGAAGTCGTTCACCTGCAGATGGCACACGTTGCCGTCCCAAAGTTCGCTCTCACGGCAGATCTCGGTCATCTTTTCGCGGATCCGACCGATGTCGGCGCAATGGTCGAGATAAAGCAGCACCCCGCCGATCAGCGACGATCCGTCCCGCGTCCAGTTCTGGAACGGCTGCTCGATGAAATAGCTCAAGGGCACGATCAGCCGCCGCCAGTCCCAGATCTTTATGACCACGTAGGTGCCGGTGATCTCCTCGATCCAGCCCCATTCGCCTTCGACGATCACCGCGTCGTCGATGCGGATCGGCTGGGTGATGGCAAGCTGGATGCCGGCGATCAGGTTCTTCAGCACCGGGTGGAACGCAAAGCCCACCACGATGCCCGCCGCCCCCGCCGAGGCCAGAAGCGACACGCCCCACTGGCGGACCCCCGGAAAGGTCATCAGGATCGCCGAAATGGTGACGATGAGGATCAGCCAGCCGGTCAGACGCACCAGGATGCGGCTCTGCGTGACGTGCTTGCGCGCCAGGAAGTTGTCCTCGGCATCGAGCGAGAATTTCCGAAGCCGCACCGTCGTCCAGATGTGCAGCGCGGTGTGCACCACCCAGGCCACCAGCACGATGAAGGCGATCAGCAGCGCATGTTGCGCGAGGTCGCGCCACGTCGCATCGAGCGGCGCCACTGCCACGCCGATCGCGAGGAAGAACACCACGAGCCCCATGCGCAGCGGACGGCGGGTGCGCGACACGAGGCTGCGCCAGAAGAGCTCGCGCTTCTCCACCATCCGCGTCAGCAGGCCGAAGACCAGCCGGAAGGCCAGCACCCCGACCAGAAAGGCAACGCCCAGCACCGCCGTGGGCATCACCCAACCCGGCAACACCGGAATGATCGCCTCGACCGTCTCCGAAAAATTCGCCACCTGCTGTTCGAGCTGGTCAAGCTCGGAGATCTCGGCCACCTGCTGGCCGATCTGGCTGAGTTCGTCGTCCATGCATCACGTCCGCGCGGCGCCGTCCTCCCCTCGGCACCCCTCTCGCGGCCTTTCCTGCTGATCATTGCCTATGCGTCTGCAGCAAAAACCTAGAGGCCATTTCCCCGGGGGCAAAAACAATCCTGCAAGCCCATGGAGTTGTTAGCGCAACCCCATGGGAACAGGCTATGTTAGCGTTACCGTCATTGTTTACATCTGCCCAACCCCTGCTATAGCTCATCGCGAACCCATTCCTTTGCGAGGGACCCATGAGCATCATCATCGACATTCACGCCCGCGAGATCCTCGACAGCCGGGGCAACCCCACCGTCGAAGTCGACGTCACGCTGGAAGACGGCACCATGGGCCGCGCCGCCGTGCCCTCGGGCGCCTCGACCGGCGTGCACGAGGCCGTGGAAAAGCGCGACGGCGACAAGGCGCGCTACATGGGCAAGGGCGTGCTCGAGGCGGTGGCGGCGGTCAACGGCGAGATCGCCGAAACCATCGTCGGCTTTGACGCCACCGAGCAGCAGGCCATCGACATGGCGATGATCGAGCTCGACGGCACCGACAACAAGGGCCGGCTCGGCGCCAACGCGATCCTCGGCGTGTCGCTCGCCGTGGCCAAGGCGGCGGCAGAGTTCACCGGCCAGCCGCTCTATCGCTACGTCGGGGGCACCTCGGCGCGCGTCCTGCCGGTACCGATGATGAACATCATCAATGGCGGCGAGCATGCCGACAACCCTATCGACATCCAGGAATTCATGATCATGCCGGTCTCGGCGACCAGCATTGGCGAAGCCGTGCGCATGGGCTCCGAGATCTTCCACACGCTGAAGAAGGAACTCTCGGCGGCGGGCATGTCGACCGGTCTTGGCGATGAGGGCGGCTTTGCGCCCGAGCTGGCCTCGACCAAGGACGCGCTCGACTTCATCCTGAAATCCATCGAGAAGGCCGGCTACAAGCCCGGCGAGGACATCTACCTCGCGCTCGACTGCGCCTCGACCGAATACTTCAAGGACGGCAAGTATGAGATGAAGGGCGAAGGCCTCTCGCTCAGCTCCGCCGAGAACGTCGACTACCTTGCCAAGCTCTGCGAAGACTACCCGATCATCTCGATCGAGGACGGCTGCGCCGAGGATGACTGGGAAGGCTGGAAGCTGCTGACCGAGAAACTCGGCGCATCGGTCCAGCTGGTCGGCGACGATCTCTTCGTCACCAACCCCGAGCGCCTTGCCATGGGCATCGAGCAGGGCGTGGCCAACTCCATGCTGGTGAAGGTCAACCAGATCGGCACCCTGTCCGAAACGCTGAAGGCCGTCGATATGGCTCACCGCGCGCGTTACACCAACGTGATGTCGCACCGCTCGGGCGAGACCGAGGATGCCACCATCGCCGACCTCGCTGTCGCCACCAACTGCGGCCAGATCAAGACCGGCTCGCTGGCCCGCTCGGACCGGCTCGCCAAGTACAACCAGCTGATCCGCATCGAGGAAATGCTGGGCGAGGCCGCCGAATACGCCGGCCGCTCGATCCTCAAGCGCTGATTTCGGACCACCAAGAATGGCGAAGGGCGGGGAATTTCCCCGCCCTTTTTCTATGGGCCGCCGCCTTGCGCTTCTTCGCCTAGCAAACACGCCCCGTCACGGCGGCACCGGGAGCGTGCCCCGGATCAACTGCTCTCGGAAGACCGGGTCAGGACGCGCTCTTTTCCTCGACCGCCTCTGCCAGCGCCTCGGCGCGCGCGGCAAGCTCGGCCATGGCCTCGGTCAGGCTGCGCGGGATCACCGGCACCTCGACGCGCTCGGCCTCGGGCGGCGGGGCATCGCGCAAGGCGCGCACCTCGGCGGCCATGGCGGCCATGCGCTCCTCCGCTTCGCGCAGCCGGTCCTCGGTCTCGCGCAGGCGATCCTCGAGGCCGGCGGTCTTGTCTGCCAGCATCAGCCCGGCCATCAGCAGCATGCGCGCCTCGGGCATGCGGCCGATCTGACCGACCAGCACCTGCGCCTCGGTGTCCAGCATGCGTGCGGCGGCCTGGAGATATTGCTCTTCGCCCTCCTGGCAGGCGACCTCGAAGAGGCGGCCGCCGATCGGGATCTCGACTTCGATCTGCGACATCACAGCTCCTCCGGATTGGTCGCGGCGGCCAGCACCGGGGTCAGCCCCGCCAGCAGCGCCCGCGCCTCGGCTTCCTCGACACCGCGCGCGGCGCGCAGCGAGTCGAGCTCGGCCAGCATGGCCTGGTTGACCAGATGCGGCTCGCCGATGCCCGCCTCGAGCGCGGCGCGCATCTCGGTCTGTGACCGCATCAGCATGTCATTGGCCTGGCGCAGCCGCTGCAACTCGCCGTCGAGCGCCGCAAGGGCCTCCTGCTGCTCGGCGAGCTGTGCCGCCAGCGCCTCGGCTCCGGCAGCGCCTTCCGGCGGATTTTCCAGCTGCGCGTGCAGTTGCCGCACCCGCTCCTCGAGCTGGGAGTTGGCCATGCGCTCCTCTTCCAGGGCGGTGGCAATCTCGCTCTCCGCGCCGCCCTCCGCGGCCGACCGTGCCGGCCCCAGCGCCTCGACTCCCGTCGAGATGCGGTCGAGCGCGCGCGTGATCCTGGAGTGCAACTCGTCGATCTGGCTCATCCTGCGTCCCTTATTCCTTGCCTCTTTCCGAGTGTCATCTGTTCCGCGTGCCTTTCGGGCCGTCCTTGCGGCATCGCCCATGGCGGCCCGCATCCGGGTGTTGCCGACCTATACCAAAGAGTCTGGAAAGGCGAATCAATGCGCCCCCGTTCGGGGAAAGGATAACAAGCGGGCCCGGAAAATGCGCGCCATATGTTCCAAGGCCTTAGGGCGCGTGCTTCATCCTGCGCATGACAAGTTCCGGCCACTGCGCTTGAACTTATCCGTAGCGCTGCTATTGAGCCCGATGACAGGCTTCCGGCAAGAGGACAAAGCCCCGTGGACATTTCTGCACTCAAAGCCAAGAACCCCGACCACTGGACCCGCGCCTGCGCCATCCGCGCGCTGACGCTGGACGCGGTCACGGCTGCAAATTCCGGCCACTCCGGCATGCCCATCGGCATGGCCGACGTGGCCACAGTGCTTTACTCCAAGCACCTGAAGTTCGACGCCAAGAACTCGACCTGGGCGGACCGCGACCGGTTCATCCTCTCGGCTGGCCATGGCTCGATGCTGCTTTATTCGCTGCTCTATCTCGCAGGTGACGAACAGATCACCCTCGATGAGGTGAAGAACTTCCGCCAGTGGGGCGCCCGCACCGCCGGCCACCCCGAGAACTTCCACGCCGACGCCATCGAGACCACCACCGGTCCGCTCGGCCAGGGCATCGCCACCGCCGTCGGCTTCGCCATGGGCGAAGAGATCCTGCGTGCCCGCTTCGGCAAGAAGGTCGTGGATCACCACACCTATGTCATCGCCGGCGACGGCTGCCTGATGGAGGGCGTGAGCCAGGAGGCGATCACCCTCGCCGGCCGCTACAGCCTCGGCAAGCTCGTGGTCTTCTGGGACAACAACGGCATCACCATCGACGGCAAGGTCGAACTGTCGGACAAGACCGACCAAGTTGGCCGCTTCCGCTCGGCTGGCTGGGAAGTCATCGAGATCGACGGCCATGATCCCGAGGCGATCGACGCGGCCATCACCGCGGCAAAGAAGAGTGCCCAGCCGACGATGATCGCCTGCAAGACGCATATCGCGCTTGGCCACGCCGCGCAGGACACCTCCAAGGGTCACGGCGCGCTGACCAACGCCGAGCAGAACACCGCGGCGAAAGAGAACTGGGGCTGGGCCTATGGCCCGTTCGAAGTGCCCGCCGAGGTGAAGAGCTGGTGGGAAGAGGTCGGCAGCCGCGGCGCAGCCGATCGCGCCGAGTGGGAAGAGCGCTTTGCCGCCCTGTCGGACAGCCGCCAGAAGGAATTCACCCGCCAGCAAAACGGCGACGCGCCGAAGAAGCTCTCGGCGGTGATCCGCGCGCTGAAGAAGCAGGTCTCGGAAGAAGGGCCTAAGGTCGCCACCCGCAAAAGCTCGGAGATGGTGCTCGAGGTGGTCAACCCGATCATGCCCGAGACCGTGGGCGGCTCGGCCGACCTCACCGGCTCGAACAACACCAAGACCGGTGACCTCGGTGTCTTCGACGTGGATAGCCGCAAAGGCCGCTACGTCTACTGGGGCATCCGCGAGCACGGCATGGCCGCGGCGATGAACGGCATGGCGCTGCACGGCGGCCTGCGCCCCTATGGCGGCACTTTCATGGCCTTCACCGATTACGCGCGCCCGGCGATGCGCCTCGCCGCGCTGATGCAGATCCCGACGGTCTTCGTGATGACCCACGATTCCATCGGCCTCGGCGAGGATGGCCCGACGCACCAGCCGGTCGAGCACCTGGCAATCAGCCGCGCGACGCCGAACACGCTGGTGTTCCGCCCCGCGGACACCGTCGAGACCGCGGAAGCCTGGGAAGTGGCGCTGACGCAGAAAGGCACCCCTTCGGTGCTGTCGCTGACCCGTCAGAACCTGCCGACCGTGCGCCGCGAGCACAAGACGAACAACCTGACCTCGAAGGGCGCCTATGTGCTCGCCGAGGCAGAGGGCAAGCGCCAGGTGATCCTGATCGCCACCGGCTCGGAGGTCGAGATCGCGCTCGCCGCGCGCGACGCGCTGCAGGCCGAGGGCATCGGCACCCGCGTCGTCTCCATGCCCTGCATGGAGCTCTTCGCGCAGCAGGACGAGGCCTACCGCAAGCGCGTTCTGCCGGCCGGCCCGGTCCGCGTCGGCATCGAGGCGGCAACCCGTCTCGGCGGCTGGGACCGCTGGCTGCTCGGCGAACGCGGCCGCGAAGCGAAACAGGCGTTTGTCGGCATGGACAGCTTTGGCGCCTCGGCTCCGGCAGAGGTACTTTACAAGAAGTTCGGCATCACTGCGGAGAACGTGGTCGGACAGGCCAAGGGGCTGCTCTGATCCAGGCGCAGCGAGGGGCGCTGCCCCTCGCCCCTAGGGCTCACCCCCGGCGTATTCGTAAAGACAAGACATAAAAAGGGCGCCTCTCGCGGGGCGCCCTTTTTCGGTGACTGACCTAGGTGACCGGGGCGGCGCTCAGTGCGCCGCCTTTTTGCTGCTGCCGAAGAGCGGCAGAACCAGCTTGGTGATGATCGGCACGAGGATCATCCCCCAGATCACGCCGAGCACCGCGTCGCAGGCCGCCGTGACGATCCACAGCGCCGCCGGTTGCAGGTTTTCGGGGACCAAATGTGCCGCGCTTTCGGCGAGGTGGTGGATCGTCTCCTCGGGCATGTGCCAGCCCATCTGCGCCAGCGAATGCACAAGGATCGAGCCGCCGACCCAGAGCATCGCCACGGTACCGACGGTCGACAGCAGCCACATGACAATCGGCATACCCTTGACGATGCCGCGCCCGAGCGCCCGTGTGGCGCCAAGGCGGCCGACGCGGGTGAGCCAGAGGCCGATGTCGTCCATCTTCACGATCAGCGCCACCGCGCCATAGACCAATGCGGTGATGCCGACGCCGACCAGTCCGAGCGCGACTGCCTTGATCCAGACCTCGGTAACCTCGATGGCCGAAAGAGAGATGGTCATGATCTCGGCCGAGAGAATGAAGTCCGTCTTGATCGCCCCCTTAACCTTTTGCTCTTCGAGGTGCACCGGGTCGCCCTTCTCGACCTGCTTTTCCGGATTGGTCTTCTCATGTCCGGGCTTCAGGACGTGCAGAACCTTTTCGGCTCCCTCGAAGCACAGGAATGACCCGCCGGCGATCAGCAGCGGCGGCAGCAGCCAAGGCGCGAAACTCGACAACAGCAGGGCCAGCGGAAGCAGGATCACCACCTTGTTGAACACCGAGCTGCGGGCGATGCGCCAGATGATCGGCAGTTCACGCTTCGGCTCGAAGCCGGCCACGTATTTAGGTGTCACCGCGGCGTCGTCGATCACCACGCCCGCGGCCTTGGAGCCGGCCTTTGCGGCGCTGGCCGATATGTCATCGACCGAGGCCGCCGCGATCTTGGCGATTCCCGCCACGTCGTCGAGAAGCGCGAGAAGTCCGCTCATGTTCTGCTCCGTGTTGTTTGCGACCAAAAGTAATCCGGCGGCGCCATTGTGCAAGCGCGCGGCTGCCGCGAGGGCACTGCCCAAGCTTATGCGCTACCAGTTCGCCATGTTAGCGCCCGCAGCGTAGTTTATCGCTAACATACTGCAATTCCTCTATTTTTCGCGTTGCTGCGACGGCACACCTCTGTATACGAGTAAGAAAGTTATCCCACTTCCTCCCCTTTCCTGACCAGGAGACCGCTCCATGACCGTGACCGTCGGCATCAATGGATTCGGCCGCATTGGCCGCTGCACCCTCGCCCATATCGCCGAGAGCGCGCGCAACGACGTGCAGGTGGTGAAGATCAACGCCACCGGCCCGCTCGAGACCGCCGCCCACCTGCTGCGCTACGACAGCGTGCATGGCCGCTTCGGCGGCGAGGTGCGGGTCAACGGCACCACGATGGACATCGGTCGTGGCCCGATGGAGGTCATGTCGACCTACGACATGAAAGAGCTGGACTGGACCGGCTGCGACGTCGTTCTGGAATGCACCGGCAACTTCAACGACGGCGAGAAGGCCGTGCAGCACATTCACCAGGGCGCCAAGTCGGTGCTGATCTCGGCCCCTGCAAAGAACGTGCAGAAGACCATCGTCTACGGCGTGAACCACCGCGATCTGGAAAAGGGTCACACGATGATCTCCAACGGCTCGTGCACCACCAATGCGCTGGCACCGCTGGCCAAGGTGCTCGACGAGGCGATCGGCATCGAGAGCGGGATCATGACCACGATCCACTCCTACACCGGCGATCAGCCGACGCTGGACCGCCGCCACAAGGACCTCTATCGCGCCCGTGCCGCCGCCATGGCGATGATCCCCACCTCCACCGGGGCCGCCAAGGCGCTCGGCGAGGTGCTGCCGAACCTCAAGGGCAAGCTCGACGGCTCGTCCATCCGGGTGCCGACGCCGAACGTCTCGGCCGTGGACCTGACCTTCCAGGCCGGCAAGGACGTGACCGTCGCCGACGTCAACGAGATCATCCGCGAGGCCGCAGGCGGCCGCATGGGATCGGTTCTGGCTTATGATCCCGAGCCCAAGGTCTCGATCGATTTCAACCACACGACGCACAGCTCGATTTTCGCGCCGGACCAGACCAAGGTCATCGGCCGCACCGTCCGCGTGCTGGCCTGGTACGACAACGAATGGGGTTTTTCGGCCCGCATGGCGGATGTCGCCGCGGTGCTTGGACGCACCCTGCACTGATCCGCGAAAACCGATCCCGCGCGCGGAACTTTCGGGTCCAGCGGTAATAACAAAGGGCGGCCGATCTGGCCGCCCTTTTGCATGTCAGCTCGTACTTTCGGGCGACGCGCCTAGACCTTGCGCAGCGCCAGCACCGCGTTCAGTCCACCAAAGGCAAACGCGTTCGACAGCACCACCGAAACATCTGCCTCGCGCGCCTCGTTGGGCACCACGTCGAGCGCGCATTCGGCGTCGAATTCCTCGTGATTGATGGTGGGCGCAATCACCCCGTCACGCAGCGCCATGATGCAGGCCAAAAGCTCGACGGCGCCGGTGCCGCCGATGCAATGGCCATGCATCGATTTGGTCGAGGAGATCATCAGACGGTCGGCCTGCGGCCCCATGGCATCGGCCACGGCGGCGCATTCGGTCTTGTCGTTGGCGGCGGTGCCGGTGCCATGGGCGTTGATGTAGCCCACCTCGTCGCGATCGATCCTGCCGTCGCGCAGCGCGCCCGAGATCGCCCGGGCCGCGCCCTGCTTGCTGGGCATGACGATATCGGCCGCGTCCGAGGTCATGGCGAAGCCGACCACCTCGGCGAGGATGTCGGCGCCGCGCGCTTTGGCATGGTCATACTCCTCGAAGACGTAGACCCCCGCGCCCTCGCCCTGCACCATGCCATTGCGGTTGGCCGAGAACGGGCGGCAGGCATCCTTGGACATGACCCGCAGCCCTTCCCAGGCCTTCACTCCACCGAAGCAGAGCATCGACTCGGATCCCCCGGTGATCATCGCCGGGCAGGCGCCCGAGCGGACCATCTGGAAGGCAAGCCCCATCGCGTGGTTCGAACTGGCGCAGGCGGTGGCGACGGTGAAGGTCGGGCCGCGCAGGTTGAACTCCATGCTGACATGGCTGGCGGCGGCGTTGTTCATCAACTTGGGCACGACAAAGGGGTGGACGCGGTTCTTCCCCTCCTCGTAGACCGAGCGGTAATTCTCGTCCTGCGTGGTGAGCCCCCCGCCCGAGGTGCCCAGCACCACGCCCGAACGGTCCGCCATGTCGCCGTGGAATTCGAGCCCCGACTGCGCGATGGCCTCGCGCGCCGCGATCAGTGCGAACTGCGTGAAGCGGTCGTAGAGCGCAAGCTGCTGGCGGTTGAAGGTGTCTTCCGGCTCGTAGCCCTTGACCTGCCCGCCGATGCGGATGGCCAAGCGCTCGACGTCCCGGAAGTCCAGTTCCCCGATGCCGCAGCGCCCCTCGCGCATGGCTTCGAAAGTCGCAGGCACCCCGCGCCCGAGCGCGTTGATGGTGCCTGCCCCGGTAATGACGACCCGTTTCACGCGGTCTGCTCGGCCACCAGCTTTTCGATCCCGGCGACGATGCTCGCCACCGAGGAGATGTCGAAATCGCTCTGTTCGGGCTCGTTGGCGTTGAACGGAACCGAGATATCGAAGGCTTCCTCGATGGCGAAGATGCTCTCGACGAGACCAAGGCTGTCGATCCCCAGATCCTCGAGCGTGCTGTCCATTGTCACGTCCGAAGGTTCGAGCACGGCCTGCTCGGCGATGATCTCGATGACCTTGTCTTTTACAGTCATGTGCGGCGCTCCCTTTGTCGTCGCAGCGTCAGTGTCAGCGTCGGCTTACTCATTCCCCATGAGCTTGGAAACAGATTTCTTGAGTTCGGCGACATCCTTGAAGAGCCGTGGCAATCTGCGCAGCCCCTTGTAAGTCTCGACGTGTGTTTCCATTTTCATCGCCGGGTAGCCAAGCATGACGCGGCCTGCGGGGATGTTCGACAGCACCTTGGTGCCGCCGCCGGTGATCACGTTGTCGCCGATGAAGATATTGTCCGACACACCCGTCTGCCCGGCGAGCACGACGTTGCTGCCGATCTTGGTCGAGCCGGCGATGCCGCAGCAGCCGCAGATCAACGTGTTGTCTCCGACCACCACGTTGTGGCCGATCATCACGAGGTTGTCGATCTTAGTGCCATTGCCGATGCGGGTGTCGCGCACCGAGCCGCGATCGACGGTGGCATTGGCGCCGACCTCGCAGTCATCACCGATGGTGACCGCGCCGAGCGAGTGGATGCGCGCCCATTGCTGTGCCTGCTGGGTGCCTTCCTCGCCAAGGCTGGCGCGGGCCTTCTCCACGCCCGAGACCTCGGGGGTCACGTAGCTGAAGCCGTCGCCGCCGATCGCGCAGTTGAACTGGCCGAAGAAGCGTTTGCCGATGGTGCAGCGCGCGCCGATGCGCACGCCCGAGTGGATCACCGCGTCCTCGCCGAGGGTGGCGTCTTCGCCGATGAAGACCTGCGGCCCGATCACCGAGCGCGCACCGATCTTCACCCGCGCGCCGATCACCGTGTAGGGACCGACGGACACGCCCTCGCCAAGCTCGGCGCTCGGGTCGACAAGCGCGGTCGGATGGATGCCCTCGCCATAGCCATTGCCACGGTCGAGCATCGCCGAAAGGCCCGAGAGCGCGTGGCGCGGGCGCGGCGCGAGAATCGCCGCCTTGAGCCCCATGGACTGCCAGTCAGCGCCTTCCCAGAGCATGGCGGCGCGCGCCTGGCCCTCGCCGATCTGGGCGGCAAACTCGGGTTTCATCGCCAGCGCCAACTGGTCCTCGCCGGCCTGCGCCGGTTCGGCCACCGAGGTGATGCGGATTTCGAGGTCGCCCTCTGCCGGCAGACCAAGCGCGGCGGCGATCTGGGCAATGCTGTGGGTGTGTACGGTGCTGTCTAGGGACATTGGGTCCTCCGGGATGCTCTCCCCGAGGATTTAACTCGGCCCGCCCGCCAGTACCACCCCTGCGGCACTCAGCGCATCCCAGATCCGCGCGTCCCGGCCGTAAACATCGGCGCGATATTCCATCTCGCCCTTCACCGTGGTGAAGGCGGTCCGGTAGATCAGGTGCACCGGCACCGGCTGGTCGAGGTTCACCCGCGTCTCGCGCCCGGTCCCGAGCTTCGACTGGAAGAACCTCACCGGATCCGAGGTCTGCGGCGCCAGCAGCGCATAGGCGAAGTCATGCGGGTCGCTCAGGCGGACGCAGCCGTGCGAGAAGGTGCGCTGGGTGCGGTCGAACAGGGATTTCGACGGCGTGTCATGCAAGTAGATATTGTACTTGTTGGGGAACATGAATTTCACCGTCCCCAGCGCGTTACGCGGCCCCGGCGGCTGGCGCATGGCGAAGGGGAAGCTCGACGCGGTGTATTGCGAGAACCCGTTGGCTCGGTTCACCGGCCGACCCTGACGGTCGGTGATCTCGAGATGGCCCGCGGCACCGGGGTTGTTGCGCAGCAGCGGCAGATATTCTTTGACCACGATCGAGCGCGGCACGTACCACGACGGGTTGATCACCATGAATTCCATCTTGTCCGAGAATTCCGGCGTGCGCCGGTCATCCTCGGGCGAGCCGACCACCGAGCGCGTCTCGAAGGTGACCTTGCCGTCATCGACGATCTCGGCATGGAAATCGGTAAGATTGACCATGATGTGCCGCTTGCCGAGCCCCTCGGGCAGGTTCAGCCAGCGCTCGCGCTCCATCGCCACGAGAACCGATTTCAGCCGGTCCTCGGCAGAGATGTTGAGCTGGCTGAGCGTGCTCGACCCGGCAACGCCGTCCACCGCCAGCCCGTGACTCCCTTGGAAGCGCATCACGGCGCTGCGCAGCGTGTCGTCATATTCGGCCGAGAGCGTCGGTTCGAGATAGCCCATGGCGATCAGCCGGTCGCGCAGCACAATCACATCGCCACCCCGCTGGCCCAGTTCGAGCTTGGCGGTGCGCACGGTCGGCCCCCAGCCACCGCGGGAGACGATCTTTTCGAGCTTCAGCTTGGCGCGCAGCAGACGGGCGTATTCATCCGAGGACGGCGCAAGGTGTTGCAGCACCTGGTGCGGATCGCTCGCCGCCAGCACCTCGAGCAGGATCTTCGGGTCGCGCCGCGGCGCGTCGCGCTTGATGCCGCTGTCGGCGTCATGCGGGTTGAGGATGCCGCTCTGCAGATCGTGGGCGTATTGCAGGAAGGCGCGGCTGATCTCGACCTCGAGCTCGCCGCGGGCGCGCTCGCCCTCGACATGGCGCATCTTGCGGATCAGACCGTCGAGATCGTAGCGCTGCGTGGGAAGCCCGTGCACCGAGGCCGTGCCGAGCGCCTCGATCAACGCCGCCCGCCGCAGTGCCGCGGTGTCGTCCGGGCCGGTCCAGATCGGGGCGAAATCTCGCATCCGGTAGAACGCCGCGAGCCCCTCGTTGCCCGAGAGATTCTCGGCCACCGCCTGGCGGTAGGCGGTCATGGAAAGACCTTGGGTGACGTCCTGGCCAACCTGCTCCGAGAGCCCCTGCGACAGTTCCTGAGCGCCGGCGCGCCCCGCCGGCAGCGCGATCAGCGCCCCTGCCAGAACAAGGCCCACAAGACCGCTACCACGCCGGAGATTCCGCAATTTACCCATGTCGACCCGTAATATTCTGCATTCATGCCTATCGGCGATTTTCCGGTGCGGCGGTGGGGCTTGTCCACACACAATCGCGCGTGATCGGCGAGTTTTCCACCGTTGATACGCCAATGCACAGTCGGCGCCGAGGTTCCTTCTGGCCGGAACGTTGCTTCTCGGCGTCTGCGCAAAATTTCGCCGATTTTGCCGGGGAACCCACTAGGGGTAGCAAAATATCCTTCATCGATAAATTTTCCTGTGCCATAAAAGCCGCACATCTGGGGGAAAGATGGTAGGTCCGCCCAACGAGGCGGAACAAACAGGCACAGCGACTAAACGGGACAGGCGCTTCACATGACAGACAAAACAGCTAGCGGCATCTCGCGGCGTGGCCTTCTTGGCGCGTTCGCGGCAACTCTCGTCACGGCAGCACCCACTTACGCAAGCGCGGCAGGTTTCCTGCGCGGCGCGGGCGACGTGCGCCGCCTGCGGATGTACTCCGCCCGCACCGGCGAGACGCTCAACATGATCTACTGGATCGAAGGGGAGTACATCCCCGACGCGCTCAAGGAAATTTCCTACTTCATGCGCGACTGGCGCAGCAACGATGTGAAGAACATCGACGCACGCACCATCGACATCATGACGGCAGCCCACAACCTCATGGACGTGAGCGAACCCTACATGCTGATCTCGGGCTACCGCTGCCCGAAAACCAACGCGATGCTCCGGGCCCGGTCCTCGGGGGTTGCCAAGAACTCGCGTCACCTCAAGGGCGAAGCAGCCGACCTGCGGCTCAACTCGCGCTCGGTCAACCAGATGGCGCGCGCCGCGGCCTCGTGCAACGCGGGCGGCGTCGGCCGCTATTCCAGCTCGAACTTCGTGCACATGGATTGCGGCCCGGTGCGCAGCTGGGGCAGCTGAGCGGCTCTTTCGGTTCTTTTGTGTGACAGGGGCGCCCATGGGGCGCCCTTTGTCTTTCCGGAGGGTCCGGAGGCGGCTCTACCAAGGTATTTCCGCCTCGCGGCAATGGCTTACGCGGCACCCGAGCGCAAGGCACGCCATTCGTCGAGGGCGGCATTTTCCTCGGCGGGCGCCAAGTCTCGCGGCTCGGGCGAAGGGCGCGCGGCCCGCGCGAGGCTGGTCGCGATCTCGCGCTGAAAAGCCTGTCCCTTGGTCTGGTGGCGGGCGCCGAAGTAGAAGCTGACAACCGCGCCCAAGAGCCACCACAGCGGCTCGGGCACCAACGCCAGCCCCTGCATGCGCGCGGCAAACCACTCGGGGCTGGTCATGGCACTGCCGAGAAGACCCAGCGTGCCAAAGGCCATTGCCGGGCGCGGAAGACGGTTGAGCCCGTCCACCAGCCGGTCAAAACGGGAGGTGGCCGGGCGCCCGAATTCGCGGGCAAACTGCTCAAGCGCGGCGGCGCGCAACCCCGCGTCGCGCGCCGAGGCCGCCTCGGCGTTTTCCCGGAACACCTCGGCGGTCTCGCGGATCACGCTGCCGCCGGTGCCGGCGAGCGCGGCGAGAATCCGGTCGATCAGCCCCATGCCGCCACCCGGGCGCGAAACTGATCGTCGGTCAGGCGGAACCGCGGCGAGATGAAGGTCTCGGCGCGGCGGATCCAGCCCCCCTTGCCGCCCGCGCGGCTGCGGGCGAACTTGCGGCTCGCCGGGCGGCGGTCCGCCAGCGCGAAGTAGTAGTTCCGACGCGCGATCCCGTAGGCATCGGCGATATGGTCCGGTGCGGCAGCCATGGCCCGGCGGGCCGCCGCGACGGTTTGCGGGCCAATGACACCGTCTTCCTCAAGCGCCTCGCCCATCTCATTCAGCAGGCGTTGCAGCAGCTTCACCGCGCCGGCTCCGGCATTCACGTACATGTCGAAGACCGAGGGTTGCAGAACCTCTGGCAGCGCGTCGATGCGCGGCGCGTGGAAGTAGTCGCGCAGGAAGATGGTCGCGGCCTCGCTTTCGCCGAGCCGCCGCAGGTCCGCCCTGTCGACGTCGCCATCTCCGTCGAGGTCCCTCCCTAGCCGCCGCAGGGTGCCGAGCGTGACGCCGTGGTTCGTGGCGCCGCCCGGATCATCCGGATCATCAACATAGCCGCCTTCGCGCGCGACAATCTCCTGCGCCATGCGGCGCAGCTCTGGGGTTTCGGTCATCGTCGGCCTCCTGCTTCACCGATGGGTTCCCGGAGGCCCCATGGTCTGCCACAAGGGGTAAACGGAGTTTCATCAGAGCGTTCGGAGGGGCTGTGCAGGGCAATATGACAGCAGAAGAGATCATTGGGCTGCTCGGGCTCGTCCCCCACCCCGAGGGCGGGCACTATCGGCAAACCTGGATCGCCGGGGCCGACGATGGAACGCGCCCTGCCGGCACCTGCATCTATTTCCTGCTGGGGGGCGACGAGCGCAGCCACTGGCACCGGGTCGACGCGGTGGAGATCTGGCATTTCTACGCCGGGGCGCCGCTGGAGCTCTCGATGGCACAGACCGAGGCAGGCCCCAAGGAAGTTCACGCGCTCGGGCCGGACCTTGGCGCGGGTGCGCGGCCTCAGCTCATTGTGCCCGAGGGGCATTGGCAGGCGGCGCGCAGCCTCGGCGACTGGACGCTGGTCGGCTGCACCGTCTCGCCAGGCTTTCGCTTCGAGGGGTTCGAACTGGCCGCGCCGGGCTTCGACATCCCCTGAACGCAAAACGGCCGGGGCAAGACGCCCCGGCCGCATGGATGCTGGAAAAGAACCTTAGTTCATCGGGCCTTCGTCGATGTCTTCAAGTTCCATCAGCTGGTCCTTGGTCATGTTGGTCACGACCGAGTACTCGCCGTCATCGATCGGAACGAACTTGGCGTTATCGATCTCGAGCAGCACGTGCTTGTCACCGATGTCGAGGAAGCCGCCAACTTCGGCCACGATGCCGCGGAACGACCCGTCGGAGTTCAGCACGATGTCTTCGATCTCGCCGACGTTGTCCCAGTCTTCCGAGACGGTGTCGTAGGTCATGCCTTCATCCCAGTCCGACATGTCGCCATCCGCGTCGACCGCATAGACGGCACCGCCGGTGATGTCGCGGGTGCGGATCAGCCCGTCGGGCGAGCCGTTGAACATGTTTTCGGCCGAAGTAGCCATCTCGCCGGCTTCCTGCTTCATCTCGGCGCCAGCTTTGGCCATCTTGTCGCCAGCTGCGTCAAGTGCCTGCTCGCCTTCGGCCACGGCTTCGTTGGTTTCCTGAGCAACCGCGTCGCCGGTGTTCTCCATTGCCTGCTCAGCATTCTGCACGGCTGCGTCCGCGTTGTCCTTGGCAGCGTCCATGCTGGTTTCCTGCGCGTAGGCAGCCGAACCGGCAACGAGGGCGATGAGGGCGGCGGTGGTGGTGAGACGTTTCATGGTAGCTCCTCCTTAGGGAAGTCGTCGTCTTGTCTGCCCTCTCAACACGCGGGGCGCGGTCGTGTTCCGACCGCGCCCCGATTTTAATTGCATTGATATCGTGGAACTTTTTCACATATCGCGTTGCGCGAATGCGACCAATCGCCGGGTCGAGCCATCCTTGCCCTCGGCGCTTTCCTTGCCCGAGACAATCGGCCCAAGCGCGGTCGCCAGTTCCTTGCCGAGCTCCACGCCCCACTGGTCGTAGGAGTTGATGTTGAGGATCACCCCCTCGACAAAGACACGGTGTTCGTAGAGCGCCACGATCATCCCGAGCGTGCGCGGATCGAGCAACGGATACACCAGCGTGGTCGAGGGGCGATTGCCCGGGAAGACCCTGTGCTTGGCCTGGCGCTCCAGCTCGGCGCCCTCGAACTTTCCGGCAACCTTGCCGCGCGCCTCGTCAAGATCGCGTCCGCGCATCAGCGCCTCGGACTGGGCAAAGCAATTGGCCAGCAGCAGCTCATGGTGGTGGCGCAGCTTGGGCTCGTGGCTGCGCGCGCCGACCATGAACTCGCAGGGGATCACCCGCGTGCCCTGGTGGATGAGCTGGTAGAAGGCGTGCTGGCCATTGGTCCCGGGCTCGCCCCAGACCACCGGGCCACTGTCGAAGCCGAGGGTCTCGCCGTCCATCGCCACCGACTTGCCGTTGCTCTCCATCTCGAGCTGCTGCAGGTAGGCGGGCAGCCGGGCGAGCCGGTTCTCGTAGGGCAGCACGGCGCGGGTGGCATAGCCCAGCACCTGATTGTGCCACATGCCGACGAGGGCCAGCAGCACCGGCATGTTCGCCTCGAGCGGGGCCGAGCGGAAATGCGTGTCCATCGCCTGCCCGCCCTCGAGGAACGCGCGGAAGTTCTCCGGGCCGATGGCGATCATCATCGACAGGCCGATCGGCCCCCACATGGAATAGCGCCCGCCAACCCAATCCTCGAAGCCAAAGACGCGGCTCGCCGGGATGCCCCACTCGCCCGCCTTCTCGGCATTGGACGAGAGCGCGACGAACTTGCCCTCGGTGCTCACGCCCTTCGCTTCGAGCCAGTCCCAGGCGGTGCGCGCGTTGGTCATGGTCTCGATGGTGGTGAACGTCTTGGAGGCGATGACGAAGAGTGTCGTCTCGGGATCGCAGAGCTTCAGCGCATCGGCGATATCCGCCCCGTCGACGTTGGAAACGAAGTGGCAGCGCGGGCCGTCGTGATAGGGTGCGAGCGCGATGGTGCCCATCTTGGGGCCAAGATCCGAGCCGCCGATTCCGATGTTCACCACGTCGGTGATCTTCGAGCCGCGCACCTCGGCGGCCAGCGCCTCCATGCGCGACAGCGTGTCCAGCACCTCGGGCATCACGTCGGCGCCGTCCACCTCGACCGGCGTTCCCGCAAGGTTGCGCAGCGCGGTGTGCAGCACCGCCCTGCCCTCGGTCTCGTTGATCTTGGCGCCGCCGAACATGGCCTCGCGCCGCGCCTCGACGTCGGCGCCGCGCGCCACGGCCAGCAGCGCCTGCAGCACCTCGGCGTCGACCTGCGTCTTGGAGTAGTCGAAGAGCATCCCCTCGGCCTCGACCGAGAAAGTCTCTGCCCGCGCGGCATCCTCGGCGAAGAGCGTGTCGATGCGCCGGCCTTCACGTGCAGCCGCGAGGCGTTTCAGGTCATCCCACATGGAGGTACGTCCCCTGTTGATCCGTTCCGTCTGATAGCGTCACTCGGCCCAGTGCACCACCGCCTGATCGAGCACCGCATTGATCGGCGCCTCCTCGGGCGGCAGACCCTTGGCCTTTTCCAGCGCAGCCCGCTTTTCTGCCCCGAAGATGAGCACGTGCTTGTTCAGGGCCCCGCCCAGAACCGGCGCGGTCAGGGTGATCCGCGGCTCGGGCGCACCGGGCGCGCGCATCGGCAAGAGGATCGGCGCTTCCGGCGACAGCGCCTCGGCCAGCCGGTCGGCGCCGGGGAAGATCGAGGCGGTGTGCAGATCGGCGCCCATGCCCAGCAGCACCACACCGAGCGGCAGCGAGGGGCGTATCGCCTCGGCCAGTTCCTCGAGCTTCTCCTCGGGGGTCTCGGCCTCGGCGTAGAGCGGCAGCAGCCGTGCCGCCGCAGCCTTGCCGGTCAGCAGACGCTCGCGCAGCAGTCGGGTGTTCGACCGTTCCGAGGTCTCGGGCACCCAACGCTCGTCGCCAAGCAGCACGTCGACCCGGTCCCAGTCGAGCGACGTCGCGCTGAGGCTGTCGAAGATCGGCCCGGGCGATGTGCCACCGGGCACCGCGAGAGACACGCGCTTGGAATGGTCGAGCTGTGCGCGCAGCTCTCCGGCGATCATGTTGGCAAGGTCGATCGCCAGCATCTCGCGGTCGGGGTAGTCGCGGAACTCGTAGCTCATGTCTTGATCCCCCGCCAGCGGCGGCCGTCCCTGTTGATCAGGAAAGCGGCATCGTCCGGCCCGGTGCTCCCCGCATCATAGGGCTTGGGGTGATCGCCGCGGCGTTCCCAGCCCTCGATCAGCGGATCGGTCCAGGCCCAGGCGGCCTCGACCTCGTCGCCGCGCATGAACAGCGTCTGGTTGCCGCGGATTACGTCCATGATCAGCCGCTCGTAGGCATCGGGCGCATCTGCGGCATCCGGCCCCAGCGCATCGGCAAAGGACATGTCGAGCGGCACGTCGACAAGACGCATGCCGCCCGGCCCCGGCTCCTTGATGGTGACGCCCAGCGTCATGCCTTCGTTCGGCTGCAGGCGGATCGACAGCATGTTGCGATGCCGCCCGGCGTCCATGCCGAAGATCGAATGCGGCGCGTCCTTGAACACCACGGCGATCTCGGAGGCCTGCGCCGAGAGCCTTTTACCCGTGCGCAGATAAAACGGGGTATTTGCCCATCGCCAGTTGGAAATGTAGCATTTCATCGCGATGAAGCTCTCGGTCCGCGATGCCTGGTTTTCGACGTCCTCGCGGTAGGAGTTCACCTCGCCGTCCGAGGTGTACTGGCCGCGCACGATGCTGTCGGGATCAACCGGGTCGAGCGCGCGGATCACCTTGAGCTTCTCGTCGCGGACCGCGTCGGGCTCGAAGCGCGCCGGCGGCTCCATGGCGATAAGGCAGAGCAGCTGCATCAGGTGGTTCTGCACCATGTCCCGCATCGCGCCGGACTTGTCGTAGTAGCTGCCGCGCCCGCCGACGCCGACGGTTTCGGCCACCGTGATCTGGATGTGGTCGACATATTGCGCATTCCACAGCGGCTCGAACAGCATATTGCCGAAGCGCACCGCCATCAGGTTCTGCACCGTCTCCTTCCCGAGGTAGTGGTCGATCCGGTAGATCTGTTTTTCGTCGAAGTGCCGGGCCAGCTCGGCGTTGAGCGCGCGGGCGGATTCGAGATTGTGGCCAAAGGGCTTCTCGACGACGATCCGCGCGTCGGGATTGGTCAGCCCGTGGCTGCGCAGTTGCTCGGCAAGATCGCCGAAGAGGCTCGGCCCGACCGAGAAGTAGAAGGCCCGCACAATCCCATCGTCGTCGCGCAGAGCCTCTTTCAGCTCGGACCAGCCGCTTTCGCCGCGGGCGTCCACGGCGACATAGCCCAGCAGTTCGAGAAACTCACCGAGCGACGTATCATCGCATTTGGCCTTGCCGAACTCGAGGATCGCCTCGCGCACCATGTCGCGGTATTCGTCCACCGAGATCTCGGAGCGCGCAGCGCCGATCACCCGCGAGCCCTCAGGCATCTGCCCCGAGCAGTAGCGGCGATAAAGGCCGGGCAGGATCTTGCGGCGCGCAAGATCGCCGGTGCCTCCGAAAATGACCAGGTCGAAAGGATCGACGGGAATGACGCGGGAAACCATCTAGGGCCTGTCTCCGATTCTCATATTACGTCGGTTAGCGCTAACCGAGCCCTGCCTACCGCATTGCTGCGCGCGAGTCTAACATCCTGCGGCAGCGCGGCAATGCCAGGGGGAAAGATAAACCGCACCGGTAACCATTTGCCGAAGGCCGACGGATCGCTTGAACCGGCGGGGCGCCCGTGCGACGCAAGGGCAGAACAAAACGACAGCAACAAGACCACGCCTTGGGCGCGGGGAAAAAATCGGGGCGGGCCATGGCACGACGCATCATCATCGACACGGACCCCGGGCAGGATGACGCGGTTGCCATCCTTCTGGCCCTTGCCTCACCCGAACTCGAAGTGCTGGGGATCACCGCCGTTGCGGGCAACGTGCCGCTGCCCCTGACCTCGCGCAATACCCGCATGGTCTGCGAACTGGCCGGCCGCACCGACATCCCCGTCTTCGCCGGCTGCGACGTCCCGCTGGAACGCAAGCTGGTGACCGCCGAGCACGTGCACGGCAAGACCGGTCTCGATGGCCCCGAGCTGCCCGCGCCGGTCATGCCGCTGCAGGAGCGCCACGCGGTCGACTTCCTCATCGACACGCTGCGCGCCGAGCCCTCGGGCACGGTCACGCTCTGCCCGCTCGGCCCGCTCACCAATATTGCCACCGCCTTCCGCCGCGCCCCCGACATTGTCGAGCGCGTGCAGGAAATCGTCCTGATGGGCGGTGCCTATTTCGAGGTCGGCAACTACACCCCCGCCGCAGAGTTCAACATCTACGTCGATCCCGAGGCCGCCGCCGAGGTCTTCGGCTCGGGCGTCCCGCTGGTGGTCATGCCGCTCGACGTGACTCACAAGGCGCTGGTGACCAAGCCGCGCAACGACGCGATCCGCGCGCTCGGCACGCCGGTGGGCAAGGCCGTGGCAGAGATGACCGACTTCTTCGAGCGCTTCGATCTGGAGAAATACGGCTCCGAAGGCGCGCCGCTGCACGATCCCTGCGTCACCGCCTATCTTCTGGCTCCCGAGATCTTTTCGGGCCGGCACATCAACGTCGAGATCGAGACCGTTTCCGAGCTGACCCTCGGCATGACGGTGGCCGACTGGTGGGGGGTTTCGGGCCGCGCGCCCAACGCCACCTTCATCGGCGATCTGGATGCCGACGCCTTCTTCACCCTGCTCACCGAAAGGCTGGCCAAGCTATGAAATCCCTGCACCTCGCCGGTTCCGACGATCTCGAACGGCTGCTGCCCATGGTCGCCAGCTTCCAGGCAGAGCGCGGCACCGAGCCCGACGAGGCCCGGGTCACCGCAGCGCTGACACCGCTGCTCGAGGGCGCGCCGCAGGGCGCCGCCTGGCTCATCGGCCCGCGCAAGGCGCCGGTCGGATACGTGGTGGTCAGCTTTGGCTGGTCGGTGGAAAGCGGCGGCATGACCGGCACGATCGACCAGCTCTACATCCGCCCCGCGGTGCGCAGCCGCGGCATGGGCAGCGAGGCGCTGTTCCAGCTCACCCAGGCGCTGCGGCAGGGCGGCATCACCGCCCTGCAGATGGAGGTCGACCGCGAGGACGAACACCTGCAGCGCTTCTGCCGCCGCGCCCGCCTGCAGGACCGCGGCGCCGCGCTGATGCGCTGCGCGCTCTGAGAGCCGCGCCCGAACCGCCGCTCTCTCTCGCAAGCCCCCCTTTCGCGGAGCGCCAGCTCTGCCTATCTGGACTGTCATGACCCTTTCGATCCCCTTCGACAACAGCTATGCCCGCCTGCCCGAGGCCTTCTACGCACGGGTTCCGCCCGCCCGCGTCGTCGCCCCGAAGCTCATCGCCTTCAATACGGCACTGGCCGGGGACCTTGGCATCACCGGCATGGGTGATCCGCTGCTCGCGGCGATCTTCTCCGGCAACACGCTGCCCGAGGGGGCGAACCCGCTCGCCCAGATCTACGCCGGCCACCAGTTCGGCGGCTTCTCTCCGCAACTCGGCGACGGGCGGGCACTGCTGCTCGGCGAGGTGATCGACAGGGCCGGCCTGCGCCGCGACATCCAGCTCAAGGGCTCCGGCCCCACCCCCTTTTCGCGCCGCGGCGACGGGCGGGCGGCGCTGGGGCCAGTGCTGCGAGAATACGTGCTGTCCGAGGCGATGCACGCGCTTGGCGTGCCCACCACCCGCGCGCTTGCGGCGGTGCGCACCGGCGATGACGTCTACCGCGAGACCATCCTGCCCGGCGCTGTGTTCACCCGCGTCGCCGCGAGCCACATCCGCGTCGGAACCTTCCAGCTCTTCGCCTCGCGCCAGCAGTACCCAGAGCTGCAGCAGCTCTACGAGTACACCCGCGCGCGCCACTACCCCGAGACCACCACCCCCGGCGAGATGCTAGCCGCCGTCTGTCAGCGCCAGGCCGAGCTGGTGGCGCAGTGGATGTCGCTCGGCTTCATTCACGGGGTGATGAACACCGACAACTGCACGCTCTCGGGCGAAACCATCGACTACGGCCCCTGCGCCTTCATGGACCAGTATCACCCGGACATGGTCTATTCCTCGATCGACCAGCACGGGCGCTATGCCTACCAGGCGCAGGCCGACATCATCGTGTGGAACATGGCCCAGCTTGCCACCGCCATGGTGCCGCTCGTGCAGGACCAAGATGCGGCGGTGACCGAGTTCACCGAGATCATCAACGCCATGCCCAACCTCATCCGGGGTGCCTGGCTGACCCGCTTCGATGCCAAGCTCGGCCTTGGCGCGCCGGACCCTGAGGACGCGCGGCTGATCGCCGACCTGCTGCAGATGATGCAGGCGGGCGGCTCGGACTTCACCAACACCTTCCGCGCCCTCGCCAGCGGCTCGGCCCGAGACGAAATCACCGACCGCGCCGCCTATGACGCCTGGCACACCCGCTGGCAGGAGCGCATCTCCGGAGAAAGCGCTCCCGAAGCGCGGATGCGCGCGGCCAACCCCGCCTTCATCCCGCGCAATCACCGCGTCGAGCAGATGATCGCCGCCGCGATGGAGGGCGACGAGAGCCTCTTTCATCACCTCAATGCGGTGCTCTCGCGGCCTTACGAGGATCAGCCCGAGGCCGACGAGCTGCGCCGCCCGCCGCTGCCCTCGGAGGTTGTTCAAGCGACCTTCTGCGGCACATGAGCCGGCGCCGGCACGACCGGCAACTCCTTCGTAAAAGCGCGCAAATCCGCCCATACGGGAATTTTCCTTCCCCAACGTCACCGCATCCGGCAAGCTTGCGGCGACATCAACCTCGGCACGCATGTTGAAGGGAGCACGAAGATGAGTCTCATGGGAACCCTGGCAAAGATTGCCGTCGGCTATGCCGCCGCGCGCGGCGTTGACCGTCTCTCCGGCGACCAGGGCCTTGGCACGCTGATCGGCGGCAAGGCCCAGATCCCCGGCTCAGAGCCCGGCACATCGCTGCAGGCGCAGATGGGCAAGATGCTCGGCGGCAACGGCAACCCGCTTGGCGCCATCATGGAACAACTGAAGAAAAGCGGCCTCGGCACCATGCCGGGCATGGATCAGGCCGGCCAGGCCGCCAGCACGGGCCTCGCGGGGATGCTCGCGGCCGCGGCAAAGGCGGCCAACATGGGCGGCAAGAACCTCGGCGACATGCTCGACAAGATGAGCGCCACGCAGGCCGCCCCCGAGGCCGAGACCGCCGCCGGGCTGATGCTGCGCGCGATGATCCAGGCCGCCAAGGCCGACGGCGAGATCGACGCCGCCGAAAAGGCCAAGCTGACCGACACGCTTGGCGCCGACGCCTCGCCCGAGGACATCGCCTTTCTCAAGGAGCAGCTGGGCGCCAAGCTCGACCCCGAGGCGCTGGCCAACGACACGCCCGATGCGCAGAAGACCCAGGTCTACGCCGCTTCGCTGATGGCGATCACGGTGGACACGCCGAACGAGGCCGAATACCTTGATCGTCTCGCCAAGGCGATGGGGCTGCCGGAAACTGCGGTGAACGCGCTTCACATGCAGATGGGCCTGCAACCGCTCTACGCCTGACACAGTCGCCGGTCCTCCGGCCCCAAGACCGAAGGCCCGTATGCAAAGACACCCCTTCTACGGCCTTGGGCTCGCCGCCCTCGGCGCGCTCGTTCTGACGCCCGACACGTTGCTGATGCGGCTGTCGGGCATGGTGGGGCTGTCGATGCTGACCTGGCGCGGGCTGGCGCTCGGGGCGACCTTCTGGGCGATCTTCCTCCTGACCACACGCGGCCCGCGCAACCTGCGGCTTCTGCTGACCCGCCCCGGGCTGACGGTGATTGCCTGCCAGAGTGCCAATGCCGCGCTCTTCTCGCTTGGCATCGCGGTGGCGCCCGTCGCGGTGGTGCTGCTGGCGGTGGCGACCATGCCGGTCTGCGCCGCGCTGCTGTCGCGGCTGCTCTACGGCGAGCCCACCAGCCGCGCCACCTGGATGACCATGGGCGCGGTTCTGCTCGGCATCGGGCTCGCGGTCAGCGGCAAGGGCG
Organism: Salipiger sp. PrR003; assembly: GCF_010500785.1. NCBI lineage: Bacteria > Pseudomonadati > Pseudomonadota > Alphaproteobacteria > Rhodobacterales > Roseobacteraceae > Salipiger > Salipiger sp. PrR003. The sequence continues at coordinate 102,234 of NZ_JAAGOV010000054.1, forward strand.
ATCTCGCGGCCAGCCCCGGCACGCTCGTGGGGGCGCTCTGCGGATTTGGTGTCGCGCTCACCCTCGGGCTCAGCTTCGTCACGCTGCGCCACGCTCCGACACTGCCGCTGATGCCCGCCATGGGCACTGGCGCGCTGATTTCGGGGCTCTGCGGGCTGGCGCTGGTGCCGGCGGGCGCACTCACCGGGGGCCATGTCCTGCCGATCCTCGCCACCGGCGCGGTGATCCTGCCGGTCTCCTTCTTCTGCCTCAGCTCCGCATCGCGCCACACCGCCGCGGCCAACGTCAGCCTGCTGATGCTGCTCGAAACGGTGCTTGGCCCGGTCTGGGTCTGGGCCTTCCTTGGCGAGGCGCCGAGTCCGCGCATGCTGCTTGGCGGCGCGCTGGTGGTCATCAGCCTCGCGCTCTACATCGTGAGCACCCGCCGCCGCGCCCCGAGACCCGCCCGGGTTCCTGCCAGGGCCAACTACCCCGGCAGCGAGGCGCGCGGTGCCGAGGGGGCGAAGCCCCCTCTCTCCTGACGCGCCAACCTGCCGAACGGGTTCAGCCGACCAGCAGGTTCACCCTCCGGTTCTGCTTGCCCTTGTTCTCGATCTTGCCGAGCCGCAGGTCCCCGATCTCGCCGGTGCGCGCGACATGGGTGCCGCCGCAGGGCTGCAGGTCGATCTGCCCGTCGCCCACGCCGATCCGTACCAGCCGGATCCGCCCGGCGCCACGCGGCGGCTGAACGCTCATGGTCTTGACCAGCTCGGGGTTGGCGTCGAGCTCGGCCTCGGTGATCCAGCTTTCCGAGACCGTCAGGTCGCGGGCCACGAACTCGTTCAGCATCGCCTCGAGTGCGTCCCGGTCCTCGGGTGGCTCGGGCATCAGGAAGTCGAGTCGGCCCTTGCCAGCGCTGATCTGCCCGCCGGTCACCGGCAGCGGCAGGGCCACCGACAGCAGGTGCAGCGCCGTGTGCACCCGCATGTGCCTGTGGCGGCGCTCCCAGTCGAGCACCTGCGTAACGCGCGCGCCGACATAGGGCAGCGGTTTGGGCTCGGCCGGGACGAGCACGATGGTCTCGCCCTCGCCCTTCACCGCCGTCGCGATCTCGATCGCGCCGCCCGGCCAGCGCAATTGGCCGCTGTCGCCGGGCTGGCCGCCGCTGGTCGCGTAAAAGAGCGAGGCATCAAGGATGATGCCGCCCTCCTCGGTCAGCCCGATGACCTCGCCCGGCGCCTCGCGGCGATAGGCGTCTTCAAGGAACAGTCGTTCCGTCAACTCGCTCTCCTACTCGTCTTCCGGTCCGACGGTCGGAAAGGCATCGCCTCCGCCGCCGGTCTTCTTGCCCTGCCGCTTCGCCGGCGTGTCATCCTCGGTGCCCTCGTCGCCGCCCTTCGGCGACCGATCTTCGGAGGGATACAGCGCTTCGGGGTTCCGCAGCCAGATATCGCGCTGCGCAAAGGGCACCTCGATCCCCTCGGCCACGAAACGTGCGTTGATCTCGTGGTTGAAGTCCGAGAGAATTTTGATCTTCTGGTTCACGTCCCGCACGATGGCCCGGATCTCGAACTCCAGCGAATCCGCGCCGAAGCGTGCAAAGACAACCGAGGGCTCGGGATTGAGAAACACCATGTCATGCTCGCGCACGATGCGCAGCAGGATGCTCTCGACCTTGCGGGTGTCGCTGCCATAGGCGACGCCGACGGTGGTGAAGACCCTGCCGACGACGTTGCCGCGGGTGAAGTTGGTCACCGTGCCCGAGATGAAGTCCGAGTTCGGCACGATCACGTCGGTGCGGTCGAAGGTCTCGATCCGCGTCGCGCGCACCGAGATGTCCTTGACGATGCCCATATTGGGCCCGACCTCGATCCAGTCGCCCTGGCTGATCGGTCGCTCGATCAGCAGGATGATCCCCGAAACGAAATTCTGCACGATGTTCTGCAGGCCGAAACCGATCCCGACCGACAGCGCCGAGATCACATAGCCGAGCGCGGTGAGGTTGATCCCCGCTGCTGTGATCGCAACCACCGCCGCCAGCATCACCCCGGCGTAGCCAAGCCCCGAGATGACCGCATTCTGCCCGCCGATGTCGAGCTTGGTCTTCGGCAGGATCGAGCTGCGCAGCCCGCTCTGCAGCAGGCGGGTGACGCCGTAGCCGACGGCGAAGACCACCAGCATGGTCAGGAAGCTGGTCGGCGAAATGCGCGCGTCGCCAAGCAGGAAGCCCTCTTGGAAGCGCGCCCAGAGTTCTGTGAGATCCGCGACCCGCGCGCCCCAGATGAGCGCCAGCATCGGCAATGCCAGAACGATCAGCACCACGCCCGCAAGCACGGTCATCAGGCTGTCGTCGGGATCCTTGCGGGTGATCAGCTCATAGAGGTCCTTGACGAAGCGCTGCAGCACCAGCACCAGAGCCAGAAGCGAAAGCGACACCACTGCGGGAAAGACCATCCCCTGCCCGACCCGGTGATAGCCGACCGCCGCCATGATCGGCCCGAAGACCGCCAGCAGCATCGACAGTCGGCCAATCAGCCGCGCCAGCTGCATCCGGAAGGTCGAGCCCTCGAGCAGCGTGCCGTCGCCCTCCTCGGGCTCACTGCGGCTCAGCCCGGACAGGATGTGCCCGAGGCGGAACAGCATCAGCGCCGTGAGCACGATCAGCGGGAAATCGAGCACCGCGTTTGTCGCATCGGAGAATTTGAAAATCTCCGAGAGCGTCTGGCCCATGCCGCGAAGCACGTAGAGCAGCGCGAGGACCGACGAATAGAGCCAGGCCTCGGTGCGCTGCCAATTGGGCAGGGGCATCGTGGCGACCGCGTCGTCGCTGTTGAAGCTCTCGCCCGCCAGCCAGCGGATGTAGAGCAGCACCAGCCCCCAAATCGGCACGGTGTACATCACCACTGTCAGGTTCTGTCCCGGCAGCCCAGAGATCGTCGCCGCCACCACCAGCAGGATCAGCCCGCCGAGCGGCACCACGATCGAACCGAGCGAGGCGACGAAGCGCCAGACCCCAGTGCCCCGGCGTGTGCGGCGCCGCAGCCATTCCTCGATCCGCCGCACCCACGCCGGGCCGCGGATCACCAGAAGGCCCGACAGGCCAACCAGCAGGATGATCACCGGAAGGTTCTCGCGCGCCGCCGCGCGCTGGCTTTCGGAGGCGAAGTTGTCGCGCACCTCCTGCACCAGCGACGTGCCTGCCGCGACCACGTCGTTCGCCGCAGGAGCCCAGAGTTGGAAGTTCAGCGGCGACGGCCCGAGGGTCAGCAGGCGGCTGGTCTGCATCTCGCGGATCTTGGTGTCGATCTCGCCGATCAGCCCGTTGGCCTGCGTGTAGGCCTCCTGCGCGCGGCGCACCGGCGCCTGCGCATCGGCAAGTTGCTTGGTCAGGTCGGCCCGCCGATTGCCGATGTCCTCGGCCTCGCTCTCGCCCTCGGCGGGGGCCGGGCCGAGCGTGTCAAGCTGCTGCTGCAACGTGTCGATGCGCGAAGCATTGGTACTTTCGGCCCGCAAGAAACTGTCCCGCCAACCCGCGATCTGGCTGCGCAGATCCTCGTATTGCTTGACGGTGACATCCTCGCCGTCCAGCAGCCCGTCGGCCTGATCCGCGAGTTTCGTCCAGGTGGCGTAATCAATGTCCTGTGCCTGCGCGACCGCCAGGGTCGCGCAGAGCAAAGTCATCGCGCAGGCGGCAAGGACACGCCGGATCAGGGCACTCATACGTCCTCGAAGACGCCGGGGATCGAAGCGGGCGAGCGGTCGAGCCAGCCCGGCACCGGCAGATCGCGCGAGCGCAGGAAGCTCGGGTTGAAAAGCTTGGACTGGTAACGCGTGCCGTAGTCGCAGAGCACGGTGACGATGGTGTGTCCCGGGCCCATTTCCTTGGCCATGCGGATCGCGCCCGCAACGTTGATGCCGGACGAGCCGCCAACGCAGAGACCCTCCTCGGAGAGCAGGTCAAAGACCACCGGCAGCGCCTCGGCGTCGGGCACCTGGTAGGCGAAGTCGGGGGCGAACCCTTCGAGGTTGGCGGTGATCCGGCCCTGGCCGATGCCCTCGGTGATCGAGTCACCCTCGGACTTCAGCTCGCCGGTGGTGTAGTAGCTGTAGAGCGCCGCGCCCATCGGATCGGCCAGACCGATCTTCACACCCTTGGACTGCAGTGCGCCCGCAACCCCCGCCAGCGTGCCGCCCGATCCCACGGCGCAGATGAACCCGTCGACCTTGCCGCCGGTCTGCTCCCAGATCTCGGGGCCAGTGGTTTCCACATGGGCCAGCCGGTTGGCGACGTTGTCGAACTGGTTGGCCCAGATCGCGCCGTGCGTTTCGGTCTTGGCCAGCTGCTCGGCCAAGCGGCCCGAGTAGCGCACGTAGTTGTTCGGGTTGCGGTAGGGCGCCGCCGGGACCTGCACCAGTTCGGCGCCAGCAAGACGGATCATGTCCTTCTTTTCCTGAGACTGGGTCTCGGGGATCACGATCACCGTGCGGAAGCCCATGGATGCGCCGACCAGCGCGAGACCGATGCCGGTGTTGCCCGCCGTGCCCTCGACGATGGTGCCGCCGGGCTCAAGCAGCCCCTTCTCCATCGCATCCTTGATGATGTAGAGCGCCGCGCGGTCCTTCACCGACTGGCCGGGGTTCATGAACTCGGCCTTGGCGAGGATCTCGCAGCCCGTCATCTCGCTGGCTTTCTTCAGGCGGATCATCGGGGTATGTCCGACCGCCTGCGCCAGATCCTGTGCCACGCGCATGGGTATCTCCACTTCGTCAATTCGTTGGTGGACAGGTGTAGGGCGGACGCCGGGTGAACTCAAGCCGCCGAACGGAGGCGCTCACGCGCCCGTGCCAACCACAGAAGCATCATCGCCAGCGGCCCGGCGTTGACCTCGCCGCTCTCGACGAGGTCCATGGCCGCCTCGAACGGCAGAACATGGCTGCGGATGTCCTCGTTTTCGCTGTCGAGCCCGTTGATCCCGCCATTATGATCACCAAGATCGCACAGGCCAAGGAAGCAGTGGAAGAACTCGCTGGTATACCCCGGGGATGCATAGACCCGCAGCATCGGCTCGAGCCTGCCGAGGCGCAGCCCCGCCTCCTCGACCGCCTCGCGGCGGGCACAATCCTCGGGGCTTTCGCCGGCATCGACCAGCCCCGCGACCGGCTCGAGCACCCAGGGGTGGCGGTCCTCGCGCAGAAGCGGCCCGTAGCGCATCTGCTCGATCAGCAGCACCAGGTCGCGCTCCGGATCATAAGGCAGCACCAGCGCCGCGTCATAGGCGACAAATCCCTCGCGGTGGATCACCTCGGACATGGCGCCGTCGAAGCGCTCGTGCTGCAGCGTGAAATCGCGCATCCCGAAGAAGCCGTCGTGGGCGCGGCGATCGGAGAGGATTCGCACCGCGCCCTCGCGGGTGCGGTCCGAGCGCAGCGTGCAGGGCGTCTCCCGCGCCGCCAGCGCCCGCGACCAAGCGCGGGCCGCGAGATAGGGCCGGATCCTGCGCACCATCTCCGCCGGGCGCCGACCGTAGCCGAGCATGATCTCGCGCGCGATCTCGCAGCCGAGCGTGGCGTTCTGCGCGCGCCATCGCGCGGCATCCCAAGGGCTGCCGCCGGACGCCGGATCGATCCGTGCGTAGACCGCTTCCGCCTCGCCGGGAATGGCGATCTCGGCGAGGTCTTCGGCGTACCAGCCGGTGAAATAGCACAGCCGCGCGACATCGCCCTCGGTCAGCTCGGGCAACAGACCCGCCGCCTCGGACCCGGGCGCCGCGCAGAGCAGTGTCAGCCGGTCCGCCCCGCCCTCCGGGTCCAGCACCGCGTGGCCGGGCAGACGTGTCGCAGGGGTCTCCACCGGGCGGCCGAGCACGATCTCAAGCAGGGCCGGATCCGCCAGTACGCCGGACAGGAAGACCTTCATGCGGGTTATCTCCAGTTTCGTGCGGCCAGCTCCGCCAGGGCGCCGGACAGGACCGCGCCCAGGACCATCAGCCCGATGAACCCTCCGTCCAGCAGATGCGCCCCGAAATCAAGGGCCAGATCGAAAATCGCGACGAAGGCCTCCGCCGGGCCGTCGTAGCGGTGCCGCATGGCGAGCCGGAACATCTCGTAGATCGCCTGCGCCAGGATCCCCCAGAGCACCAGCATGGCCGTTGCGGTGATCCCGGCCGAGATGCCGTTGGCCATGCCGCGTCCGACCCGTGTGCCCAGGATCCGCCAGCCCGCCGTCAGCCCGAGCAGCAGGTTGAGCCAAAGAAACCCGCCGAAGGCCGTGGTCTCGGGCATGACGCGGGTCATGATGTAGCGTGACCCGACAAAGGCCAAAAACGCGAGGCAGAGCGCTGCCACGAGGCGCGCAGCAGTGGTCATCTGAATACTCCCCGAACACCAATTACTTGTTTGCTGTCAATAAACGCCGCGCGCCCCCCGGGCGCAAGATGGCGACAGCCCATGGGGCGGCGACGTCACCCTGCAACAGCAGATTGGCCCGGAATGCGCCGTTTTTATGAAATAATGATGCCCCTCGGAGTCAAAAGTCCCGGTTCTCATAGGCCTCCAGCGCCGCCTCGCGTCCCTCGCGGGCCGAGACCACGGGCTCGGGATAGGGGTCCGACCCGGCCAGCCCCCAGCTGCGCGGCACCGCGTCGAAGTAGTCGAGCGCGCTTTGCGGCGCCTGCGCCTGCCCTTCTGCGATCCACTTGCGGCGGTAGGCGCCCTTGGGGTCGAACTTCTCGGCCTGGCTCTCGGGATTGAAGACGCGGAAGTAGGGCGCGGCGTCCGGCCCGCAGCCCGCCACCCATTGCCAGCCCATCGCGTTCGATGCCGGGTCCCAATCGATCAGGCAATCGTCGAACCACGCCTGGCCGATGCGCCAATGCACCATCAGGTGCTTGGTCAGGTAGCTGGCGACGATCATCCGCGCACGGTTGTGCATGTAGCCTGTGACATACATCTCGCGCAGCGCCGCATCGACCACCTCCATCCCGGTGCGCGCCTGTTCCCAGAGCCGCACCTCGCGCAACCGGCGGTCCTCCTTCCAGGGGAAGGCGCGCCATTCCTTGCGCCAGTTTTCCTCGAGGATATGCGGCGTGTGCCACATCAGGTGATAAGCAAAGTCACGCCAGGCGAGCTCCGCGAGGAACTTGCCCGCGCCGTCCTTGCCCTCGGCCTGCGCCCGCAGCCCGGCGTGCCAGCAGCGCGCCGGGCTGATCTCGCCGAGGCTGAGGTACTCGGACATCCGAGATGTGCCGTCCACGTCCAGCCGGTCGCGGGCCTTGCCATAATCCGCAACACCGTCGCGCATGAAAGTGCCAAGCCGCGTCTGCGCCGCCTGCTCGCCTGCGGACACATGCTTGGCCAGCACCGCCGCGCCACGGTTCATCGCGCCGCCAAGGTTCCAATCCGCCAGCGCCGCGCTCTCGGGCCACTCGCCGGGAGCGGCGATACCCGAGGGCGCCGCTTCGGGTGCGGCCACCTCGCGATCCTTCACCGCCCGCCAATAGGGGCTGTAAACCTTGTAGTAGCCCCCCTGTTTGGTCTCCACCGTCCAGGGTTCGAAAAGCAGGTGCCCGGCAAAGCTCTCCGCCTCGATCCCCTCCTCCTTGAGCCGCGCCTTGACGTCGGTGTCGCGCTCAACCGAGGCCGGATCGTAGGCGCGCTGCCAGTAGACCGCCCCGGCCCCGGTCTCGCGAAGCAGCTCGGGGATCACCTCACGCGCCGGCCCGGCCCGCAGGATCAGCCGCGAGCCCGCCTCTTCGAGCGCCGCCATGAAGACCTCTAGCCCCCGCTCCAGCCGCCACTTCGGCGCCGCCCCCAAAGCGTCGACCGTGTGGTCGCGCAGGAAGACCGGGATCACCGGACCGCCGCGCGCCACCGCCGCGCTCAGCGCCGCATGATCCGACAGGCGCAAATCGCGCCGAAACCAGACAAGTGTCGGGGAAACATCGTGCATGGGGCCTCCTGGAACCTCGGGTTTCGCGGGCAAACTGGCCCGCCCGCCGGTTCCGTCAAGGACTCTGGCACGGACCGGCCGTCTTCATCTCTTTGCAAATACGCGTATTGCGCCGGACTGGATCAGCGCCAAGATCGGGGGCGAGCGCCTAAGCTGCCCGATGAGATCGCGGCGAAAGGCCCCACAAACCGCGGGAGGAGCACCATGCACATCAGGACCGAGGGACCGGAGGAGGCCGCGGCGATCTTGGCACTCACCACCCGGGCGTTCGAAACGGCCGCGCAGGCGAGCGGCACCGAGGCGCAGATCATCGAGCGGCTTCGCGCCGCAGGTGCGCTGACCGTCTCGCTCGTTGCCGAGGAGAACGGAGCGCTGATTGGCCATGTCGCGGTCTCGCCGGTGGAGATCGGTGGCCACCACGGCTGGCAGGGGCTGGGGCCGATCTCGGTCACGCCGGAGCGGCAGCGCAAGGGAATTGGCACGGCCCTGATGCGCGCGGCGCTGGCCGAGGTCCGGGCTTCGCATGCGCCCGGCGTCGTGCTGGTGGGCGATCCGGCCTTTTACGGGCATTTCGGATTTCGGCGGGCCCCGGGGCTGCAGCTTGACGGCATACCGCCCGAGGTGCTCCTTGCCCTGCCCTTCGGCCCGGACCTGCCGCGGGGCGCGCTCAGGTTCCATCCCGCCTTCGGGTTGGACTGACCGCGCTGGCAACGCAAAACGCGGGCCCCGAGGGGCCCGCGTCTTGATCATCGAGCGATGCGGATCAGAGCCGGCGCTCTGCCTGCAGGCCGCGCCAGATGGCGATGCACATCACCAGCAGCACCAGCGTGAACGGCAGGCCGGTCGAGATCACCATCGACTGCAGCGATGAGAGCCCGCCCGCCGAGAGCAGCAGCACGATGGCCACAGCCCCCTCGAAACAGGCCCAGAACACGCGCTGCGGCACCGGGGCGTCGACCTTGCCACCGGCGGTGATCGTGTCGATCACCAGCGAGCCGGAGTCCGAGGAGGTCACGAAGAAGACGATGACCAGCACGACTGCGAGCACCGAGGTGATCGACGACAGCGGCAGCGCCTCGAGCATGGCAAAGAGCGACAGCGGCGGGTTGTAGCTGTCGATGACATTGGCCTTCACCATGCTGGTGGCCGGATCGCTCAGCACCTGGTCGATGGCCACGCCGCCGAAGACCGCCATCCACAGCACGCAGACAAGGCTCGGGATGATCAGCACGCAGGTGATGAACTCGCGCACCGTGCGGCCGCGGCTGACGCGGGCAATGAACATGCCGACAAACGGCGACCAGCTGATCCACCACGCCCAGTAGAACGACGTCCAGCCCTGCACGAAGTCGGTATCCTCGCGCCCGACGGGGTTCGACAGCGGCACTAGGTCGACGATGTAGGCCCAGAGACCGCCAAGGAAGTCCTTGAAGATCAGAATCGTCGGGCCGACCAGCAGCACGAAGACCAGCAGTGCCGCAGCGAGCACCATGTTGATCTCCGAGAGCACCTTCACCCCGCCGTCGAGGCCGCGCACCACCGAAACAAGCGCAATCGCAGTGATGAAGGTGATGATCAGAACCTGCATGGTCGGGCTGATCGGCAGGCCGAAGACGTGGTTGAGACCCGCATTCACCTGCTGCGCGCCGAAGCCGAGCGACGTGGCAAGACCGAAGAGGGTGGCGAAGACCGCGAGGATGTCGATGATATGGCCCCACCAGCCCCAGACACGATCGCCAAGCAACGGATAGAAGGCCGAGCGCACGGTCAGCGGCAGCCCCTTGTTGTAGGAGAAGAGCGCCAGCGCCAGTGCCATCACGGCGTAGATCGCCCACGGGTGCAGACCCCAGTGGAAGATCGTCGCGGCAAGACCCATGGCCTTGGCGGCGTCGACGTTCTCGGGGATCAGGTTGCCATCAGCGTCAAAGGGCGACGGAACGCCAAGCGGAGAGCTGACCGCCATGTGGTAGACCGGCTCGAGCACGCCGAAGAACATGAGGCCAATGCCCATGCCGGCGGCAAAGAGCATGGCGAACCAGCCCGCGTAGCCGTAGTCGGGCGACGCCTCGGCGCCGCCAAGCCTGACCGAACCGAGCGGCGAGACGATCAGCACCAGGCAGAAGATCACGAAGATATTGGCCGCGCCGAGGAAGAACCAGTCGAAGGTCTTCGTGGCGAAGGAGAACAGCCAGCTGAAGATGCTTCCCGCCTGCTCTGGCAATGCCAGCGTGTAGAACACGAAGGCGACCACGACGGCGCCCGAAATCGCGAACACGGGGTTGTGCACGTCGAGCCCGAACGGGCCGATCTGTGCCTCGAAATTGTCCTGACCGATCTCGTAATCGGTCTCGATAATCTCCGACGCGCCCTCGGGCGCCGGGATCCCTTGGTCCGCAGTGTCAGTCTCTGCTGCGTCACTCACGCGTGGACCCTCCTTTTTTCATTCTTAGTTCAAGTTGTGACAGTCTTGTCTTTGGCAATACGCCAAGGCCCGCGGGCCTCAGCGCACCACCATGACCGAGACCCTGGCCCGAGAGGCGATGGTTCCACCGTTGGAAGGCCAGAAATGATCGGCGATGCCGGGGATGTGGCTGGCCATGACGACGAGGTCGGCGCCGGTCTCCTCCGCGGCCTTCACCAGCGCCGGATCGAGATCCACCGCCGGGTCGTGGGTGGTGACCGGATGCGCCTCGGCCGCCACCCCGGCGGCCAGGCCCTGCGCCTTGGCGAAGGCCGCGAGCTTCTCGCCGTACTCCTTGGGCGTATGCGCGATCGACGATGGCGTCGAGGCAGTGACGCCCACATAGACGAGTTGCGCCCCGTAGTGCGCGGCAAGATCACCGGCCACGTTGAGCGCTTTCGCGAGCCGATCCGCATGCGTCAGGTCAACCGGCACCATGATGCGATTGAACATAGGTCCCTCCGTCTTGGGCGGCCCGGCTTCCCCGGACCTGCGAGATTCCAGCCTCGGGAACCGCCACGGCCTCTGCCCGGCAGTCTCCAAGGACGTCCGACGCCTCCCGCGGGCCTTCCCGCGCCAGCATCGCAGGGCCGCGCTGCACGCCGCCCTTGGACAGCGGTGTTCCGCCGATATGGATCGACCTAGGGCACAATTGCGTGAGGTAAAGGCACCGATCCTCAGAAAGTTGAAATCCCCCTGCCCGGCCCCGGCGCCACGGCAAGCCTCGGCAGGCCACAAGGCCACTTGACCGGCGCGGAGGGAATGCTACTCAGGCGCCACGGTGGGCCTGTAGCTCAATTGGTTAGAGCAGGGCGCTCATAACGCCTTGGTTGCGGGTTCAAGTCCTGCCGGGCCTACCAGATCACCCAAAATCCTTCGTCAGGACGCCTAAGGCGACCCTTTCCTCGCATCGCCCTGACCTCGTGAAGGCCCCCGCCCAAGCGGTGCAAGCCAAGCAAGCCGTCCGGCCTCGGCGGCCGCACGACGTTAATCTTTTTCAGCACTGCACGCTCAACCGCGACCATTACGCGGACAACGCGGGTACTCGTACTGCTCTAATCAACAATCCCTGACCATCGCGGCGAATTTGACCCATTTGCGCCACAGTTCAATCACAGTTTTTCCCCGTCCCTCATCTAGTGATTGGTTAACCAAGATCGCCAAGGCCGGCTCCTGCGGCAGCTTATGGCGTCGAGCAGTTTACGTGAGTGAGAAAGGGTACCCCATGCCGGATCGTCTCGACCGTCACCCAAAGATGAACACCTCTTTTCTCGGGATCCTCGGCGTTGTTCTGATCACGGCGACCGCCGCGGCGATCTTCGGCGTGCGCTGGCAGGCGCAGGAATACCAAGTGCAGTTGCAGCGCGAGTTGGGCCTGCGCGGTGCCCAGGCACTGGCGCAGACCTTCAACAAGGCCATCAGCCGGGAATGGGACTCGCTGCGCGCCGTCGCCTCCCGCACCGCCTATGCCGAGCCTGCCGAGATGCAGGATTTTGCCAATGCGGTGGTGCGCGCCGGCGGACAGATTGCCTGGGTGGGCTTTGCCTCCCCCGACGGGGTGATCATCGCGGGCTCGCGCGGCGAACGCATGGGCGAAGACGTCTCACAGCGGAACTGGTTCCGCGCCGGTTTCAGCGGCGAGACCGTCGGCACGGCCTATACCAAGAACGAGGGCACCAACGAGGAGATCAGCCTCATCAACCTGTCGATGCCGGTGAAGGACAGCTTCGGCAACACGCAGGCTGTGGCGGTCTACAGCGTGCGCATTTCCTGGGTCGCCGACTACATGGCCGAGGCGGCGCAAGAGCTCGAACTCAGCGCGCTCATCCGCGACCGCAAGGGGCAGACGCTGGTTGACACGCGGCCCGAGGCCGGCAGTGACCTACCCGCCCGCGTCGAGGGGTTGATCCTTGCCGGCCGGCCCGATGCCGACCGCACGCGGCTGCATCGCAGCGACGCCGGGCACCTCTATGCGGTGCTGCCCAATTTCACGCTCAACTCCATGCCGGGCTTCGGCTGGACGCTGATCGTCGATGTCCGCGAAGACAGTTTCGGGGCGGCCTTCCCGCAATTCGTGAAGAACGTCAACATGATCCTCGCCGCGGTCGGGATCAGCGTGCTTGCCGCAACGCTGGTGCTCTTCCACTACCTCACCCGGCCCTTCCAGCGTCTCATCCGCGCCGCGACGGCGCTGGCGGACGGCCAGATGGTCTACCCGCGAGAAGAACAGAGCACCCGCGAGAGCATGCTCCTGTCGGCGGTGCTGGCGCGCCTGCAGACGCAGATTCAGTCGCTGCGCGCCAAGCCCTAGGCCCGGCGCACAACAAGGCTTGGGATCAGGCGCAGCGTTCGGTCGCTGCGCCTTTTTCCTGTCCGAGCACCTCGGCGGCGATCTCGAAGCTGCGCAGGCGCGCGGCAGGATCGTGGATCATGCCGGTGAGGATCAGCTCGTCCGGCTGGTAGCGCGCGATCAGCGCCTCGAGCTCCTCGCCGACCTTGTCACGATCACCCGCGGCCGAGACGCTCAACGCCGAGTTCGCCGCCGCAAGGAAGCGCGGGTCGGTCTGCGCCGAGATGTCGCCCACCGGCCGCGGCAGCCGCCCCGGGCGCCCGGTGCGCAGGTTGATGAAGGCCTGCTGCTGCGAGCTCTTCAGCCGGATCGCCTCTTCGGTGGTCTGCGCCGCCCAGACGTTGGCGGCCAGCATGAAGCGCGGCTCTCGGGTGATGCCGGGCTGGAAACGCGTCCGGTAGACCTCGATGGCCTGTTCGAGCGCATCGGGGGCAAAATGCGAGGCGAAGGCATAGGGCAGCCCGAGATGCGTGGCGAGCTGCGCGCCGTAGAGCGAGGAGCCCAGCATCCAGACCGGCACATGGGTGCCCTCGCCCGGCACGGCGATCACCGACTGGGTCTCGTCGGCTTCCTGGAAATAGCCCAAGAGCTCGATCACGTCCTCGGGGAAGCGGTCCGCGGCGGTGCTCATGTTGCGGCGGAGCGCCATGGCGGTCACCTGATCCGAGCCCGGCGCACGGCCAAGGCCCAAATCGATCCGCCCCGGGAAGAGCGTTTCGAGCGTCCCGAACTGCTCAGCGATCACCAGCGGCGCGTGGTTGGGCAGCATGATGCCGCCCGCGCCGACGCGGATGGTCTTGGTCGCCGCAGCCACCTGCCCGATCACCACCGCCGTCGCCGCCGAGGCGATGCCGCGCATGTTGTGGTGCTCGGCGAGCCAGTAGCGCTGATAGCCCCAGTCTTCGGCGTGGCGCGCAAGGGTGATCGTATTGGCCAGTGCCTGCGCCGGGGTGCTGCCCTCGGGCACCGGCGAGAGATCGAGAAGGCTGAAGGGAATGCGGGTCATGCGGCACCTCTAGGTCGTGTTGGTGCCAGATATAGGAGCCGCCTCCCCGCAGGGTCACCCTGCGCAGACGCACAAAGGAGCGCCTCCCCTGTGCGTCTGCACAAAGACGACGCTCTGCGCCCGCGCAAGTTTGGTCAGCGCGCGGCCATGCGGATCGCCCCGTCGAGACGGATCACCTCGCCGTTCAGCATCGGGTTCTCGACGATATGCTGCACCAGCGCCGCGTATTCCGACGGGCTGCCGAGCCGCGCCGGGAAGGGCACCTGCTGGCCGAGGCTGTCCTGCACCTCCTGCGGCAACCCCTGCATCATCGGCGTCAGGAATAGCCCCGGCGCGATGGCGCAGACACGGATTCCCAGCGCGGCCAGATCGCGCGCCATCGGCAGGGTCATCCCCACCACGCCGCCCTTCGAGGCCGCATAGGCCACCTGCCCCACCTGCCCCTCATAGGCCGCGACCGAGGCCGTGTTGACGATCACGCCGCGATTGCCATCGGTATCCAGAGGCGCGTTCTTGGCCATCAGCGCCGCCGCCTGCGACGCGAGGTTGAACGTTCCGGTGAGGTTGATGGCGATGGCCTTGGCGAAGAGCGCCGGGTCATGCGGCTCCCCGCGCGACACGGTCTTGGCGCCCGGCGCGATGCCCGCGCAGCTCACCGCCACGTGCAGCGCGCCCTCGGCCTCCATCACCCCGGCCAGCGCGGCGGCTATGCTTTCGGGGTTGGTCACATCGGCCTCGATGAACCGCCCGCCGATCTCCTGCGCCGTGACCGGGCCGCGCTCGGCGTCCCTGTCGAGCAGCGTGACCTTAGCGCCAAGGCCTGCCAGCCGCGCCGCCGTCGCAGCCCCGAGGCCCGAGGCACCGCCCGATACCACGGCCACGGTTGTTGCACCGATCTGCATAAAACTCCTCCCGATTTATCCTCGGGGCGGAGTTGAACCGCAGCGACCACACCGCGTCCAGCGCAGCGGCACGGAACGTTGCGTCAGGGCAGTCTCAGACCGGAGGCCTGCGCTCCGCCGCGTCGAGCACCGGCGTGCCGAGCGCACCGTAGAGGATCATCACAACCGCCCGGCTCGGCGCCTCGCGCAGCGCCTCGCCCAGATCCGCCACAGTCGAGGAGACCATCCGCTGACCCTCCTTGCTGACGTTCTCGGCCATCAGCGCCGGCGTCTCCGGCGGCATGCCGGCGGCGATCAGGCGCTCGGCCAGCTTCGAGAAGGTACGCCGCCCCATGTAGAGGCAGGTCACCGCCTCGGGATCGGCGAGCGCTGCCATGTTCATCTCTTCGGGCAATGCGCCGGTCACGTCATGGCCGGTGACAAACTGCAACCGGCGCGCTGTGAGCCTGCGAGTCAGCGGCATCGCGGCCGCCGCAGCCGCGGCCGAAGCCGAGGTCACACCCGGCACCACCTCGAAGGGCAGCCCCGCCTCGGTCACCGCGGCGATCTCTTCCTCGAGCCGCCCGAAAATGCCCGCATCTCCGGATTTCAGCCGCACCACGTGCTGGCCCGCCAGCGCGTGCTGCACCAGAAGCGCGCTGACGAATTCCTGTTTCGGCGAAGGGCAGCCTGCGCGCTTGCCGACGGCCACCATCTCGGTGCCCTCGGCGCAAAGATCGAGGATCGGTCCCGAGGCAAGGTCGTCGTAGAGCACCGCATCCGCCTTCTGAAGGCACTTCAGCGCCCGCACGGTCAGCAGGTCGGGATCCCCGGGACCCGAGGAGACGAAACTGACAAAACCGGGCATGGGGCCTCCGTATGCGGCGTAAGCGGTGCGCCCCGTGCTACGCCGCCGGAGGAAGCGGTGCAAGACGTCCCTGTTGCGCCGGCAGCCGGCCCCCGCCAAAGGAAAACGCCCCACACCTTTCGGCACGGGGCGTCGAAATTTCAAGCTGTGTCAGGAGATCACAGGCGCGAGGCCACGTTTTCCCAGTTCACCAGGTTGTCGAGGAAGTTCGCCAGGTACGCCGGGCGCTTGTTGCGGAAGTCGATGTAGTAGGAGTGCTCCCACACGTCGCAGCCCAGAAGCGCGGTCTGGCCGAAGCAGAGCGGGTTCACGCCGTTCTCGGTCTTGGTGATCTTGAGACCACCGTCGGTGTCCTTGACGAGCCAGGCCCAGCCCGAACCGAACTGGCCGGCGCCTGCTGCCGAAAACTCTTCCTTGAACTTGTCGAAGGTGCCGAAGGACTCGGTGATCGCCTTCTCGAGCTCGCCCGGCATGGCGTTCTCGCCCGGGCCCATCATTTCCCAGAACTGGCTGTGGTTCCAGTGCTGCGAGGCGTTGTTGAAGATGCCGCTCTGGGCAACCGCGCCGGCCTCATAGGTGCCTTTGACGATCTCTTCCAGCGACTTGTCGGCCCATTCGGTGCCCTCGACCAGCTTGTTCAGCGTGGTGACATAGGCGTTGTGGTGCAGGTCGTGGTGATACTCCAGCGTTTCCTTGGACATGCCCTTGGACGCGAGCGCATCGTGAGCATAGGGAAGATCGGGAAGTTCGAAGGACATATGCGTTTCCTTTCGCCTGTCGGTGAGATTGCCAGTATTCCTAGACCTGCCATCGGCGAGGTCAAGCGAAGTATGGTGTACCATTGCACTCAGGGCTGTGCGGACAGCTCTTCGAGCGGCTGCGCCTCGCATCGGCCATCTGCCTGAAACACCGAATCAAATCCCGCCGGGATGGCGGTGACCGTGGCCCTGCCGCTCGCCTTGTCGATGCTGGCGCGATAAAGCATCTTTCGAGTCTGCTGCGCGTTCACGCCGACGGGGTAACTCCAGGTAAAGCTGATCCGATCGGCGGTCTCGGAGGCGCGCTTGCCAAGCACCGGCAACCCGGCGTTGTGAAAGAGCGCGATGGGATCCGAGATCACCACGCGCCCCGTTTCGGGATCATGGGCGATGAACAGGATCGGCGGCACCCAGCGCTGGCTGTAGGGCACGTCGAGTTGGCACAGGTAGCCCACGGACTGCTTGGAGACCAGTTGGCCCGCTATGGGTTCCTCGACCGCCAGCAAGAGCCGCTCCGGCACCGAGTCCGCCGCCACCGACGCCGCCGGAAGCGCAAGGCCCAGGCAGAGGGCAACGGACCGCGCAAATACTCTCATCCGTTCGCCCCTTCCTGAAACGTCGCCGTGGCCGACGCTACGGGTGCCGGGCTCCGGGTGCAATGCGGGGCGGCTCAGAAATATTCGAATTCAGGCGCATTTCGCGCCGCGCCGCTCAGCAGCCGGAAGGCGTAGTCTGCCACGGACCGGAAGCAGAAGACCTCAGCCTGCTCGGCCGAGAGCACGTGGATCGCAGCCGCGACCTGGGCGATGCGGGTGCGGCGGAGGCTTCCGACGGGCAATGCCGAGGGCGAGACGTCGGCGGGCGTCAGTCGCGCCAGCGCCTCGCGCATCTGCGGACCCTCGATCCGAAGCCGCACCCGCATGTCCGACACGTCCTGCACCAGTGCGAACACGGTCTGCCGGTCGAGCTCGGCCTGAAGCTGCGGCGCGGCGCTGCGCGCGTCGCCATAGGGCATGAGCAGCAAAAGCTCGTCCGGCGACATCCACAGCAGCCCGCGGGTGTCGCTGCCGCTGGATTGCCAGACGCCCGGAATCCGGCAGCCCGCCAGCGCCTCGACCGGCGCGGTGAAGGCGGGATCGGAAAGGTCGCCACGCAGGGCGATCATCCCCGTCGGCCCCTCTTCGCGCACTGTCAGCGCACCTTGGGAGACCGCGCCCATCAACGGGCTCATCGGCTCAAGACTGGATTCAGGCATCGTTTCTTGCCCCCTCGGGATCGTAGAAGACCGGATCGACGATCGTGGCCTTCAAGGTCGTCTTCGCCTCGTCGGCCGCGTCGTAGTCGTCGGTGGTGAAGGTGAGCTCCTCGCCCATCCGCTGCGGCCCGTCGAGCACCAGCGCCATGGCGATGCCCCGACCCAGAGTGGGCGAGAAGTAGGAGGAGGTCACCCGCCCCTGCGTGTTGCGCTGACCGTTGGCGTTCTTGCCCGGCGCGAGAGCGAGCGCGCCGGTTGGCAGCACGCCGCCGTCGGGCGTCTCGAGGCCGACCAGCTTCCAGCGCTTCGGATCGGCCATGTGCACCCGCTCCTGCGCGCGCTTGCCGAGGAAGTCGTCCTTCTTCTTCGAAAGCGCCCAGCCGAGGTTCAGATCCTGCGGGATCACCGTGCCATCGGTCTCGTCGCCGATCATGATGAAGCCCTTCTCGGCCCGCATCACGTGAAGCGCCTCGGTGCCATAGGGAGTCACATCCCATTCCGCGCCCAGTTCGAGCAGCCTTCCCCAGAAGGCGCGGCCCAGATGGGCGGGCACCGCGACCTCGTAGCTCAGCTCTCCCGAGAAGGAGATGCGGTAGACCCGCGCCGGAAACCCGCCGAGCGTGCCTTCGGCGAAGGTCATGAAGGGCAGCGCTTCTTTCGAGACGTCCATCCCGCCGAGCTTTTCCAGAAGCCGGCGCGCCTCGGGGCCGACCACCGCGACCTGCGCGTATTGCTCGGTCACGTTAGCGGTGTAAACTCGCCAGTCAAACCATTCACATTGCAGCCAATCTTCCATGTGAGCATGAATCCGGTCGGCCCCGCCCGTGGTGGTGTGGCAGAGCCATGTGTCCTCGGCGAGCCGCACGACGACGCCGTCGTCCATCAGGAAGCCGTTTTCACTGCACATCAGCCCGTAGCGGCACTTCCCGATCGGCAAGGTGCTCATCATGTTGGTGTAGAGCATGTCGAGGAACCTGCCTGCGTCCGGCCCTTTCACCACGATCTTGCCCAGCGTCGAGGCGTCGAGCAGGCCAAGGCTCTGGCGGGTGGCGAGGATCTCGCGGTTCACCGCCATCTCGGTGGTCTCGCCGGGACGGCGATAGCAATAGGGTCTGCGCCAGTGACCCACGGGCTCCCATTGGGCACCATTGGCGTCGTGCCAGGCATCCATCGGTGTGCGGCGCAGGGGCTGGAACAGCTCGCCCCGCGCCTCGCCGGTGATCGCGCCAAAAGAGATCGGCGTGTAGGGCGGCCTGAAGGTGGTGGTGCCGACCTGTGGAATCGCCTCACCCAATGTCTCAGAAAGCACCGCAAGACCATTGATATTGCTGAGCTTACCCTGATCCGTTGCCATACCCAGAGTGGTGTAGCGCTTGGCGTGTTCGACGCTTTCGTAGCCCTCGCGGGCGGCAAGCTGGAGGTCCGAAACCTTCACATCATTCTGGTAATCCAGAAAGGCCTTCATCCGCAGGTCGGGCGTCGCCTTTGCGGGCACGATCCAGAGCGGCATGAGCGCTGCCTCCGGTTCAGACTCTCCGACCGGTGCCCCTATTTGGCCAACCTCACACCCAACCTTAAGAGCGACGTTTTTCCCTGCCTTTACGGCATCTTCAAGCACGTTCCTCAGAGGAAACTCGCCATTGGTCGAGCCCGCCACGACGACCATGGGCGAGCCATCGGCGCCGGTGGGCGCGCGCTCGGGATCGGGACGGAAGAAAGCCCCCGGCTCGTCCCAGCGAAGCTTGCCGCCGCAATGGGACCAAAGATGCACCACCGGCGACCAGCCGCCCGACATGGCCACCGCGTCGCAGGGGATGTCCTCGAGCACGTTGCCCATCCCGTCCGCAAGGCAGCTGTGCACCGTTCGCACCCGCTTGCCGCCGCTGACCTTGGCGATGGCACGCCCGGGATCGACGCGGATGCCGATCTCGCGCACCCGCTCCATCAGCTTGCCGCCGCCCATGGGCCGTGCATCGAGCACGCGAACCACCTCGACACCCGCCTCGTGGAGCACCAGGGCCGTGCGGTAGCCATCGTCGTTGTTGGTCAGCAGAACGACCCGCTGGCCGGGCGTCACGCCGTAGTTGACCACGTAATCGCGCATCGCCGAGGCCAGCATCACCCCCGGCACGTCGTTGCCGGCAAAGCTGAGCGGACGCTCGATGGCACCGGTGGCGGCGACGATCTGCTTTGCCCGGATCCGCCAGAGCCGGTGACGCGGCCCGATGGTGCCCGGCGCGTGGTCGGTCAGCCGCTCGTAGCCAAGCACGTAACCGTGGTCCTGCACCGCCGCGCCCATGCAGCGCACAACGCGGCGCAGGTTCGGCAGCGCGTCGAGTTCCGCCAATGTCTGCGCGATCCAGGCTTCGGGCGTCATGCCGTCGATCGTGCCGCCATCCACGGGCGCCCGCCCGCCCCAATGCGCGGACTGCTCGATCAGCAGAACCTGCGCACCGCTCTCGGCCGCCACTTTCGCCGCCAGCAGCCCGGCCACCCCGCCGCCGACCACCAGCACATCGACATGGGCATGGAAATGCTCGTAGCTGTCGGAATCGCGGCTCTCCGGGTGCGGTGCCTTGCCAAGCCCCGCCGCACGGCGAATGAACGGCTCGTAGAGGTGCTTCCAGAAGGCGCGCGGCCAAAGGAAGGTCTTGTAGTAGAAGCCCGCCGGCAGAAAACGCGACAAGGCCGCGTTCACCGCGCCCACGTCCTGCTCGAGGCTCGGCCAGCGGTTCTGGCTTTCAGCGGTGAGCCCGTCGAAGAGCTCGGTGGTGGTCGCGCGCTGGTTCGGCTCGAAGCGCGGTCCCCCGCCGAGCCCGACCAGCGCGTTCGGCTCCTCCGCGCCCGAGGCGATCACCCCGCGCGGGCGGTGGTACTTGAAGCTGCGCCCCACCAGAAGGTGGTCATTGGCGATCAGCGCCGAGGCGAGCGTGTCGCCGGGATGGCCGCTCATCGCAACGCCGTCGAAGGTGAAACGGATCTTGCGGGAGCGGTCGAGAAAACGGCCGCCCTTGGCCAGACGGGTGCTCATCTGCTGGACCTCGTGCGGGTGTGCCCGGTGTCACATCCCTTTGAGAGGGAGGGCGCGGGCGTATTTTGAAAGAGAAGAAGGCTCATGCGGGCAGCTGCCAGCCGGGGTGGCGAGCCCGAATCCGGGCGAGCACCTCCTCGGGCGGCTCGGGGAGCCGCGCAGCATAGGTGCCGTAGACCTCCATGGTTACGCTGTCGCGCGCCGCGAGGAACCACTTGCCGCAGCCATAGGCGTGGCGCCAGCGTTCCAGCACCGGCCCCTTCGCCGCGTGGCGAGCGAACAGGTAGCCCTCCAGTTCCGCATCGCTGCTGCCCGGGCCGAAACGCTTCAGATGCGCTTCGCCGCCCGGGGCAAGCTCGATCTCCGCAGCCTCGAGGCCGCAACAGGGACAGGTGAGGATCAGCATGCGGCCTCTCCATTTCGATTTCGACAGGGTGTGGTCGCGACACCTTGTGCCGCGAGAGCTGGGCACGCAAAAGGCCCGGCCGCGAAAACGGGGCCGGGCCTTCCAAGGGTGTGCGGCGTCACGCCCCGAGGGGCGCGGCGCGGATCAGTTGCCGCCGGTCTGTTCGGCAGCGCCATCCGTGGCCGGAGCAGCCTCGGGAGCAGCCTCGGGCGCGGCTTCCGGAGCGGTCTCGACGGGGGCAGCCTGCTCTGCCGGGGCAGTCTCGACGGGAGCTGCGGTGCCGGAAGACGCGGTACCGTCCTCGATCGTGACGTTGACGTCATCGGCGGGTGCGGTCGTGGTCGCGGCGTCATCGCCCCCGAACATGGCCCAGGCGAGCACAGCCAGCACGACAACGACGATGCCGAGGATGAAGGCCATCCCGGCGCCTGCGCCGCTCTTGGTCGTGGTCGTCGTGGTCGTTGTGGTGTGGTCGTGCACCGGGCGCGGCTCGGGGCGGGGTGTGCGGGTATTGCGCGTATCTGTGGTGTAATCGGACATGGCTCTTCTCCAGTGCATTTCGTGACTGGAAGTGGAACGTCCATGCCGCGTGGCCCGTTCCCGCGCCCCCGGGGCATGCTCAGTTTTCCGCCTATCGATGAGGCAGAGCCCCCTGCGGCCCGCCTCAATTCCCGGCGTGGCGCCGCTTTACACGTGGAATTCACCGCCCGGTGGTCGCCTATCCCTGTTTGGAGCCGGAACGGCCCTATCCTTGCGAAACGGCGGAGATCCCCCGGCGCCGCGTCGCGGGCGGCTCCCGCAGGCAACAAGACGACCCCCGAGCAAGAGGAGGCCCCATGAGCAGACTTCTGACAACGACCCTGACCAGCAATCGCGGACGGCGATACCCGGTGGAGCTGTTCACCCGCGACACCGAGCTGGCGGAGGAAGGCGCGGTCTACATGCTGTTGCGGCTGCCCGAGGGGCGCGCCGTGCAGGCGCAGATCCTCTATGTCGGCGAGACCTGCGCGCTCGGCGCGCGGCTCGCGCGGGACAAGCTTCCGGGCGGGCCCTGGGCGCGGGCCGACGAGCTGGGCTTCGATGCCATCGGCGCGGTGGCGCTGTCGCGGCCCGAGGATCGACAGGCCGTGGCGCAGGAGTTCATCCAGAGCTGGCGCCCGCCCTGCAACGACGGGCACGGCGCACAGGGCGGACACGCCGGCCTCATGGAACTCGCCGGCCCGCTGCCGGTCACCTTGCCGCGCAGCACGCCCGGGCACTGAGCCCGGCGCGGCAGCGGCCCTCGCGCGGGCGCTCAATGCGCCACCCCGGCCGCGACGCTCTCGTCGATGAACCGCCCCTCGCGGAAGCGCTCGAGGCCGAACTCGGAGGTCAGTGGTGAATATCCCTTGGCCATCAACTCGGCGAAGCCCCAGCCCGAGCCGGGGATCGCCTTGAACCCACCGGTGCCCCAGCCGCAGTTGAGATAGCAGTTCTCGAGCGGCGTCTTCGACAGGATCGGCGAGCGGTCGCCGGTCACATCGACAATGCCGCCCCATTGCCGCAGCATCTTGAGGCGGCTGATCATCGGGAAGGTCTCGGTCAGCGCCCGCACGGTCTCCTCGATGTGCTGGAAGGAGCCGCGCTGGGTGTAGTTGACGAAGCCGTCTGTGCCGCCGCCGATCACCATCTCGCCCTTGTCGGACTGGCTCATGTAGCCATGCACGGTGTTGGCCATGACCACCACGTCCATGCAGGGCTTGATCGGCTCGCTGACCAGAGCCTGCAGTGCCACCGACTCGATGGGCAGTCGAAAGCCGGCCTTCTCGGCCATGACACCCGAGTGCCCCGCCACCACGATACCGAGCTTGTCGCAGTCTATCTCGCCCTTGGTCGTGGTCACCCCCTGCACCTTGCCGCCCTCGGAGCGCACCGCGGTGACCTCGCAGTTCTGCACGATGTCCATGCCCATGTCCGAGCAGGCCCGGGCGTAGCCCCAGGCCACGGCGTCGTGCCTTGCGGTGCCGCCGCGCGCCTGCCACAGCGCGCCCAGCACCGGGTAGCGCGGCCCGTCGACGTTCATGATCGGGCAGAGCCGCTTGACCTCGCGCGGGCCGATCATCTCGGTCTCGATCCCCTGCAGCCGGTTCGCGTGCACCGTGCGCTGATAGCCGCGCAGCTCGTGCTCGGTCTGCGCCAGCATCATCACGCCGCGCGGGCTGAACATGACGTTGTAGTTGAGCTCCTGGCTCAGCCCCTCGTAGAGCGCGCGCGCCTTCTCGTAGATCGCTGCCGAGGGATCCTGCAGGTAGTTCGAGCGGATGATCGTGGTGTTGCGCCCGGTGTTGCCGCCGCCGAGCCAGCCCTTCTCGAGGATGGCCACATCGGTGATGCCGAAATTCTTGCCGAGGTAGTAGGCGGTGGCGAGCCCGTGGCCACCCGCCCCGACGATCACCACCTGGTAGCGCCGCTTGGGGTCCGGCTTGCGCCAGGCGCGACCCCAGCCGGTGTGGTATCGCATGGCCTCGCGGGCAATGGCAAAAACCGAATAGCGTTTCATGATCGTCGAATCCGCCCCTGTTGTCCCTTCGGGTTCCCCGATACCTGCACGAGCCGAGGCCATCTGCAACCACCCGGGCGCCAACACCCTGCCCGATCGGCAGGAAACGGACGCGCCCCGGCGCATCCGTTTCCCCCAGCCCAGGAGTCACAGCCCCGAGAGCGGCCCAAATGCCGCGGCCCTTGCCTCTTTTTTCCCGCGCGCCGCCCGGCTACACAATGGCAAGAACGGGAGAGTTTTAATGACCACATTCTGGATCGTGACCGCGCTGGCGGTTCTGGCTGTCTCGGCACCGTTGCTGCTGGCGCTGCTGCGCGGCCAGGCCGAGATCGCCGGGGCCGAGGCGTTCGACCTCAAGGTCTACCGCGACCAGCTCTCCGAGATCGACCGCGACCGCGCCCGCGGCACCATCGGCGAGGCCGAGGCCGAGCGGCTGCGCACCGAGGTCTCGCGCCGCATCCTGGCCGCCGACAGCCGCGCGCATCAGCCCGCCCCTGGCGGCCGTGGCACCGGGATCGCCCGCTCCGGCCCGCGCCGCATCGCCGCCGGTCTCGTGCTGCTCGCGCTGCTCGGCGGCAGCTACGCGCTCTACCTGCAGCTCGGCGCGCCGGGCTACGGCGATCTGTCGCTCGGCACCCGCATCGAGGCCGCCGAGAAGCTGCGCGCCAGCCGTCCCTCCCAGGCCGAGGCCGAGGCCTCCGCAGCCAGCCCGCCGCCCGAGGACGCCCCCGAGGAATACACCCAGCTTGTCACCCGCCTGCGCGAGGCCGTCGCCGCGCGGCCGGACGATCTGCAGGGTCAGGCGCTGCTCGCCCGCTCCGAGGCGGCGCTTGGCAATTACCCGGCGGCCCATGCGGCGCAGCGCAGGGTGATCGAGCTGCGCGGCGAAGAGGCCAGCGCCTCCGACTACGCCGATTTGGCCGACATGCTCGTGCTGGCCGCCGGCGGTTACGTTTCGCCCGAGGCCGAGACCGTGCTCGACGAGGTGATGCAGCGCGATCCGCACAACGGCGTCGCGCGCTACTACGGCGGTCTGATGATGGCCCAGACCGGGCGCCCGGACAGCGCCTTCCGCATCTGGGACACGCTGCTGCGGGACAGCCCGCCCGACGCACCCTGGGTGCCCGCAATTGCCGCACAGATCCCCGAGCTGGCGCTCCGCACCGGGATCAATGACTACGCTTTGCCCGATGTCGCCAGCGCGGCGCTCCGGGGAGAGACCCCGCCCGCCCTGCCCGGCCCCAGCGCCGGGGACGTGCAGGCCGCCTCCGAAATGTCCGAAGCCGACCGCCAGGCGATGATCGAGGGTATGGTCGACTCGCTCTCCGAGCGCCTCGCCAGCCAGGGCGGAAGCCCCGAGGAATGGGCCCGGCTGCTGACCGCGCTTGGCGTGCTCGGCCAGACCGACCGCGCCGCGGCGATCTGGACCGAGGCCCAGCAGGTCTTTGCCACCCGCCCCGAGGCCCTCGACACCGTCCGCGCCGGCGCCGCCCGCGCCGGTCTTGCCACCGAGTGACGCGCCCGGCGCGCGCGCCCTTTCTTCCAGGGGGTAATGTCCCGGGGCGCTCCCTTCCCTCGGACCCACGCCTGAGGTAGGGACAGCGCAGCACCCCAGAGGACCTCGCCGATGATCCACGAAGACATCTCCGACTTCGCCGCCGCCCTGCCGCCGATGCAGGCCATCGCAGGGCTCGACCTCGGCACCAAGACCATCGGCGTGGCGCTCTCGGACCGGCTGCTCTCGGTGGCGACGCCGACCGAGACGATCAAGCGCAAGAAGTTCACCCTCGATGCCGAGGCGCTGCTGAAGATCGTCACGAGTCGCGAGATCGGCGGGATCATCCTCGGGCTGCCGCGCAACATGGACGGCTCCGAGGGGCCGCGCGCGCAATCCACCCGCGCCTTCGCGCGCAACCTGTCGAACCTCTGGGACGGGCCGATCGGCTTCTGGGACGAGCGGCTTTCCACAGTCGCTGCCGAGCGCGCGCTGCTCGAGGCCGACACGTCGCGCAAGAAACGCGCCGAGCTGATCGACCACGTGGCCGCGAGCTTCATCCTTCAGGGCGCGCTCGACCGGCTTCGGCACCTGCGGACCGGCTGATGGGCGGGCCTGTCGAAACGCCCTGCGTGAACATCTGCGTGGTGCACCGCGAGAGCGGGCTCTGCACCGGCTGCCTGCGCACGCTGGACGAGATCGCCGGCTGGGCGGGCTACACCCCGGAAGAACGCCGCGCCATCATGCAGGAGTTGCCCGAGCGAAAGGCGCTGCTCCGCCAGCGCCGCGGCGGCCGGGTGGGTCGGCTCAAACGCGAAAGCTGAGGCGGCTCAGGCCGCCTCGCGCATCCGCCCCAGCGCCTCGTCCAGCACCTCTGTGCCGGCACCCTCGCGCGAGGCTTTCTCCGACAGCACCTGCCGCCATTTCCGCGCCCCTGGGCGACCTGCGAAAAGCCCGAGCATGTGCCGCGTGACCTGATGCAGCCGCCCGCCGTCGGCAATGTGACGCTCGATGTAGGGCACCATCGCGGCGACAGCCGCGTCGGGCGAGACGGTCTCGCGCGCGCTGCCGTAGATCCGCGCGTCCGCCTCCGCCAGCACGTCCCAGGGGGTATGGTAGGCCGAGCGGCCGATCATCACCCCGTCGAGCCCACGCGCCAGATGCGCCTCGGCCTCCTCGAGGCTCTGCACGCCGCCGTTGATCGACAGGTGCAACTGAGGGAAGGCCGCCTTCATCGCGTGCACGAGCTCGTAGTCGAGCGGCGGGATATCGCGGTTCTCCTTGGGGCTCAGCCCCTGCAGCCAGGCCTTGCGGGCGTGGATGGTCACCCTCTCGCAACCTGCCGCGGCGATCTTCTCAAGAAAGTCCGGCAGAACCTCGCGCGGCTCCTGCTCGTCGACACCGATGCGGCATTTCACCGTCACCTCGACGTCGACGGCGGCGCGCATCGCGGCGACGCAGTCGGCCACCAGTTCGGGGTGCTTCATCAGCACCGCTCCGAAGGTGCCCGATTGCACCCGGTCCGAGGGGCAGCCGCAATTGAGGTTGATCTCGTCATACCCCGCCTCGGCCCCCAGCTTTGCCGCCTGCGCCAGCTCGACCGGATCCGAGCCCCCGAGCTGAAGCGCCACTGGATGCTCCGAAGGGTCGAACTTGAGCAGGTGCAGCGCGCCGCCACGCACCAGCGCCGGCGAGGTGACCATCTCTGTATAGAGCAGCGTTTGGCCCGACAGAATGCGGTGCAGGTAGCGGCAGTGCCGATCAGTCCAGTCCATCATCGGGGCCACGCTCAGGCGGGCAGCCGCGTGAAGGGTCGATTTCTCAGGGGTCGTCACGTCGGGCCTCCGGCAGCCTTGGGCTCATGCAATCATACCGCCAGAACGCTCCGGCGTCGCAAGCGGCGCTCCTACATCCTGGCGCAGAAAAATGGAACCCCAAAGGCCGCCGCCGGGTCAGCCGAGGTTTGACAGGTCGAGCGCGTCGCTGTCCTTCAGCGTCTTCAGCACGAAGTCCGAGCGCACCTGCGCGATGTCAGGGCGCAGCAGCAGCCGCTCGTGCAGGAAGTTCGAGAAGCTCTCGAGATCGCTTGCCCGCACGTGCAGCACGTAGTCGGCGTCACCCGAGACCGAAAAGGCCGCCTGGATCTCGGGTTGGCGTTCGATCCAGGCCGAGAAGTCCATGTCGGCGGTCTTGGCATGCGTGCGCAAGTTCACCCGCACCACGACGCGGATTCCGAGCCCGAGCTTTCCGGCGTTGAGCCGGGCACGGTACCCCTCGATCACCCCGGCGGACTCGAGCGCGGCGCGACGGCGCGAGCATTGCGAGGCCGAGAGATGCACACGCTCGGAGAGCTGCGCATTGGTGAGCGCCCCGTCCTTTTGCAGCGCGTCGAGGATCAGGCGGTCGTAGCGGTCGAGCGGCATGGTAGGTTACCTCGCGCAGGTTTCGACTTAATGATGCACGTTTCACGCATGTAGCACCACTTCATGCGCATCATAACGCATATCTTCGTCTTGCACTGCATGCAATTGCACACCTCTTGCAGCACCTTCGCGCTATCATGCGCCCATGACAAACGGGAGTGAGAAGATGTTCGACGCCGGCCCCACCCATGTGCATCAGGCCATCGCGCAAGCGGTACATGACCATGGGATCGACACGATGTTCGGCCTGATGGGCGACGCCAACCTCTTCATCGCCGATCATTTCGCGCGTGGCTGCGGCGGGCGTTTCGTGCCTGCGGCGCATGAGGGAAGCTCGGTGCTGATGGCGCTGGCCTACGCGCATGTCGCCGGCAAGGTGGGCGTCGCCACGGTCACTCATGGCCCTGCCCTGACCAATTGCGTGACCGCGCTGACCGAGGGTGCGCGTGGCCAGATCCCGATGGTGCTGCTGGCGGGCGACACGCCGGTCGCCAACCCGCGCCACCTGCAGGGCATCGACCAACGCGCCGTCGTGCTCTCGACCGGCGCCGGCTTCGAGCAGATGCGCTCGCCCGAGCTGGCGGTGCGCGATGTCGCGCGCGCTTTCTACCGCGCCAAGGTCGAGCGTCGTCCCATCGTGCTCAACATGCCCGCCGAGTTCATGTGGCAGGAAGCCCCCTATGAGCCCTACGTGCTCAGCGTTTTCGAGACCCGCAGCTTCGTGCCCGAAGGCGAGGCGCTTGACGAGGCGATCGGCATGATCGCCAGCGCGCGGCGGCCGATGATCCTCGCCGGAGCCGGGGCGTATGACGCCCGCGAACAGATCATCCGCCTCGCCGACCGGCTCGAGGCGCCGCTTGCCACCACGCTCAAGGCCAAGGGGCTGTTCCGCGGCCACCCGCATGACATCGACATCTTCGGCACGCTGAGCACCCCTGCTGCCTATGACGTCATCGGCAAGTCCGACTGCATCATCAGCTTCGGCGCGTCGCTGCACGAGTTCACCACCGACCGCGGCAAGCTGCTGGCGGGCAAGCGGCTGGTGCAGATCGACTGCGACCGCAGCGCCATCGGCCGAACCCTGCACCCCGACGCCGCGCTGATCGCCGACGCGGGGCTCACCGCCGACAATTTCGTGCATTGGCTCGACGAGGCCGAGATACCCGGCAGCCGCTTTACCGCCGAGCTGAACGGCGAGGAGTTGCGCCGCCATCCGCCCGCGCGCGTCAACAAGACCCCCGAGGCCAGCGTCAACTACGTGGCGGCGCTCGAGCGGCTGGAAGAGGCCCTGCCCAAGGACCGCATTCTCGTCACCGACGGCGGTCGCTTCATGACCGAGGTCTGGTGCCGCATCTCGGCCCCCGATCCGCGCAGCTTCGTGGTCACCGCCAACTTCGGCTCCATCGGGCTCGGCCTGCAGGAGGCAATCGGCGCCGCTGTGGCGGCGCCCGACCGGCCGGTGGTGCTCTTCTCCGGCGACGGGGGGTTCATGATGGGCGGTCTTGGCGAGTTCAACACCGCGGTGCGGCTCAAGCAGGACATGGTGGTGATCCTGTGCAACGACAGCGCCTATGGCGCCGAACACATCCAGTTCATCGACCGCAAGATGGACCCGGGCCTCACACAGTTCGACTGGCCCTGCTTTGCCGAGGTGGCAACCTCGCTCGGCGGCAAGGGCATCCTCGTGCGCTCGGACGACGAGCTGCAGGCCGCCATCGACGCCATCGAGACCCGCGATCGCCCTCTTCTGATCGAGCTGCGCCTCGATCCGAACGACGTCCCGCGCATGCGCATCTGATCCGAACCGGTCAGGCAGCGTCGCAGTCCGGCGGGACGCTGCCCCCACTGTTGCCGGGCGCAACTTCCTCACGCCCGGCCACTGCATGAGCCGCGCGGCTGCTGCGCAAGCAGCCACCGGACCTGCCGTGGCAACACCCTGCCCCCACAGCAAAACGATTCAACTCTGCCGTATTTTCAGGCAGCACCTGCTGCAACGCAGAAACACCCCGGCGCGGAATTCTGCGGCAAGTCTGTTTCGAAACCCACGATGTCGCATCCAGCCCTCAGAATCGTCGCGGGCACGATATTCCTTGCCGTAGATCGCCCGATCCGGCCCGACTTTCGCGACGCGATTTCAGCGCGCAGACGGGCCGGCTCGGCGGGACGCACCACCGTGGAGGAAAGGCCGGACGCCGGCCGCTTCTCCGCATGAGACCCGCACGGGCCCTGCGCCCGGCCTACGGAGTTCGGCCATGACTGCTGACGCCACGACCCTCGACCTGCTGAGCCGCCGCAAGCCCGGCCACGCCCTCGAACAGGCCTTCTACACCGATCCCGGCATCTACGCGCAGGATCTCGAGCAGATCTGGTACCGCGAATGGCTCTTCGCCACGCCCGTGGTGGCGCTGCCGAAGACCGGCAGCTACGTGACACAGAAGGTCGGCCCCTATCGCGTGGTGATCGTGCGCGGGCCGGACGGCTCGGTGCGCGCCTTCCACAACACCTGCCGCCATCGCGGCTCGGTGATCTGCAAGGCCGCCTCGGGTCAGGTCGCCAAGCTGGTCTGCCCGTATCACCAGTGGACCTACGAGCTTGACGGCCGCCTGCTCTGGGCGCGCGACATGGGCAGCGATTTCGACGCCTCGGCGCATGGTCTGAAACCGGTGCATTGCCGCGAGGTCGCCGGCCTCGTGTACATCTGCCTTGCCGACGAGGCGCCCGATTTCGACACCTTCGCCAAGATGGCCGAGCCCTACCTCGCCGTGCACGACCTCAGCGAGGCCAAGGTGGCGCATCAGTCCACCATCATCGAGAACGGCAACTGGAAGCTCGTCTGGGAGAACAACCGCGAGTGCTACCACTGCGCCGGCAACCACCCGTCGCTCTGCCGCACCTATCCCGAGGATCCCACGATCACCGGAGTCTCCGCCGACGGCACCTTCCCGCCCAAGGTCGAGGCGCATTTCAACCGGCTCGAGGCTGCAGGCGCCCCGTCGCGCTTCCGGTTGTCCGAGGACGGCCAGTATCGCCTCGCGCGGATGCCGCTGCTCGATGGCGCCGAGAGCTACACGATGAACGGCAAGATCGCGGTGCAGAAGCGCCTTGGCCGGGTCCCCTTCCTCGATGCCGGTACGCTGCTCAAGTATCACTACCCGACCACCTGGAACCACTTCCTGTCGGATCATTCGATCACTTTCCGCGTGACCCCGATCAGCCCGACCGAGACCGAGGTGCAGACCACCTGGCTCGTGCACAAGGACGCGGTCGAGGGCGTGGATTACGATCTGGAAAACCTCATCACCGTCTGGGAACACACCAACGACGAGGACCGCACCGTGGTCGAGGACAACCAGCAGGGCATCAACTCGCCCGCCTATGAGCCCGGCCCCTATTCGGCCAGCCACGAGGACGGGGTGAACCAGTTTGTCGACTGGTATTGCACCACGCTCGGCAAGCGTCTCGCCCCCACACGAATGGCCGCAGAATAATGGCGGCGGACAGCTCCCTGCTTTCTGCCGCCGTGCGCTACTGGAACGATGCCGAGATGCTCGAATGCGTCTCGGTCATCCCCGAGGCGCCGAACGTCTGCACCTTCTGCTTCGTGGCCCCTTCGGGCGCGCTGTTTTCCTACCTGCCCGGCCAGTTCGTCACGCTCGAACTGCCGGTGCCGGGCGGGCCGCTCTACCGGACCTACACGATCTCCTCCTCGCCGTCGCGGCCGCTGTCGATCACCGTGACGGTAAAGGCGCAGCCCAATTCCATCGGCACGCGCTGGATGCTCGACAACCTGCGCCCCGGGATGCGGATCAAGGCGCTCGGACCGGCGGGGCATTTCACCTCGCACCATCACCCGGCGGCGAAGTTCCTGTTCATCTCGGCGGGCTCGGGCATCACTCCGATGATGTCGATGGTCACCTATATGTACGACCTCGGGCGTATTCCCGACGTGGTCTTCGTGAACTGCGCCAAGCGCCCCTCTGACATCGTGTTCCGCGAGCGGCTCGAGCATATCGCCAGCCGCATTGACGGCATCGAGCTGCGCTGGGTGGTGGAGGAAGGCGACCGCTTCCAGCCCTGGACCGGCTACAAGGGGATGTTCAACCAGCTCATGCTGGGCCTGACCGCGCCCGACTACCTCGAGCGCGAGGTCTTCTGCTGCGGTCCCGAGCCCTTCATGCAGGCGGTGCGCGACGCGCTGGCCGGCCTCGGGTTCGACATGGACCACTACCACCAGGAGAGCTTCCAGCCCTCGCTGGAGGAGGAAGACCGCGATGCGACCGAGGGCGACGTCGTGCCCGAGGACGCGAAGGCCGAGGTCAGCTTCGCGACCTCCGGTGTCGTCCAGACCTGCAAGGAAACCGACACCATCCTCGCCACCGCGCGTGCGGCCGGGCTCAACATTCCCTCGGGGTGCACCTTCGGCGTCTGCGGGACCTGCAAGATCAAGAAGACCTCGGGCCAGGTGCACATGGTGCACAACGGCGGCATCACCGAGGACGACATCGCCGACGGCTACGTGCTGGCCTGCTGTTCGCACCCCATCGGCAAGGTCGAAGTCGAGGCCTGACGGGCTGCTTCGGACGCAAATTGCAAGGCCGCCGCGAGAGATCGCGGCGGCCTTTCGCGTCACTGTCGGGGGGATGAACCGTGCCGCCTCAAGGCGAGGCCGCCGGGTGAGCGCCTGCCCGCCCGGCGCACGCCCGGCCTTTACTCGGCGGCCACGACAGCCACACCGCCCGGCACGTAGTTGAGGATCGGCGCAAGCCAGCGCTCGGCCTCCGCCACCGGCATGCCCTTGCGCGCCGCGTAATCCTCGACCTGATCGCGCTCGACCTTGGCGACGCCGAAGTAGTAGCTCTCCGGGTGTCCGATATAGAGCCCCGACACCGACGAGCCCGGCCACATGGCGTAGCTCTCGGTCAGTTCGACGCCGGTGGCATTGGTCGCGTCCAGCAGATCGAACAGCGTGGTCTTCTCGGTGTGGTCGGGCTGCGCGGGATAGCCCGGCGCGGGGCGGATACCGGCGTATTTCTCGGCGATCAGCTCCTCGGGGGTGCAGGCCTCGTCTGGCGCGTAGCCCCAGAGCTCGCGGCGCACCATCTCGTGCATGCGCTCGGCAAACGCCTCGGCGAACCGGTCGGCCAGTGCCTTCACGAGGATCGACGAATAGTCGTCGTTCTCGGCCTCGAACTCCTTGGCGATGCGCTCTTCCTCGATGCCCGCCGTCACCACGAAGCCGCCGAGATAGTCCGGCGTGCCCTCGGGCGCCACGAAATCCGACATCGCCACGTTGGGCCGGTCACCGCGCTTGGCGGTCTGCTGGCGCAGGGTGAAGAAGGTCGCAAGCTCTTCGGCGCGGCTCTCGTCCTTGTAGAGGCGGATGTCATCGCCCACGGCGTTTGCGGGCCAGAAGCCGACCACGGCGCGCGGGTTGAACCATTTCTCTTCGATGATCTTCTTCAGCATCGCCTGCGCGTCGGCAAACAGCGCCCGCGCCGCCTCGCCCTGCTTCTCGTCGTCGAGGATCTTCGGGTAGACGCCCTTCATCTCCCAGGTCTGGAAGAACGGCGTCCAGTCGATGTAGCGCGCCAGCTCGGCAAGGTCCCAGTCGTCGAACGCCTTGGTGCCGAGGAAGCTCGGCGCGTGCTGCGGCGTGAACTCGAGCTTCAGCGCATTGGCGCGGGCGGCCTCCAGCGGCAGGCGCTTCTTGGCCAGCTCGGCGCGCGCGTGCTTCTCGGCGACATCGGCGTATTCGCTCTGCACGTTGGCGACATAGGCGGGCTTTTGCACCGGCGAGAGCAGCGACGAGACCACGCCCACCGCGCGCGAGGCGTCGTTGACGTGCACCGCCTGACCGGCACCGTAGCGCGGGTGGATCTTCACCGCCGTATGCACCCGGCTGGTGGTCGCGCCGCCGATCAGCAGCGGGATGTCGAAGCCCTGCCGCTCCATTTCCGAGGCCACATGCACCATCTCGTCGAGCGACGGGGTGATGAGTCCCGAAAGACCGATCACGTCGACGTTCCGCTCGCGTGCCGTGGCGAGGATCTTCTCGGCCGGGACCATGACGCCAAGGTCGATGATCTCGTAGTTGTTGCAGGCCAGCACGACGCCGACGATGTTCTTGCCGATGTCGTGCACGTCGCCCTTCACCGTGGCCATCAACACCTTGCCGGCGCTCTCGCGGCCATCGCCGCCGCTCAGGCGCTTTTCCTCTTCCATGTAGGGCAGCAGCACGGCCACAGCCTGCTTCATCACGCGGGCCGATTTCACCACCTGCGGCAGGAACATCTTGCCCGCGCCAAAGAGATCGCCGACCACGTTCATCCCGGCCATGAGCGGCCCCTCGATGACGTGCAGCGGGCGCTCGGCGGCCTGCCGGGCTTCCTCGGTGTCGGCGTCGATGAACTCGGTGATGCCGTTGACCAGCGCGTGCTCGAGGCGTTTTTCGACCGGCAGCTCGCGCCAGCTCATGTCCTTTTCACGGCCCTTGGCGCCGCCCTGCCCGCGGTATTCCTCGGCCAGCTCCAGCATGTTCTCGGTCGCCGTGCCGCCGTTGGCGGGCGTGCGGTTCAGCACCACATCCTCGCAGGCCTCGCGCAGCCTGGCGTCGATCTGGTCGTAGACCGCCAGCTGGCCGGCGTTGACGATGCCCATGTCCATACCGTTCTGGATGGCATGATAGAGGAACACCGCATGCATCGCCTCGCGCACCGGCTCGTTGCCCCGGAACGAGAACGACAGGTTCGATACGCCGCCAGAGATATGGACGTGTGGGCAGGTCTCGGTGATGCGGCGGGTGGCCTCGATGAAATCGACGCCGTAGTTGTCATGCTCCTCGATGCCGGTGGCGACGGCAAAGACGTTGGGATCGAAGATGATGTCCTCGGGCGGGAAGCCCACTTCTTCGGTGAGGATCTTGTAGGCGCGCTGGCAGATCTCGACCTTGCGGTCCTCGGTGTCGGCTTGGCCGGTCTCGTCAAAGGCCATGACCACCACGGCCGCCCCATAGGCGCGGCAGAGACGCGCCTGATGCAGGAAGCTCTCCTCGCCTTCCTTCAGCGAGATCGAGTTGACGATGGACTTGCCCTGCACGCACTGCAGGCCCGCCTCGATCACCTCCCATTTGGAGCTGTCGATCATGATCGGCACGCGGGCGATGTCGGGCTCGGCGGCGATGAGGTTGAGGAACTCGATCATCGCCTGTTTGGAGTCGATGAGCCCCTCGTCCATGTTGATGTCGATCACCTGCGCGCCGTTCTCGACTTGGTTCAGCGCAACCTCGAGCGCGGTGGCGTAATCGCCATTGGTGATGAGCTTGCGGAACTTGGCCGAGCCGGTGACATTGGTCCGCTCGCCGACGTTGACGAAGGGGATCGTGTCGGTGAGCGTGAAGGGCTCCAGCCCCGAAAGGCGCATCTGCGGGATATGCTCGGGGATCGCGCGCGGCTTGTAGTCCGCCACGGCCTTCGCGATGGCGCGAATGTGCTCGAAGGTCGAGCCGCAGCAGCCGCCGACGATGTTCACCAGCCCGTCGCGGGCAAAGCCGGCGACCTGCTCGGCCATCTGCTCGGGCGTCTCGTCATATTCGCCCATCTCGTTGGGCAGGCCGGCGTTGGGATAGGCGCAGATCAGCGTGTCGGCGACCGACGAGAGCTCTGCAAGGTGCGGGCGCATGGCATTGGCCCCGAGCGCGCAGTTCAGACCGATGGTCAGCGGCTCGGCATGGCGCACCGAGTGCCAGAAGGCGGTCGGCGTCTGGCCCGACAGTGTCCGGCCCGAAAGGTCGGTGATCGTGCCCGAGATCATCACCGGCAGCCGCTCGCCGCGCTCCGCGAAGACCTCCTCGCAGGCGAAGATCGCGGCCTTGGCGTTCAGCGTGTCGAAGATCGTCTCGATCAGCAGGATGTCGACGCCGCCGTCGATGAGCGCCCGCGCCTGCTGGGCATAGGCCTCGCGCAGCTGATCGAAGGTCACCGCGCGGTAGCCGGGGTTGTTCACGTCGGGGCTGATCGAGGCGGTACGGTTGGTCGGTCCGAGCGCGCCGGCGACGAAGCGCGCGCGGCCGTCCTCGGCCTCGGCCCGGTCCATGGCCTTGCGCGCCAGCCGCGCGCCCTCGAAGTTCAGGTCATAGACCGCCGCCTGCATGTCGTAATCGGCCTGCGCGATGGTGGTCGACGAGAAGGTGTTGGTCTCGGCGATATCGGCGCCCGCCATGGCGTATTGAAAGTGGATCTCCTCGATCGCGCCGGGGCGCGTCAGGTTCAGCAGGTCGTTGTTGCCCTGCTGCGGCTTGTCGCTCGAATGCGGCAGGTGGCAGGTGCAGGCCCCGCCGCCGCAGCCCTGGAAATCCCCCTCCGAGAGGCCGAGCTTCTGGATCTGCGTGCCCATGGCCCCGTCGAGGATCAGGATGCGCTCGCGCGCGGCGGCCTCGAGACGGTCGAAGACCGCAGAGCGGGTCGGAAGGGAAGCAGACATGACGGACTCCGGGCGTGGGGCAAGCATTGGTTGCGCCGTCTCTAGCGATCCGGGCCTCTGAGGGCCATCTCATAATAATCATCGTTATCATGAAACCGGCTCAAGAAGTGGCACATCGCCGACCGGGGGGTGTGCCTCTGCAACGCAAAGGGGCGGACCCAACGGCCCGCCCCTTCCTTGTCTCATGCCTGCCCGATCAGTTCGGGATCAGGTCCGGCACGATTGTCACGATGCCCGGTGCGAACCACAGCAGCGCAAGCCCCGCCACCTGGATCAGCACGAAGGGGATGACCCCACGGTAGATGTGCCCAGTGGTCACCGAGGCCGGGGCCACGCCGCGCAGGTAGAACAGCGCGAAGCCAAAAGGCGGCGTGAGGAACGAGGTCTGCAGGTTGACCGCGATCATGATGGTCACCCACTTCGGATCGAAGCTGCCGCCGTAGATCACCGGGCCGACGATCGGCACCACGATGTAGATGATCTCGAGGAAGTCGAGCACGAAGCCGAGGATGAACAGCACCAACATGACGATCAGGAAGACCTTGTGCTCGTCATCGAAGCTTTTCAGGAAGCTCTGGATGTAGTGCTCGCCGCCGAAGGAGATCACCACCAGGTTCAGCAGCTGCGAGGCCACGAGGATGGTGAAGACCATTGAGGTCACCTTCGCCGTCTCGCGCACCGCCGGGGTCAGCACCCCTGCCTTGAAGAGCACCCAGCAGGCGAACAGCAGCCCGAAAAGCGCATAGAGATACGCCGCCTGCGCCACCAAGAAGGCGATCCAGGTTTCGTAATTGGCGCCCTCGGTGCCGACCCGCAGGTCGAAGTTCATCCCGATGAGGAGCATGATCGCAACCGCGAAGGTCGACATCAGGATGATCTTGGGCGAGCGGCCGTCCTCGTTCAGCTTGCGGTAGGCCGCGAGCATGATCGCACCGGCCGCACCGAGCGCCGCGGCGGGCGTCGGGTTGGTGATGCCGCCGAGGATCGAGCCCAGCACCGCGACGATCAGCACCAGCGGCGGGAAGACCACGCGGATGAGATCGTTCTTCGCCAGCATTGCCGCCGCCTTGCCTGCGGCCCAGAAGGAGATCGCCCAAGGGATCAGCATCATCAGCACCGTCGCCAGCGGCGAGGTGTTGGGATGGATGAAGAGCACATCCACCAGCAGGCCGAGCACGATCCCGCCCGCACCGATGAGCAGCGGCCTGGGATCAGAAGACGGCGAGACCGCCCGCGCCCAGGCCAGCACGATGCCGAGGATCACCGCGATCACCGCGAGGCCGGTGCCGATGGGGGCGGCATTGGCGATCTTGGCAGCGCGCGCCGCGTCGATCTCCTCGGGGCTGAGACGGTGCGATTGCTCCACGCCGCCGGCCTCGTCGATGGCCTGCTGCTCGGCAACCGCCGTGTCCCAGGCCTCCTGGCCGTGCAGGTCGATCATCGCCGCCTGGCACTCGGGGCCGACGTTGGTGCGCAGCGAGGCCATCTGGCCGCTGTCGGAGTAGCTGTCGATCCGCGTCGACTGCGAGCCCACCACGCCCATCTGACCGAGCACGATGGTGCCGACGATCAGCAGCGCCGGAACGCCGAGGTACCAGGTGAAGGCCTCACCGCGGGTCACCGGCTCGCCGCCGCCGCCTTCGATCTGCACCGGAGGCGCGGACTGCGGGCGGAACATGGCAAAGCCAAAGGCATAAAGCGCGTAGAGCACCGCCAGCAGAATGCCCGGCAGCAGCGCCGCCTGGAAAAGCGTGCCCACGGAAACCACCGCCGGCTCGCCCAGCAGGGTCAGCGCGTCGGTGCAGCCCGCAAGCTGCGCGCGGTCTTCCTGTGCCGTGGCGTAGAGGTCCCCGGCGAGCGTGCCCAGCAGAACGATGACAATCGACGGCGGGATGATCTGGCCGAGCGTGCCCGAGGCGGCGATGACACCCGTCGCCAGCTCGGGCGAGTAGTTGTTGCGCAGCATGGTCGGCAGCGCCAGCAGGCCCATGGTCACCACGGTTGCGCCGACGATGCCGGTGGAGGCCGCGAGGAACGCGCCGACGACCACGATCGACACCGCAAGGCCGCCCGGCAGCGGTCCGAAGACGCGCGCCATGGTGGTCAGCAGGTCGTTGGCGATCTTCGAGCGTTCCAGCACGATGCCCATCATCACGAACATCAGCACCGCGAGCAGCGTCTCGATGGACTGGCCCGCGATGACCCGCTCGTTGATGCGGTTGACGATGAACGAAACGTTGCGGTCGAGCGCCACTTCCCAGCCACGGTCGAAGACTGGCATCGCGTAGCGTGGCAGGTCCGGGTAGCGGAAGATGGATATGGCATCCTCGCGCACGCCGCTTGCAACCAGCGTCCGATAAGCCTCGGAGCCGGTGTCGATGGCCTGGTGCACGAGCAGGCCGGCGCTGTCGAGCGCCGCGATGATGAAGAAGGAGATCACCCCCGCCCCGCCGATGGCAAAGGCCACCGGGAAGCCGGAAAGGATCGCCGAGAAAAGCGTGAGAAAGACGATGATCAGGCCGATCTCGACGCCATCGAGTCCGAATAGCATTTACCTATGTCCCTCTCAGAATTCCGCGTGGTCGTAGGCTTCTTCGCCTGCCTCGACCCGGTCGTGATCGTGATATTTGCCTTCGCTCTCCGGGCCTTCCTTCCATTCGAGGTAGGAGCGCCAGAAGAAGACGACCCCCTGCAGGAAGATGAAGCCGCACATCAGCACGATCAGGATCTTGAACAGGAAGTAGGCGGAAAAGCCGTTGGGGCTGAAGCCGATGGTCTCGACGTTCCAGCGCAGCGCGCGCGCCTTCATGACCAGCCGCTCTAGGCCTTCCGAGGCCGAGGGCTTGGGCACGATCAGGTGGCGCCACAGGAAGTACCAAGAATAGAGCCAGACCAGCACCGCCATCGGCATCATGAAGAACAGGCTGCCGAACATGTCGATGATCTTCTTCGCGCGGTAGCTGACCGGCGCATAGACCAGATCGACGCGCACATGCCCGCCCTGCACGAAGGTGTAGGCCAGGCAGAGCGCCACGACGATGGCGTTGTAGAGCTTGAGCTCTTCGGACCACCAGCTGACGTCGAAGCTCACCGGCACGCCGAAGCCGAACGACAGGTCTGGACGGGCGAAGACCCGCTGCACGAGGATGATGATCACCTGTTGCAGCACCATGATGAGGCCGGCCCAGGCTGCGATGCGCCCCACGGTGTTGTGGAAGCCCTCGAGCCCGCGCACCATGCCCCACATGAAGCTGTGCCGCCACATGCCGATCGCTGTGAGCACCAAGAAGGCGGTCAGCACCACGAACAACAGTTCCACCGACGCGCCGTAATAGACGAAGCGCATCACCGCCTCGTTGTCCGTCCAGTTCAGCCAGCTCGACGGATGCGTCACAGCGTAGCCGAGGTTCCAGAAGGACATGGCGATATTGCCGAAGAACCAGGTCAGGCCATCCAGTATCGCACCGAATGCCCCGCCCGAGGCTGTCTCTTCCATGACCTGTGCCCCCTTATGTCTCTTGTTGGTCTTGTTGGGTGCCCTGCCCGGCCGGCGTCTCCTGCCGGCCGGGACAGGGCTGTGTCTTCAAAGCAGGAGCGCCCCCGCGAACCGCGGGGGCGACAGACATGCGATTGGGCGGATCAGAGACCCATGACGCGGTTACGCTGGGCCGAGAAGGCGCCTTCCGAGCGGCTGATCCACTGGGCCGAGGACTTCATCGACTCGTAGTAGCTGTCGTAGCACTTCTTGTAGATCTCGTCGCCCATTGGCTCCTCGACCACTTCCTTGGCTGCGGCGCCAAAGGCGTCCCAGACGCTGTCGGGGAATTCGACGAGCTTCACGCCGCCGGACTGCAGACGCTGCAGGGCCGCCGAGTTGTTCGCCATGAACAGCGACATGGTCCAGAGGTTGGACGCGCGCGCCACCTGCTCGACGATCTTCTGCTGCGTCGGGGTCAGGCTTTCGAAGACCTCGAGGTTCATCGTCAGGTTCAGGTTCGGACCCGGCTCGTGGAAGCCCGCGGTGTAGTAGGTCTTGGTGATTTCCTGGAAACCGGCCTTCTCGTCCGCCCAGGGACCGATCCACTCGGTGCCGTCGATCGCACCCGAGGACAGCGCCTGGTACACTTCCGCGCCGGGCAGGTTCTGCACCGAGGCGCCGAGCTTGCCGAGCACCTGGCCACCCTGGCCGGGCATGCGGAACTTCAGACCCTGGAAGTCTTCGGGCGAGTTGATCTCTTTCTTGAACCAGCCACCCGACTGCGGGCCGGTGTTGCCGGCTGCAAAGGCCTTGAGGCCGAAGATCGAGTAGAGCTCGTCCGCCAGCTCGTTGCCGCCGTCATGGTAGATCCAGTTGGAATATTCCATGAAGTTCATGCCGAAGGGCACCTGGCTGAAGAACGACAGCGCCGGGTGCTGGCCGAGGAAGTAGTAATCCACGCCATGGTACATGTCGGCCTGGCCAGCGGACACGGCGTCGAAGACCTCGAAGGCACCGACGAGTTCACCCGCCGCCTTCAGCTCGACGGTCAGCTCGCCATCGGTGGCCGCGGTGATCTGGTCGGCGCAATATTGCGCGCTGTCATGCACACCGGCGAGGCCACGGCCCCAGGTGGTCACGAGAGTGAGGGTGCGGCGGCCCTGCGCGATCGCCGGAGCGGCGAGCGCGGTTGCAGCGGCGGCTGCGCCACCTGCGGTGGAAGCCCTCAGAAAAGAACGACGATCCATGTAAATCCTCCCATAGATTATTCTGCGCCTGGCGGTCTCCTCCGTCCCGGCGCGGATCGTTACGGTTCGGGCACCCTAGGACATTTTATTGCGCAAGCGAAATACCCAGCACTGCGTAGAATTGGTCATAAACTTGCCCATGACGTTACAAAAACGTAGCCTCCCCTTGCCTTCCGTTGCGGCACTCCTAGGCGAATGCGCGCTCGCGCCTTCCCAAGACGCCGAATCATGACGTAATCCAGAGGAAATGCGCGCGATCATTCAGAATCTCCGGCAGTCCTTCAGGCTCAGCTACGGACAGAAGCTCTTTCTTCTGGCCTCGGTGCCGCTCATCCTCGCCTGCGCCGCCATTGCCCTCCTCGTCGCCTTTCAATCGCGCACGCTCGCCGAGCGCGAAATCCGGCAGCTCGAGAACGAGTTGCTCGAGGCCAAGAAGCAGGAGCTGCGCAATTACGTCACCCAGGCGCGCAACGGCTTCTACTTTATCTACGGTGCCGCCGCCCCGGACGACGACGAAGCCAAGACCCAGGTCGCGCAGATCCTAGCGGCGATGATATACGGCGAGGACGGCTCTTTCTTCGTCTACGATTACGACGGCACCAACCTCGTCTCGCCGCGCCGCACCGACATGATAGGCCGCAATTGGTCCGGCCTCACCGACAGCGCCGGCACGCCCATCGTCGATCCGATGATCAAGATCGCCCGGCAGGGCTCGGGCTACCTGTCATTTCTCTGGCCCAAGCCCTCAACCGGGGAGGAGGCCGAGATGATCGCCTTCGTGCTCGGCTTCCAGGACTGGCAATGGGCGGTGGGCACCGGCGTTTGGATCGACGACGTGCTGGCCACGGTCAGTGCCAGCCGGGCTGAGGTGCAGGCCCGCATCCGCCGCACCTTCCTTTATATCGGCGGCATCACCCTTGGCGCCCTGCTGGTGGTCTTCTTCTCGGGGCTCGCGATGAACCTGCGCGAGCGGCGGCTGGCGGATGCCAAGCTCAAGGAGCTGACACAGCGGGTGTTCGACGCCCAGGAGGACGAGCGCCGCCGCGTCGCGCGCGAGCTGCACGACGGCATCAGCCAGATCCTCGTCGGGGTGAAATACGCGCTCGACATCACCAAGCGCCGCCTCGCACAAGAGGATCCGCGCGCCATGGACACGCTCGAGCGCGGACACGAGGCGCTCACCGGCGCCATCCAGGAGGTGCGCCGGATCAGCCGCGACCTGCGCCCCGGGGTGCTCGACGATCTCGGCCTCGGCCCGGCGCTGAAAGCGCTGATCGACGACTTCGAGGCGCGCACCGGCATCAAAACCACGCTCGAGACCGTGGTCTTCCGCAACCGCGTCGACCAGGAGGGGCGCATCGCGCTCTACCGCATCGCCCAGGAGGCGCTGACCAATATCGAGCGCCACTCCGGTGCCACCGAGGTCACGCTCGACCTGCGCGGCCACCGCCGCGGCGCAACGCTGCGGATCGAGGACAATGGCCATGGCATCGACCCCGACAAGGTCCGCGGCCAGCGTGGCATCGGCCTGAGGAACATGCAGGAGCGCATGGACCAACTCGGCGGACACCTGCGAATCTTGTCCTCCAGATCCGGCACGGTTATCGAGGCACAGATCCCCCTGTCGCACCTGCTTCCTCCCGAAGACGGCGCCTCCACATCCAGACCCAAGGCAAGCGCATGACCGAACCCACCAAAGTCGTCATCGTCGATGATCACCCGCTGGTCGCCGAGGGCATCGAGGCACTCTTGGAAAGCTACGATGACATCACCGTGCTGGCGACGGTCTCGGACGGCCAGCAGATGATTGACCGGCTCGACGAGCTCACGCCCGACGTCATCTTGATGGATCTCAACATGCCCGGGCTCGGCGGTCTCTCGGCCACCGAGATGATCCTCGAGCGCCGCCCCGAGACCCGCGTGCTGGTGCTCTCGATGCACGATACGCCGCAGTATATCACCACCGCGCTCGGCCATGGCGCTTCGGGCTATCTTCTCAAGGATGTGCCCACCGAGGAGATCAAGACCGCCATCGACACCGTCATGCAGGGCAAGCGCTACCTCTGCACCGGCGCCGAGGGGGCGCTGGCCCCGGTGATGACCGGCGGTCGCGAGCAGCTCACCAACCGCGAGCAGACCATCTTGCTGCAGCTGGCGCAGGGCAAGTCGAACAAGGAAGTGGCTCAGGTGCTCGATATCTCGGTGCGCACCGTCGAGACCCATCGCAAGAACATCAAGCGCAAGCTCGGGATCAGCTCCACCGCCGGGCTCACCCGCTACGCGCTGGAGCACGGCGTTCTGCAGGGCACCGGCGTCAACAGCTGACGTCTTCCGTGGCGGACGCCGCGAGTGTCAGCAGGCAATTCGTTCCAGGCACAAGTATTCCGGGGAGTCGGCGCCGGCGGACAGGGGCAAAGCCCCCGCGTGCCGACCCCGACAGGCGCTCAGATCATCTTGCCGACGCGGATCACCAGGTCTTCGGCAGCATGGAACTCCGCCGGCATGACCTGCGGGATCTGCACGCCGTCGAAGGCCGCCTCCTCGGCGTCGCGATGCCGCTCGACGGTGGCCAACGCTTGGGTCAGGACCAGCAGTCCCACCAGCGCCACAGCCTTCAGCGCGCTGAAATCCCGAGCGTGACGATAGAACCTATGATACTGCGCCATGACAGCCTCCTGCACACAAGTGAACCCTTCGGTTCAGTATTGCAGCGCTTTCAACCCACGGCAATTCACGACTTCACGCAAGCCCGTGTGAAGCCCGAAACATTGCGCGAAACATGGCGCAGCTTCGGCCATTTTTCGCGAAACTGCGTGATACACCCCATCAAACGCAATAAAAGTACAAATATCTCGCATCCAGAGCACTTTTTCTGAGCCGATAGGTGTTGACCCTCCGGCCCCTGCCGCCTATGGTCCGCCCCACGCACGAAGGGAGTCCGCCAGATGGGCCTACTTGTAATTATCGTAGAGACATGGCGCATGGGCCGGTAACCGGAACCATAATGGACCCCCATGCGCCCCCGAAATCCTCGGGGGCTTTTTTGTGCGCAAATGAGAAGTAAAATCGAAATGACGTCTGTAACGGAGACCGCGATGACACGTCAGATGACCGGAGCGAAGATGGTGGTTCAAGCCCTGAAGGATCAGGGTGTGGACACGGTATTCGGCTACCCCGGGGGCGCGGTGCTACCGATTTACGACGAAATCTTCCAGCAGAACGATATCCGGCACATTCTCGTCCGGCACGAGCAGGCGGCGATCCATGCCGCCGAGGGCTATGCCCGCTCGACCGGCCGCCCCGGTGTTGCGCTGGTGACCTCGGGCCCGGGCGCGACCAATGCCGTGACCGGCCTGACCGACGCGCTGCTGGACTCGATCCCGATCGTGGTTCTCTCGGGCCAGGTGCCGACCTTCATGATCGGCTCGGACGCCTTCCAGGAGGCGGATACCGTCGGTATCACCCGCCCCTGCACCAAGCACAACTGGCTGGTGAAGGAGACCGACAAGCTCTCGAGCATCATGCACCAGGCGTTCCACGTGGCGACCTCGGGCCGCCCGGGACCGGTTCTGGTCGACATCCCCAAGGACGTGCAATTCGCCACGGGTGAGTACACCGCCAAGCCGCAGGCGCCCGTCGGCCACTACCAGCCGCAGGTGAAGGGCGACATCGAGACG
Source organism: Salipiger sp. PrR003 (assembly GCF_010500785.1). Classification (NCBI taxonomy): domain Bacteria; kingdom Pseudomonadati; phylum Pseudomonadota; class Alphaproteobacteria; order Rhodobacterales; family Roseobacteraceae; genus Salipiger; species Salipiger sp. PrR003. Next base: position 146,514 of record NZ_JAAGOV010000054.1, read on the forward strand.
ATCACCCAGCTCGTCGAGGCCATCGAGAAGGCCGAGCGCCCGGTGTTTTACACCGGCGGCGGCGTGATCAACTCGGGCCCGGGCGCCAGCCAGTTGCTGCGCGAGATCGTCGAGGCCACGGGCTTTCCGATCACCTCGACGCTGATGGGTCTCGGCGCCTACCCCGCCTCGGGCAAGTCCTGGCTGGGGATGCTCGGCATGCATGGTCTCTACGAGGCCAACCTCGCGATGCACGGCTGCGATCTGATGATCAACATCGGCGCGCGCTTCGACGACCGCATCACCGGCCGGCTCGACGCCTTCTCGCCGCGCTCGAAGAAGGCGCATATCGATATTGATCCGTCGTCGATCAACAAGGTGATCAAGGCGGACATGCCAATCGTCGGGGACGTTGGCCACGTGCTCGAAGACGTGCTGAAGATCTGGAAGGCGCGCGGCCGCAAGATCAACCGCGAGGCAATTGCCAAGTGGTGGCAGCAGATCGAGGAGTGGAAGAAGGTCAAATGCCTGACCTACAAGCAGTCCGAGACGGTCATCAAGCCGCAGTACGCGCTCGAGCGCCTCGAGGCGCTGACCAAGGGCCGTGACCGCTACATCACCACCGAGGTCGGCCAGCACCAGATGTGGGCGGCGCAATACCTCGGCTTCGAGGATCCGAACCGCTGGATGACCTCCGGCGGGCTCGGCACCATGGGCTACGGCTTCCCGGCCTCGGTCGGGGTGCAGGTCGCCCACCCCGAGGCGCTGGTGATCAACGTCGCGGGCGAAGCCTCGTGGCTGATGAACATGCAGGAGATGGGCACCGCGGTGCAATTCAACCTGCCGGTGAAGCAGTTCATCCTCAACAACGAGCGTCTGGGCATGGTGCGCCAGTGGCAGCAGCTGCTGCACGGCGAGCGCTATTCGCAGAGCTGGTCCGAGGCGCTGCCCGATTTCGTCAAGCTCGCCGAGGCCTTCGGCGCCAAGGGCATCATCTGCAAGGATCCCGCCGATCTCGATGACGCGATCATGGAGATGCTCGATCATGACGGGCCGGTGATCTTCGACTGCCTCGTCGAGAAGCACGAGAACTGCTTCCCGATGATCCCGTCGGGCGAGCCGCACAACAAGATGCTGCTCGGCGACGCGCAGGCCACCAACGCCATCGCCGGCAAGGGCGCGGTGCTGGTCTGACGGCTCGCGCGGACGAGGCCCCGCCCTGTCCGCCACCGCGACGACCACCATTCCGCACAAGACAACTCAGGAGCTGCAATCCATGTCCGCGCTACAGATCAAGAAGGGCTCGTCCAAGCATTCGGCCTACAACCTACGGCCCACCTTCTCGGACGTTCAGGAAACCCATACCATCACCGTTCTCGTCGAGAACGAGCCCGGGGTTCTGGCCCGCGTCATCGGCCTCTTCTCTGGCCGGGGCTACAACATCGACAGTTTGACGGTGGCCGAGGTGGACCACGAGGGGCACCTGTCGCGGATCACCATCGTGACCACCGGCACGCCGCAGGTGATCGAGCAGATCAAGGCGCAGCTCGGCCGGATCGTGTCGGTGCGCGACGTGCACGACCTTACCGCCGAGGGCAGTTCGGTCGAGCGCGAGCTGGCGCTGCTGAAGGTCGCCAGCACCGGCGACAAGCGGGTCGAGGCCCTGCGGCTGGCCGACATCTTCCGCGCGCAGGTGGTCGACAGCACGCTCGAGAGCTTCGTCTTCCAGCTGACCGGCACGCCCGACAAGATCGACGCCTTCGCCGAGTTGATGCGTCCCCTCGGGCTGGTCCAAGTGGCGCGGACCGGCGTCGCCGCCCTCGCCCGCGGCAAGGCCTGAGCCGCACGGCCCCACACCTCACCCCAGAAACGCTGACGGGCCCGATACTTCGGGCCCGTTTGGCTGTGCGCTCCGCCGGTGGATCTTGCTCAGGCGACATCTCTTTCGGGCCGCTGCGCATCGCGAAAGGCAATGACGCGCCCCCTCGAGCCCGCGCCTGAAAGCCCTCCCACAGGGCGCTGATCGGCGCTGAACAGCGTCTCCACCAATCCGAAAAACTTTTTTTCTTCAAGCCTATGGGGGTTGCTTGCATGACGCAGGTTCTCGCCGTCATGCATGTCGAACGCGACCAGGTCGCCCACGTTGAGCGGAGTTCCGCCCTCCGGGCCATGCTCGGGCTCATGCCAGAACGCGAGTTCGCCGTGATCTTCGCACCAGATTACTGCTTTGTGATCCGTTCGATCAGACCAGAGCACAACTCCTATCATCTTCTGTGACATACATTTCCCCACATCTCGCCCCTGACAAGACTGACGCAGATGCCGGATCGCTCACATGCGGCGAAACGTGACGTATGCTTGATTTTTGTGTCTGCATCAATCACGATTGTCTCCATATGGCATCAGCAGTGACGCTATATAGCAACAAAAAGAAGTTCACAGGGAGGGACTACGCGTGGAAGGCGTCACCTTGAAAAGAACTGTCGCAAGCACGAAAGAAAACGGAATGTCCACCGCGCCCAGGGATCAGGCACCGACCCCAAGTCCGGCAGAGCTGCGCAGCGTCTTCGGAGCCAATCTCCGGAAGCTCGGAAGCAGCGCCGCCTCCATCTCGGCTCTTTGCCGGGACCTCGGAATCAACCGCACGCAGTTCAACAGGTATCTGGCCGGAGAATCCTTTCCGCGGCCCGATGTGCTGCACCGGATTTGCAGTTTCTTCGGCGTGGACGCGCGCATCCTGCTGGAACCGGTGGAGGAGATCAGCAATGAGCCCGCCAGCCTCCTGCAGCACCCCTACCTGGCCGATTTTGTCGGCGCCGGGCTGCTCGGGCTGAGCGAGGAAGAATTCCCTTCGGGCTTGTATCGTTTCTCGCGCGCTGCTTTCTCCGAGGAATCCCGGTTCGTCGTGGGTCTGGTCCGCATCTTCCGGAAAGACGGCATGACCTTCCTGCGCGGCTTCGAGCCAAAGGAAGCGCTGGCCATGTACGACCTGCCGACCGACGCCGCGTCGCGCGAATACCGCGGGCTGGTGCTGCGCCAGGCCGAAGGCATTGCAGCGCTTGTCAGCCGCCGGGGCGCCATCACCACCTCGTTCAACTACCTGTCGAAGACGGGCGGGCTCACCAACCATTTCTGGGTCGGCTACGCCGTGCGCACCACACCCGAAAACCCCTCCGGCCGCCGCGCCGCGCGACTGGTCTACGAGTATCTGGGCAACGACAGGCACAAGGTGCTCGCGGCTGCACGAGGGACCGGCTACCGCACCGCAAAGGAACTGGTTCCCTTCCACCGTCAACAGCTTCGCGTCGACGAGGATTTCCGCTGACCAACAGCGCCGGCACCTTCCCAGCGGTGCCGGTCCCGCGTCAATCTTCCTCCGGCAGCCTGAGCTGGTCGTAGAGATGCCAGGTCGCATGGCCCAGCACCGGCAGCGCGACGAAAAGCCCGAGGAAAAACGGCAGCATCGCAGCGAAGGTCACCAGCGCCAAGAACGCCCCCCAGGCCAGCATCGGCAGCGGATGGCGCTGCACGTAATCAAACGAGGTGATCATCGCCGTGACGAAATCCACGTCCCGGTCGAGCAGCAGCGGCAACGCCAGCACGGTGATCATGTAGACCAGCAGGGCAAAGCCCGCCCCCACCAGTGTCCCAACTGCCAGCATGGCCAGCCCGTTCGGCGTCAGGAAGACATCGAGGCTCGAGCTGACGTTGGTCATCGGCGAAAGCCCGAGGAAGAGCGCAAAGATCATGTGCCCGAGGAAGAACCAGAACAGGAAGACGATCACGATCACCGCGCAGAGCGAGGGCAACTGGCGCTTCGACTGGCGCAGGATGACGCTGAAGACCTGCATCCACTCGAGCGGCTGGCCGCGTTCCAGCCGCCGCGAGACCTCGTAAAAGCCCACCGCCGCGAAGGGGCTGAACAGCGGGAAGCCGATCGCCGCCAGCACAAGCCAATAGCTCGTGCCGGTGGCCAGGGTCAGCCATGTCAGGAACAGGCCCGCCGCCACGTAGACCCCGCCGAAGACCAGCGCGAAACCGGGCGCGAAGATCAGATCGCCCAGTCCGAGTCGCAAGGCCGTTCTCAGCGTGCCAAAGCTCACGTCCGAGAACTCCGGCACCCCCGGCCGAGCCGCGTCGTCGCTCATGACGGTGTCCATGGCGCCTCTCCCTCAAACCCCCTGCTGCCAAGGATTTAAGCCGAGATGTACGCCATGTGGCAAGTCGCCGAACGGCGGCGCCCCGGAGCGTCCCGCCGAAACGCGTCCGCGCTGCGGCCCGCTCAGTCCTCGCGCGCGTCGGCGCGGGACTTGCCCGAGACTTGCTGCGCCAGCGTCGCGCCCATGAAAGGATCGAGATCGCCGTCGAGCACGCCTTGCGTGTCCGAGGTCTCGTGATTGGTGCGCAGGTCCTTGACCATCTGGTAGGGCTGCAGGACGTAGGAGCGGATCTGATTGCCCCAGCCCGCCGAGCCCTTGTTCTCATGCGCCTCGTTGATCGCCGCGTTCCGCTTGTCGAGCTCCATCTGGTAGAGCCGCGACTTCAGGGCCTTCATCGCGATGTCGCGGTTCTGGTGCTGCGACTTCTCCGACGAGGTCACCACGATGCCCGTGGGATGGTGGGTGATCCGGACAGCCGAGTCGGTGGTGTTGACGTGCTGGCCGCCGGCGCCGGAGGAACGGTAGGTGTCGACGCGGATGTCGGCCGGGTTCACCTCGATCTCGATGTTGTCGTCGACCACCGGGTAGACCCAGACCGAGGCAAAGGAGGTCTCGCGCGTGCCCTTGCCGAAGGGCGAGATGCGCACCAACCTGTGCACGCCGCTCTCGGACTTCAGCCAGCCATAGGCGTTTTGGCCGGAGATCTTGTAGGCGCAGGACTTGATGCCCGCTTCGGCGCCAGCTTCTTCCGACTGCAACTCGACCTCGTAGCCGCGCTTTTCCGCCCAGCGGACGTACATGCGCTGCAGCATCGCGGCCCAGTCGCAGGCCTCGGTGCCGCCGGCCCCGGCGTTGATCTCGAGGAAGGTGTCATTGGCATCCGCCTCGCCGTCGAGCAGCGCTTCGAGTTCCTTGGTGCCCGCGGTCTCGGCCAGCGCCTTCAGCGCCGCCTCGGCCTCGTTCACCACCTCGTCGTCCTCTTCCATCTCGCCGAGCTCGATGAGTTCGATCTGGTCGGCCAGCTCCTGCTTGATCGACTTGTAGGTGTCGATGGCATCCACCAGCTGCTGGCGCTCGCGCATCAGCTTCTGCGCGGCGGCTGGATCATCCCAGAGGTTCGGGTCTTCGACACGGGCGTTGAATTCCTCGAGCCGGAACTCCGCGGTTTCCCAGTCGAGCCGCTGCTCCAACAGGCCGAGGGACTTGCGGATTTTCTCGACGGTGTTCTGGGTCTCGGCGCGCATGCGGATGTTCCTGCGAATGGGACGTCTTGGTTCTGGGGGGACATAAACCAGCGCCGGGGTGCCTTCAAGCGTCGAGGCAGCGCACAGGCCCAGCCGCGCCCGGAATTGCCAGAGGCACCGGGCGGGCGCGATCCCAAGACCGCGGCAGCAGGCTTCAGCCCGTGGCCCCGCCCGCGTAGACCGTCAGCGTCGGAAGATCGGTGAGCGGCGCGCCGATGAGCCGCATCGCCGGCAGCGAGATCCGGCTGCCCCCCGAGGCAGGCCCCTCGATCGGCCGCAGCTCGACCTGCGCCGACTTGCCGTTTGCCGGGTAGACCACCCTGCCCTTGGTGACGCTCGAAACCAGCGGCGTCTCGAGCCAGAACCCCGGATCGGTGGGATCCCCGAGCGAGGCGACGGTGCTCCCGAGATTGCGCTCGGCGGCCGCAGGCGCCGCCGCGGCGGCGCTGCGCTCCTCGGCGCTGGTGGTGTCGAACTGCTCCTCGGTCCGCGCATTGCTGGGCGGACGCAGAGTTGCCGAGGTGGCCGTGGGGCTTGTCGGCGCCGGTGTTGGCGCGGAGCTTTGCGACGCTTGCTGCGCGCAGGCCGCCAGCAACGCCGGAAGAACAAGGGCGGGAAGGGTAAGGATCACTCTCATGTGTACGAAGCTAGGCCGCCCCCCTGCCTCTGGCAATCGCGCAGATGCTTGTCCCGGCAGGGTTTCGCGCATACATTCGTGCCATGACTTCGCCCATCACACCCCTCGTCGATCCATTCCTGCGGCCGATCTCCTACCTGCGGGTCTCGGTCACCGACCGCTGCGACTTCCGCTGCGTTTATTGCATGTCCGAGAACATGAGCTTCCTGCCCAAGAAGGAGCTTCTGACGCTCGAGGAGCTGGACCGCCTCTGCTCGGCCTTCGTCGGCCTCGGGGTCGAGAAGCTGCGCATCACCGGCGGCGAGCCCCTGGTGCGACGCGAGATCATGACTTTCTTCAACGCCATGACCCGGCATCTCGAGTCTGGCGCGTTGAAGGAGCTGACGCTGACAACCAACGGCTCGCAGCTCGAACGTTTCGCGCAGCCGCTCTGGGACGCGGGCGTGCGGCGGGTCAACGTCTCGCTCGACACGCTGGACGAAGGCAAATTCGCCGACATCACACGCTGGGGCCGCCTGCCACAGGTGTTGCGCGGCATCGACGCGGCGCAGAAGGTCGGCATGCGCGTCAAGCTCAACGCCGTCGCGCTGAAGGGCTTCAACGAGGACGAACTCTTCTCGATGACCGAATGGTGCGCCGCGCGCGGCATCGATCTGACCTGGATCGAGGTCATGCCGATGGGCGATATCGGCAACGAGGACCGGCTCGGTCAGTACTGGAAACTCTCGGACGTGCGCGCCAAGCTTTCAGAGCAGTACACGCTCACCGACCTGCCCGAGAGCACCGGCGGCCCGGCCCGCTACGTGCGGCTTGAAGAGACCGGCCAGAAGATCGGCTTCATCACCCCGCTGACCCACAACTTCTGCGAAAGCTGCAACAGGGTTCGGCTGACCTGCACCGGCGAGCTCTTCATGTGCCTCGGTCAGGAAGACAACGCCGATCTGCGCGCGCCGCTGCGCAACCACCCCGACACCGACGCTCCGCTCGAAGAGGCGATCCGCGCGGCGATCCTGCGCAAGCCCAAGGGGCATGATTTTGACTATTCTCGCCAATCGGTGGACGGGCGCGTGTCGCGCCACATGAGCCACACCGGCGGCTGATCTGATCCGGCGCGCGCAGGGGGCGCTGCCCCCTCGCCGCTCTGCAGCTCACCCCTGCGTATTTTCAAACAGAAGAGCCGGTCGTGAAGACGCCCGCCGCGGATAAACCGGGCGGGCGTTTTCGTTTTTGCTTTCGGGCCTTGCCCCCGCGGATCAGTTGCCCTGCAGCAGCGGGGTGATGCGGCGCACGGCGGCGCGGCGGTTCTCGCGCTCGTCACCCGACGTCTGCACCGCGAGATCGCTCTCGCCGTACCCCTGAAGCACCATGTTGGCAGCCGGAACCTTGAAATACTCGGTCAGCGCCAGGGCCACGGATTCCGCGCGGCGGTCCGAAAGGGCAAGGTTGTAGCTCGCCGGGCCGGTGGCATCGGTATGGCCCTCGATCAGAAAGACCTCCGAAGGGTTCTGCTCGATCATCCGCTTCATCGCATTGCCAAGCGCGGCCAGCTCTTCTGCCTCGCCCGGGCGGATCGCCGCGGAGTTGGTCTGGAAGGTTACCGTGTCCACCGAGATCTCGGGCACGAGGTGACGCACACGGTCAATGTTGCGGATCTGGTTGAGCGAGAAGGCCCGGTTCACGCCGTCGGCCTCGCGCGAGGCCAGCGCGGCGGCAAGATCCTCGCCCTGCAGGTCACGGAAGTTCAGACGCTGGGTCCGGGCCTGCGGCAGCTCGCTGACAACCACCTGCTGCGCGCTTTGGGTGTCGTCAAAGAGCACGACCTGCTGACCGTCGGGCAGGATGCGCGCACGGCGCAGCACGCGGCCATCGGCGGTCTTGATCGTCTCGACCGAAGTGCCGTCGCCATAGGCGACAACGGTGCGGGTCGAGCCATCGTTGTAGCGGTAGGTCTTCACGTCCGAGCCGGGCTGGCGCAACAGCACGTCGTCGTTGCGCAGCACGCGGTACTGGCCGTCCTGCTCGACCACGACGCGGTCGCCGGTGTTCTGCACGACCTGCGCGCCATCATCGAGGATCTGGCTCAGCGCGAAGGTGCCCAGACCGACGAGCGCCGCCTTCTCAAAGTTGCTGAGGCCGTCCTCGTCGTCGTCTTTCTTCTTGGCCTTTGCGCTTTCCTCGGCCTGCTGCTCGGGCTCTGCCTGCGTGCGCAGGTCGGTGGCGAAATCCTCGTCGGAGGCGCGCACGTCGGCCTCGGTCAGGGTTTCCTCGACCAGTTCGGCATCGTCCGGGGTTTCCTCGGAAGACGCGGCGGCCGCGGCGGTCTGAGCCTGCTCTTCCTCGCGGGCGACGGCCTCGGCCTGCTGCTCGTCGCTTGCCGCCTCGGGCTCGGCTTCGGTGCTCTGCGGCTGGGTCTCGGCGTCCGGCGCGGCAGCCTGTTGCTCGGCCTCCGCCTCGGCTGCGGAGGGCTCCGCGGCGGCACCGCCGGTGGCGGCCTCCTCGGCGGGTGCGTCCGGCGTCACAGTCGCGTCGCCTTGGGCTGCCTGCTCTGCCTCGAGCGCCTGCTTCAACTCGTCGGCGCCTTCGGTCTCATCCGGCGTCGCCTCGGCTCCGGCGGTGGTGTCCGTCGCAGCGTCAGCCTCGGGGGCCTCGGTCGGTGCAGTGGTCGCCTCGGCGTCTGCCGATTGTTCAGCCTCGAGGGCTTTTTTCAGCTCGTCCGAGCTTTCTGCCGTGGCAGGTTCCGACGGGGACTCGGCGGTTGCCTCGGCTTTCGGCTCCGAAGTCGCATCGCCTTGGGCTGCCTGCTCCGCCTCGAGCGCCTGCTTCAGCTCGTCCGAACCCTCGGTCTCGGCGGCTTGCGGCTCGGCTTCTGCTGCGGGTGCTGCGGCGGAGTCGCTGGTCTTTGCCTGCGCGGCCTCCGGGGCCGGCGCCTCTTCGGCGCTCAGGGTCTCGGCTTCGCCCTTGCGCGCGGGGGCCTCGGCCTGCTGCTCAGTCTGCTGCTCAGTCTCGGTTTGGGCTTGCTCGGGCTCTGCCTGCGCTGCGGCGGCGGGGGCTTCCTCGGTGGGGGCGCTGGTCTCGGCGCTCGCTTCGGGAGTCTCGAGCGTGCCATCCGCCTCGGCTTCGGCCTCGACGCCAGCCTTCGTATCTGCCTCGGCAGAGGGTGTCTCGGCCGAAGCTCCGGTCTCGGCGGCGACCTCACCCTCCTTATTGCCGGCCTCCTTATTGCCAGCCTCCCCGCCCTTGGCTTTGGGCTCTGCGTCTTGGCAAGCCTTGGCGTCGGGCGTCTGCGCACAATCGGCCTCGGCCTTCTGGCTCTGGGCCGCCACGGGCATGGCGAGGCTCGCGGCGAGCGCGAGGATGGTCGTCGATTTCAGAAGACCTTTGGTCATTCGTTACGTCCTTCTCCTGTTCCGCAAAGCGCGGCGTGGGAAGGCAACGAAACGGCCGGGAAAAAGTTCATTCCATCTGCATAATAAACAAGCGGAAAAATGCTCGCGCCGAGCTAGACCCCCTGCAACAGCGCCATGAGACGCGCCTTCTCGCCGCTGTCGCGCGCGCTGGAGATCACCGCTGCCAAATCCTCCAGCGAGGCAATGCTGTGCCCGGCGCGGAAGCTGTCCACATGCGGCAGCATGGCGCGGATCCCGGCGGCCCTTGGCGCGAAACCGTCCCAGCGCAGCAGCGGGTTCAGCCAGATGAGCCGCCGCGCCGACAGCTGCAGGCGCTGGACCTCGCGCGCGAGCAGTCCCGCGTCGTCACGGTCGAGCCCGTCGGTGATCAGCAGCACCACCGCGCCCTGCCCCATGACGCGCCGGCTCCAGTCGCGATTGAAGGCGTGCAGGCACTGGCCGATGCGGGTTCCGCCCTCCCAGTCCTGCGCCTCGGCCCCGGCGGCCCTGAGCGCGGCATCGACGTCACGGGTGGCAAGATGGCGGGTGATGTTGGTGAGCCGCGTGCCGAAGGTGAAAGCATGTACCTTGGCCCAGCCCGCGCCGCGGCGGTTGGCCACCGCGTGCAGAAAATGCAGCACCATCCGCGAATACTGGCTCATTGAGCCGGAGATGTCGCAGAGCACGACCAGATTGGGCCATTTCTCGCGCGGCTCGAGATGCGCGAGGGACCGGATCTCGCCGCCCTGCTTCATCGCCGCGCGCAGCGTGCGCCGCCGGTCGAGCCTGCGGCCCAGCACCGAAGCCTTTCCGCGTCGCGACGGCAAGGGTTTCACCGGCAGCTCGAGCCGGGCCAGCATGCGTTTCGCCTCGGCGATCTCTTCGAGCGACATCTGCTCGAAGTCGAGGGACTTGAGCCGTTCCTCGCGCGAGACGGTGAAAGAGGCGTCGACCTCGATCTTCGTCGCCTCCTCCTCCTGCTCGGAGACGGGGATCTCGGGCATCTGGTCGCCAAGCAACGCCTGCGCGGCGCGCTTCTCGGCGGACTGCGCCAGCTTTTCCTCCTGAACGCCGCGGATCGCAGGCAGCATCATCGACATCATGTGCTCGAGGTAGCGCGGGTCGCGCCAGTAGAGCCTGAAGACCTGCGCGAAGACCAGCCGCTGCTCGGGGCGCGAGACGAAGCAGGCGTGCAACGTCCAGTAGAAATCCATCCGGTCGGTAAAGCCCGCGGCCTCTACCGCGCGCACCGCGTCGACCACCCGCCCCGGTCCCACCGGCAAGCCGGCGCGGCGCAGGGCGCGGGCGAAATGCAGGATGTTCTGTGCGAGCCGCGGATGCTCGGGGAGCGTGAGGGGGATCTGCTCGGCCATCACGGATGCCGCGCGTCTGGCAGGCGTGGCTTTAGGGGCCGCCTCCGGCAGGCATCAGACCACCGGCGGCTCTGCCCCGCGACCCCGGGGTTATTTGGCCTCGGAAAACGCATCAGGCGGGCTCGAGAGAGGCTTTCGCCTCGTCGAGCAGGCGCTTGGCCTCGCTGCCCTGAATCCTGGCGATGTCGTCCTGGTATTTCAGGATGGCGCCGAGCGTGTCCGAGATCACCTCGGGCGAAAGGTCGATCACGTCGAGCGCCAGCAGGCACTTGGCCCAGTCGATGGTCTCGGCGACGCCGGGCTTTTTGAAAAGATCCTCGGTGCGCAGCCGCTGCACGAAGGCGACGATCTGACGCGACAGCGCCTCGGCCACCTCTGGCGCGCGGGCGTGCAGGATTTCGAGCTCGCGGGGGAAGTCGGGATAGTCGACCCAGTGGTAGAGGCAGCGGCGCTTCAGCGCGTCATGCACCTCGCGCGTGCGGTTCGAGGTGAGGATGACCGTTGGCGGCTCGGGCGCGGTGATCGTGCCGAGTTCGGGGATGGTCACCTGAAAGTCGCTCAGCGCTTCGAGCAGGAAGGCCTCGAAGGGCTCGTCGGTGCGGTCGAGTTCGTCGATCAGCAGGATCGGTGCGCCGTTTTCGTCTGGCCGCATGGCCTGCAGCAGCGGACGCTCGATCAGGTAGTCGGGGCCGAAAAGGTCGTGTTGCAACTGGCCGCGATCGGCCTCACCGGCCGCCTCGGCGGCGCGGATGGCGATCATCTGGGCGGCGAAGTTCCACTCGTAGACCGCCGAGCCCGCGTCCAGCCCCTCGTAGCATTGCAGGCGAATGAGACGGCGCCCGGTGGCGAGACTCAGCGCCTTGGCGATCTCAGTCTTGCCGACGCCCGCCTCTCCCTCGAGGAAGAGCGGCCGCCCGAGCCGAAGCGCCAGAAACAGCACCGTGGCGAGCGGGCGCGGACAGACATAGCCGGTGCGCGACAGAAGCTCCTGCACCGCGTCGATCGAACTGGGGTCTTGCATGTGGGTCTCCTCCTGCCTTGATTGCTGCCCGGCAGCAGGCCGCCGGTCAAGGGAGATGCGCAGGTTCCCCGCAGCGGGTGCCCGGCGCTTTGCCACACTCAGCCATGACGCGCTGCATGCGCTCGACAGCCACCTCGTGGCGGATCCGGTGCGCGCCGGGCTGCCCGCCGCCGCGGTGCGCGGGCGTAAGGTGCGCCTTGCCGCGCTCATGGGAGAGGAGCCCTATCGCGCGCTCACGGGGCGGCTGATGGTTGCCCCGCCCTCGCGCCCTCTGCCGCCCGAACTGGCGCGCCCTCTGATCGCCGCCGCGACCCGCGCCCGGCAGGCAGGCAAAGCCCGGGATTCCGTGCAACCATCTCCCTCACCGTGATTTTTCTTGCCGCCTCACCACCGCCGTATTACCCCTAAAGCCACATATTTCCGCCCCATTCCGCTCCCAGTCTGGCAACATCCGAGAGCGGTGCTACCGTGGGGAAAAACAGCCGCCCCAGCACGGGCCCGACCGGACGCGACAGGACAATGGCAGGTATCATGAAGGACAACACGGATCAGCTCAGGCACGAGATAGTCTCCGACGACGATCTCGATCTCACCGATGTTGACCTCAGCATGCACAGCGGCTGCAACTGGATCGCGGCCATCTCCGAGATCGGCGAGCAGCACGGGTTCGCCGAACCGCTGGGCAAGCGGCACCACGCGGTCTTCGTCGAGGATGGCGACACCCTGCTGGTGAGCTTTGAGTCGATGCCCGGGATTTCGTCCTATAGCCAGACCGCCACCCCGCTCGGCTGGGAGATGCAGGCGATCGAGGGCTGGTCGAGCCTGTCGCTGATCTGCACCGCCGACACCTGGTTCCGCGACGCCGAGGTGATCCGCTTCTTCGACCAGCTTCTGGACGATGGCTTCTTCGACGCCTTCGAGAAGGTGATCTTCTACGGCGCCGGCCCCTGCGGCTATGCCGCCGCCGCCTATTCTGTCGCCGCACCCGGTGCGCGGGTGGTGTTGCTTCAGCCGCAGGCAACGCTCGATCCACGGATCGCGGAATGGGACGACCGTTTTCCCGAGATGCGCCGCGTCGATTTCGCCTCGCGCTTCGGCTACGCGCCCGACATGATCGACGCCGCGCAGGCGGCCTATGTGCTCTACGACCCGCAGGAGCGGATGGACGCCATGCATGCCGCGCTGTTCGAGCGGCGCAACGTGAGCCGGTTCCGCCTGCCCTATATGGGCGACGCGCTGCAAGGCGACCTGCTGGAGCTCGACCTCGTGCACCCGATCCTCGCAGCTGCCGCCGACGACCGGCTGGACCGTGCCGAGATGGCCCGGCTGCTGCGCGCGAGGCGCAACCATACCCCCTATCTGCGGCGGCTGCTGTCGCGGCTCGACGTCGAAAACCGGCCCTTGCTGGCCGAATGGCTCTGCGCCAATGTCACCGCCCGGCTGAACGCGCCGCGCTTCCGCCGCCGTCTCGACGCGCTGCGCGCCGAAGGTGAGGCGCGCGAGGGCTGAGCCGGACCAGCCGCGCCGCGTGGAAAGCGGCGCAGCGCGTCCTCAGCGCACCAGCGAGCCGACCCGCGACACCTGGCCACCGCCGACCGGCGCGGCCACACCCGTTGTCGAAGGCCCCGAGGTCGGCCAGCCCTGCGCCACGCGCACGGCAAGAAATCCGAACGCCTGCGCCTCGAGCATGTCGCCGTCGAGCCCGGCCTCCTCGACCGGCACCACCGGGCAGTCGAGCCCGGCCTGCAACATCGCCATCATCACCGGGTTGTGCCGCCCGCCGCCGGTGACCAGCAGCCGCTCGGGCGGGATCGGGCAATGCTCCATGCCCTGCATCACCGCAGCCGCCGCCATGGCGGTCATCGTGGCGGCGGCATCGGGGTCGGAAAGCTCGCGCACGAGGTCCAGCATCAGCGAGAAATCATCCCGATCGAGGGATTTCGGCGGCATGCGGCGGAAGAAGCCCTCTTCGAGGAAAAGCTCCAAAGCCCCGTCGACCACCTCGCCCCGCGCCGCCAGCGCGCCGTCGCGGTCGCAGTCGAGACCGAGCCGCTCACCCACCAGATCGTTGATCGGCGCATTGGCAGGCCCGGTGTCGAAGGCCAGCAGCGCGCCAGGCGCCTCGGGCGCAGGTTTGCGCGGGTCCACCCAGGTGAGGTTGCCGACCCCGCCGAGGTTGAGGAAGGCCACGGGCGCCTCGGCCCCCATCTTCCGCGCGCAGGCGAAATGATAGAAGGGCGCCAAGGGTGCGCCCTCGCCCCCGAGAGCCACGTCGGCGGAGCGGAAATCCCAGACCACGTCGCGCCCGAGCGCCTCGGCCAGCGCCCCGCCGTCGCCAAGCTGATGCGTGCCGCGACCGTGTGGCTCATGCGCCAGCGTCTGGCCGTGAAAGCCCACAAGTTCGGCCTCGGGGAACTCGGCCAGCAGCTCGGCATGGGCGCGCTGCACGACCTCGAGCGCCTCCTCCAGGCCCGGCGTTTTGCCGTCATCGGGCCAGCGCCCCAGCGCGGCCTTGAGCACCCGGCGCTCGGCCTCGGTATAGGGCCGGTAGCCAGAGCGCCCGAACTCGTGGATCTCTGCCCCGTCGGTGCGGATCAGCGCCGCGTCCACCCCGTCGAGAGAGGTTCCCGACATACACCCCAGCGCCCAAACGGAGCGTGCACCCAACTTGCCCTTCACCTTCGCCTTCCCCGCGCTTATAGGAACTTTCGGACTATAAGAGGGATCCACGATGACCTACCATCCCAAATCGGACTTCATGCGCGTCATGATCGAGCGCGGCTACCTTGCCGATTGTACCGATTATCAGGGCCTCGACGAGGCGCTGTGCAAGGGCGTGGTCACCGCCTATATCGGCTATGACGCGACGGCGAAGTCGCTGCACGTGGGTCACCTTCTCAACATCATGATGCTGCGCTGGCTGCAGAAGACCGGCCACAAGCCGATCACCCTGATGGGCGGCGGCACCACCAAAGTGGGCGACCCCTCGTTCCGCTCGGACGAGCGCCCGCTCTTGGGGCCGGAGCAGATCGACGCCAACATCGCGGGCATGAAGCAGGTCTTTGCCAAGTACCTCAGCTATGGCGGCGAAGAGACCGATGCGCTGATGCTCAACAACGCCGAGTGGCTCGACGGGCTCAACTACCTCGAGTTCCTGCGCGACATCGGGCGGCACTTCTCGGTGAACCGGATGCTCTCGTTTGAATCGGTAAAATCGCGCCTCGACCGCGAGCAATCGCTGTCGTTCCTCGAGTTCAACTACATGATCCTTCAGGCCTATGACTTCCTCGAGCTGAACCGCCGCTACGGCTGCGTGCTGCAGATGGGCGGCTCGGACCAGTGGGGCAACATCGTCAATGGCATCGACCTGACCCGCCGCGTGCTCGACCACGAGATCTACGGGCTCACCTCGCCGCTGCTGACCACCTCGGACGGCCGCAAGATGGGCAAGAGCCAGGGCGGCGCCATGTGGCTCAACGCCGACATGCTGAGCCCCTACGAGTTCTGGCAGTTCTGGCGCAACACCACCGACGCCGACACCGGGCGGTTCCTGAAGCTCTACACCGAACTGCCGGTCGAGGAATGCGAGCGGCTCGGATCGCTGCAGGGCTCGGAGATCAACGAGGCGAAGATCATCCTTGCCAACGAGGTCACCACGCTCTGCCACGGCGCCGAGGCGGCTGCGGCGGCCGAGGCGACTGCGCGCGAGGTCTTCGAGAAGGGCGGCGTGGGCGACGACCTGCCGACGCTGGAGCTGACCGCAGACGAGATCGGAGAGGGCATCTCCATCGTGCAGGTGATCGTCCGCGCGGGTCTCGCCAAGTCGGGCAAGGAAGCCAAGCGGCTGATCACGGAGAACGGCGCGCGGCTCGACGACCAGCCGCTGACCGACGCCGGTCTGATGCTCGACGCCGCCGCGCTCTCTGCGCCGGTGAAGCTTTCTGCGGGCAAGAAGCGCCACGCGCTGGTGAAATTGGGCTAAGGCCTTCAGAGCTGACTTCGGGAGGGGCGGTGCCGGAGGGTGCCGCCCTTTCTGCGTCCGGCGCGCCGAGCCACGCGCGCCGGACGCGCACGCGCTCGCGCGGCGACTTCGGGCCGTCTTGGCCCCGGCACGACGCCGCCACCGCACAGCCTGCCGCTTTCGGACATGTCGCCGCCGTCCCGCGCGCGCATCCTGAGCCCATGACCGAGCGCCACGCCCCCCTTGTCGTCTTCACCCCCTCCGGCAAGCGCGGCCGCGTGCCCGTCGGAACGCCAGTGCTCGCGGCGGCTCGGCGGCTCGGCGTTGATCTCGACTCGGTCTGCGGCGGGCGTGGGATCTGCTCGCGCTGCCAGATCGCCCCCGCTTTCGGACAGTTCGCCAAGCATGGCATCACCTCCACCGAGGCCGCGCTCTCCGACTGGAACGCGACCGAGGCCCGCTACGCCGAGAAACGCGGCCTTGCCCCCGGACGGCGGCTCGGCTGCCAGGCGCGGATCCTCTCGGACGTGGTGATCGACGTGCCCGCCGAGAGCCAGCTGCACCGGCAGGTCATCCGCAAGGACGCCGAGGCCCGCCCGGTCGAAATGGACCCGGCGCTGCGCCTCTGTCTCGTCGAGGTCGCGCCACCGGACATGCATGCGCCGTCGGGCGATCTCGAACGGCTCACCGAGGCGCTGCGCGCGCAATGGGGCATCGAGGGTGCCACGATAGAGCCTGCGCTGCTCGCCAGCCTGCAGACCACCCTGCGCGAGGACAGCTGGACCGTCACCGCCGCGCTGCACCGGAGTTCCGCCGAGACCGCGCCGCGCATCACCGCGCTCTGGCCGGGGCTGCTGGAGGGCGATCTGCTCGGGCTGGCCATCGACCTTGGCTCGACCACCATCGCCGCGCATCTGGTCTCGCTGCGCAGCGGCGATGTCCTCGCCTCCGCCGGCGCGATGAACCCGCAGATCCGCTTTGGCGAGGATCTCATGTCGCGCGTCTCCTACGCAATGATGAACCCCGGCGGCGCGGCCGAGATGACCGCCGCCGTGCGCGCCGGGCTGAATTCCCTGGTGCAGGACATCGCCGCCAAAGCAGACATCGAAACGGGCCGGATCCTTGACCTGACCCTCGTCGGGAACCCGGTGATGCACCACCTGCTGCTCGGCCTCGACCCGGTGGAGCTGGGACAGGCCCCTTTTGCGCTGGCCACTTCCTCGGCGCAGAACCTGCCGGCGCGCGACCTCGGCCTCACCGCTCTGCCGCCCGGCGCGCAAGCCTATCTGCTTCCGCTCATCGCCGGCCATGTAGGCGCCGATGCCGCCGCCGTCGCGCTCTCGGAGGCGCCCGACCGGTCCGAAGATCTGGTTCTCACCGTCGACGTCGGCACCAACGCCGAGATCCTGCTCGGCAACAGGCGCCGGGTGCTTGCCTGCTCCTCGCCCACCGGACCCGCGTTCGAAGGCGCGCAAATCAGCTCCGGCCAGCGCGCCGCCCCGGGCGCCATCGAGGCGATCCGCATCGACCCCGACACCAAGGAGCCGCGCTTCCGGGTCATCGGCTGCGAGCTGTGGTCCGACGCGCCGGGCTTTGCCGAGGCCACCGCGCGCAGCGGCGTCACCGGGCTTTGCGGCTCGGGCATCATCGAGGCGGTGGCGGAAATGCGCATGGCCGGGTTGGTGGACGCGGGGGGGCTCATCGGCTCGGCGCAGCAGACCGGCACCCCGCGCATGCTCCCCGAAGGCCGCACGCATGCCTATATCATCCACGATGGCAGCGCCGAGGGAGGACCCGTGATCACCGTCACCCAAGCTGATATCCGCGCCATCCAGCTGGCGAAAGCCGCGCTTTACGCGGGTGCGCGGCTGCTGATGGACGAAATGGGCGTGGACAAGGTCGACAGGGTCGTGCTGGCAGGGGCCTTCGGCGCGCATATCTCGCCGCGGCACGCGCTGGTGCTGGGAATGATCCCCGACGTGCCGCTGGCGCGCGTCACCTCGGCAGGCAATGCCGCCGGCACGGGCGCGCGCATCGCGCTCTGCAGCCTCGCGGCCCGGCGCCGTATCGAAGTGCTTGTGCGGCAGATCACCAAGGTCGAAACCGCCATCGAGCCGCGCTTCCAGGAGCATTTCGTTGCCGCGAGCGCGATCCCCCATGCCAGCGCTCCCTTCGCCGAGACCCGCCGCGCCACGCCCCTGCCCGAGCCATCGTTCAACACCGAGGGCCCCCGCCGCAGGCGGCGCTAGACGACGACCGAGAGCGCGGCACGTCGGCCCGCCGCAGCAGCGCGCGGCCGCCAGCTTGCTGTTGCCAGCCCCGCGCCGCCGGACCGCGAGAAATCTGCGCCGCGCCCGCTTGACGTGCCCGCGCCGCCCGCGTAGATCAGCCTTCAGAGCGCGGGTATGATGTAATGGTAGCCTGTCAGCTTCCCAAGCTGAACGCGCGGGTTCGATTCCCGCTACCCGCTCCAACTCCTCCGAGAATTCCGGGCTTTGCGCAGGTCCCACAGACCCGTTGTCCCGTGGGCCGTCAATGCTCCGCCCGCAGCCGCTCGCGCAGCAGCCGCACGCCCTGGCGCACGTCGCCCCGCACCGGCCCTTCGCGCGGCGCATCCCGCAGCGTGGTGAGCAGCGACTCCGAGGGCCGCCCCTTGCGCGCCCAGACCTGCCGACGCAGCACCGCCTGCGCCGCTTCGGGAAGCCGCTCGGGCACCGAGCGGCCCGAGAGCGTCGCCCAGACCAGCGACCAGCAGCGCGGTGCGCTCCAGGGGTTGTAGCCGCCACCGCCCGAGACGATCAGCGCAGGGGCCAGCCCGCGCAGCGCCGCCGCGGCCCGCGCATGCGAACGGTTCGACAGCGCCAGCCGCGCCAGCGGATCCTCGAGCACCGCATCCGCCCCGCACTGCAGGAAGATCGCATCGGGGCGAAAGGCCGCCACGGCGGGCAGAATCATCTCCTCGAGCACCAGCGCGAATTCCGTGTCGTTGAACTCCCGCGGCACCGGCATGTTGAAGGCCGCCCCCCCGGCCCGGTCGGCCAGCGCGCCGGTGAACGGCCAGCGCCGAGCCTCGTGCACCGAAATCACCCGCACCTGCTCCGAGCCGTCGAAGGCGATCTCCACCCCGTCGCCGTGATGGGCGTCGATGTCGACATAGGCCACCCGGCGCATCCCGAGGCTCAGCAGGTGGCGGATGGTCAGCACCGGCTCGTTGAGAAAGCAGAAACCGCTGGCCCGATCCGCCAGCGCGTGATGCGTCCCGCCGCCGGGATTGAACACCGCGCCGCCCTGCGCTCCGACGATCTCTGCGGCCAGCAGCCCGCCGCCCACCGCCGTGGCGGGACGCCGGTACATCTCGGGAAAGACCGGGTTCGACAGGGTGCCGAGCCCGTGCCGCTGGCGCACCTCCTCGCTCACCGTCCCCGCGGCCTCAGCCGCCTGAAGCGCCGCCACGTAGCGCGGCGCATGGAAGCCGGTGAGGGCCGCGGGCTTGGCCCGCGGCGAGACCCGCCACTGCGACCCGGGGAGCCAGCCAAGCGCCCGACAGAGGTCGATCACCGCCGGCACCCGTTCGATCGACAGCGGGTGCAGGCGCCCGTAGCGCGAGCCGCGATAGATTTCCGAGCCGATGAAGGTCGCCACCGCCGCCTCTCCTGGTGTTGCGTCTAGAGTCTTGGGTCTATCTTCTAGGTCCAGATATCCCGGGGGAAAGGCGCGCAGCGGCTCGGGGCAGAGCCCCGTCATACCGCCGCTACCCCGCGATCGCCCGCAATGCCCGGGTGCGAGCCGGCGGGATCGCCGCGGTTTCGACACCGGTGAAGACATGCAGCGTGTTCATCTGCCGGTCCACCACGGCATGATCGCTCACCCAGCCGCCCATCCCGAGGTAGGTTCGCAGGAGCGGCGGGATCAGCTTGAGGGCCCCACGCGCCTCGGTGGTGGCCGGGGAGAAGCGTACCACCTCGGCCGCCTTGACGCCGATCTGCCAGCGCGCCGGGGCGGCGTGGCGGGCACGCAGGACGCCGAAGGCCGGGTCGTAGCGGGCCGCGTCGGTTCCGGTGAAGCTGGCGCAGCCGAAGAGCAGCCGCGCGCCGCCCCGATCGACGAGGGCGGCGATCGCGCCCCAGGCCAGCCGCAACACATCAGGATCGACCAGCCCCGGCCGGGTGCAGAAGCGCCCGAGCTCGATCAGTGGCCCGCCGTAGCCCTCGAGCCGGGAAAGATCGTAGTATTGCGCCGAATAGCTGCGGCCGATCTCGGCGCTGGTCTCGAGCCAGAGGTAGCGGAAGCAGGCGAGCAGCAGGCCGGTCTCATCCTCGACCAGAACATGGCGGCAACGGCTGTCCAGCGCGTCGGCATCGGGGCCCTTGCCGGGGCCGAAAAACGCCAGCCCGCGCAACGCCTGCGCCGCCTTCACGGCTTCGGCATCCGTGGCGGAGCGTGCCCGGAACCGGCCCCGGGACAGGATCAGACCGTCCTCCCCCGAAGCCTCATCCTGCACGCGGGAGGACATGGTCAGCGCCTCATTGCTGGTCGAGATCGCCGAGGGTCAGGCCGCCGATATTGCCAAAGAGCTTGCGGATGAAGCCCATCTCGCCGTCGTTGGTGCGGGTGATCCGGCGGGTGATCGGCACGACGTTGCCGTCCTCGAGGCCGTAGCGCGAGATGTTGTTGACCACGCCCTGCCCGTCGAAGGTGATCGCCAGCACCTCGCGATCGATGACCTCGGGCTCCTGCCAGGCGAAGCTTCGCACTTGCGATTCAATGTAGTAATAGCCGCCCGCGTCGCGCACGCCCGAGGCGGCGGGCACGCCGATCACGTCCTCCACCGTCGCGCGCGTATCGATCCCGGGCACGATCTGCTGAAGGTCGTCTTCGCGTGGCACGTAGCCATGCGTCTGGTACTGAGCCGAGCAGGCGGACAGTCCCAGTGCGGCGCTTGCAGCCAAAAGCGCTATTCTCACCCGTGATACCATGGACGCAGTCCTGCCCCTTGCCATGCCCCGGAGGGCCTTCTATCCCGCATTACACAACCCAGCCAAGCGCTTCAAGCAAAGGAAAGGCGAGCCCATGGACAGAGGCGGAAACCCCGCGCGGCTGCGCGTCTCGACACTGCGCCGCGACGTGGCCACAGACTTCGATATCAGGCCCGAGGCCGAGGAACGTTCGGCCTTGGCCAAGGACCTTGGCCTGCTAGGCCTGCGCAAGGCCCGGCTGGCGGGCAAGCTGACCCCCGAGGCCGGCGGCGCCTACCGGCTGACCGCCGATCTCGGCGCGACGGTGGTACAGCCCTGCGTCGTCACCCTCGATCCGGTGACCACCCGGATCGACGAGGAGATCTCCTTGCTGTTCCGGCCGGCGCAGCAAATCGCCGACCCCGATCCCGGCTCCGAGGTCGAGGTGCCCGAAGACGAGGAAGAGCCCCTGCCCGACGTGATCGACCTGCGCCGGATTCTTTCCGAGGCCCTGTCCTTGGCGCTGCCGCCCTACCCGCGCAGCCAGGCGGCGCTCGAGATGGCCGAAGCGGCGCCGGATGCGCCCGAGGAGGACCCCTCCGAATCTCGCCCGAACCCGTTTGCCGGGCTCGCGGGGCTGCGCGATCGGCTCTCGAAGGACGAAAAAGAAGAAGACTGAGCCGGTGGGGCGCGAAATCTCTCTTGCGGTTTGGCAAGAAATACCTATTTTCGCGCCTTCATCGGAATTCCGGGTTGCACGCCTCCATGGGTTAAGACTATGAGGCCGGGCACGCCCGAACGTTATCGGGCACCCGTATAGCCCCCACACGCGAACAATCGAGGTTGAGACATGGCCGTCCAACAGAACAAAGTATCGAAATCGCGCCGCAACAACCGTCGCGCCCATGACGCGCTGGTCGCGGCCAACCCCAACGAGTGCAGCAACTGCGGCGAACTCAAGCGCCCGCACCACGTCTGCCCGTCATGCGGCCACTACGCCGACCGTGAGGTCGTCGCCATGGCTGACGAGATCGACCTGGACGAAGACGCAGCATAAGTTGCGGATAGGCCCGATCGTCGCATGACATCCGCAACGGATAACCGTCAGGCGCACGGGCCTCTGGTCCTCTCAATCGACGCCATGGGTGGCGATCGCGGGCCGGCAACGATTGTTGCCGGTCTTTCCGCCTTTGCGCGGAAGCACCGCGATGTCCATTTCCTGCTGCACGGACCCGAGGCCGAGTTGCGCCCCCTGGTAGACAAGCAAAAAGGTTTGTCTGCCCAGGTCGAGATTCGCGATGCCTCCGGCGTCGTGGCGATGGAAGACAAGCCGAGCCACGTGATGCGCAACGGGCAGGACACCTCGATGTGGTCCACGCTCGACGCCGTTCGCAATGGCGAGGCCACGGTTGCCGTTTCCTGCGGCAACACCGGCGCGCTGATGCTGCTGTCGATGGTGCGGCTGCGCAAGCTGCCCGGGGTGAACCGCCCCGCCATCGCCGTGCTCTGGCCCTCGCGCAACCCGCAGGGCTACAACGTCATGCTCGACGTCGGCGCCGACATCCGCGCCGATGCCGACGACCTGCTGAAATACGCGATGATGGGCGCATCCTACGCCCGCAACGGTCTCAACCTCGAGCGCCCGCGCATCGGCCTGCTGAACGTGGGCACCGAAGAGCACAAGGGCCGCGCGGAGCTGAAGGCCGCGAATGACCTCATCGCCGCCAATGCCGAGACCGGCGGCTTCGATTACGTCGGCTTCGTCGAGGGCGGAGACATCCCCGGCAAGCGCTGCGACGTGATCGTCACCGACGGCTTCACCGGGAACATCGCGCTGAAGACCGGCGAAGGCACTGCCTCGCTGATCAATTCACTTCTCCGCGAGGCTTTCACCTACTCGCCGCTGTCGCGCCTCGCCGCGCTGCTCGCTCTGAGTTCGCTCAAGCGGTTGCAGGCGCGCGTAGATCCGCGCCGCAAGAACGGCGGCGTCTTCCTCGGCCTCAACGGCACTGTGGTGAAATCCCACGGCGCTGCCGATGCCACCGGGGTGGCCGCGGCGGTGGAACTGGCCTATGACCTCGCGCAGTCCGGCTTCGGCGACAGGCTGGCCGCCCGCGTGGCGAGCGCCGCTGCGGCCGCCGACCCCGCCGCCGACCCAGCCCCAGAGGCGCCGGACGGCACAGATACAAAGAAAAACGGAACAGGCAAATGAGCATCAGGGCGAAGGTCGCGGGCATCGGGCATTACCTGCCTCAGCGTGTGGTCCCCAACGCGGAATTCGAGAAGACCCTCGACACCTCCGACGAATGGATCCGCTCGCGCTCTGGCATCGAACGCCGCCATTTCGCCGCCGAGGGCGAGACCACCTCGATGCTCGCCGCCAACGCCGCCGAGGCCGCGCTGAAGGATGCAGGGCTCGAAGCTTCCCAGATCGACGCGCTGATCGTCGCCACCTCGACGCCCGACCTGACCTTCCCCTCTGCTGCCACCATGGTGCAGGACCGCATCGGCATGACCGGCGGCTTCGCCTTCGACGTACAGGCGGTCTGCGCCGGTTTCGTCTACGCCCTGTCGACCGCCAATGCGATGATCGTCTCGGGCCAGGCCAAGCGCGTGATGGTGATCGGCGCCGAGACCTTCTCGCGAATCATGGATTGGACCGACCGGGGGACCTGCGTGCTCTTCGGTGACGGCGCCGGGGCGCTGATCCTCGAGGCCGCCGAGGGCGCGGGCACCTCCGCCGACCGCGGCATCCTGTCGGTCGATCTGCATTCCGACGGCCAGTTCCGCGACCTGCTCTACGTTGACGGCGGGGTGTCGACCCAGTCCACCGGCCATCTGCGCATGGAGGGCAAGGAAGTCTTCCGCCACGCAGTGGAAAAGCTCGCCCAGACCGCGACAACTGCGATGGAAAAGGCCGGGATCACCTCGGAAGAGGTCGATTGGGTCGTGCCGCATCAGGCCAACATCCGCATCATCAACGGCACCGCCAAGAAGCTCGGCCTGCCGATGGAGCGCGTCGTGGTGACGGTCCAGGACCATGGCAACACCTCTGCCGCCTCGATTCCGCTGGCCCTGTCGGTCGGCAAGGCCGAAGGCAAGATCAAGCAAGGCGACGTGGTGGTCACCGAGGCCATCGGCGGCGGTTTGGCCTGGGGCGCTGTCGTCCTGCGCTGGTGAGCGCAAAAATCCGGCAAAATCCGGCCCTTGCAGGCTCCACGCCCGCAAGGGCTGCTTGACTCGGAATCCGCCTCCCCCCTATGCTGTGGCGCAACCTTGGGAGGCTGCCAAATGAGTGACAAGACTTTGACGCGCATGGATCTCAGCGAAGCGGTGTTTCGCGAGGTCGGGCTGTCGCGCAATGAAAGCGCCGAACTCGTCGAGTCGGTGCTGCAGCACATGTCCGACGCGCTGGTCCGTGGCGAGCAGGTGAAGATCTCGTCCTTCGGCACCTTCTCCGTACGCGACAAGGCGGCGCGCATCGGCCGCAATCCCAAGACCGGCGAAGAGGTCCCGATCCAGCCCCGCCGCGTCCTGACCTTCCGCCCGTCGCACCTGATGAAGGAACGGGTTGCCGACGGCAACAAATCCTGATCCGCCACGGCGCCCTCGCGGTCCCGGAGCTTCCCGGCACTGCGCCCCTGACGGGTCCAAGACATATCTGAAGCCTGCGCGCCCGCCCGGCGGCCCCGCGCAGCAGGGGGTACCACCGCATGAGCAAGTCGCGCGACGCATTCCGCACCATTTCCGAGGTGGCGGAGCTTCTGGACACGCCGGCGCACGTCCTACGTTTCTGGGAAACCAAATTCACCCAGGTGAAACCGGTCAAGCGCGCGGGGGGGCGACGCTACTATCGGCCCAATGACGTCGCCCTTCTTGCCGGGATCCGCCAGCTGCTGCACGACGATGGGCTGACCATCAAGGGCGTGCAGAAGGTGCTGCGCGAACAGGGGGTGAAACATGTCGCCGGCATTGCCCCGCCGGCCGAGCTGCTCGACGACGTCTCCGAGGCTGAGCCCCCCTCGGCCGAGCCCGTGCCCGCCTTCGAGCCGCAGGAAAGCGCCACGGTGCTGCCCTTCGCCCAGGCTGCGCCCGCAGAGTCATCCGACCTCGCAGAGGCCTCGGAAGACGCTCCGGAGCCTGCGCCCTTCGAGCCTCCGGAGGAGATGCCGAGCTACGCCGCAGCCACACCGCTCTTCCCCGAGACCGACGACCCCGAGCCCCATGCTGACGACGAGGGCGCGCCCTGGGCGGAAGACCCGGAGGCCGCTCCGGCCGAAGAACCCGCGCCCGGGACCGCGGATCTGCCCGGGTTCATCACCGAATCCCTCGAGGCCCGCGCCGCGGAAACCCCGCCCCCTGCGCTCCCCGATGTGCCCGATCTGTCGGCCCTTCCACGGCCTGCGCCGGGCGCGCTCTCGCAGCTCTCCGGGCTGACCCGGATCGACGCCGCCAAGGCTGCCGAACTGGCGCCGCATGTTGCCGCGCTGCAGGCTCTGGTGGCCGCGCGCCGGGGCGCCAGGGTGACCTAGGGAGACCGGGGAAAAAACTTTCATCTTGGGGGTTGCGCGTGCGGTGAAAACCGATATGAAACGGCCTCACAAGTCGGGCTATAGCGCAGCCTGGTAGCGCGTCCGTCTGGGGGACGGAAGGTCGCAGGTTCGAGTCCTGCTAGCCCGACCAAATACTCCCCATCGCCGTTTCTGACTTGTCCACCTCCGCCCGGGGGTGAGGGAACGGCCCCGCCAAACCGCTGGCGACAAAACACAAATTCCCACCATTTCGAAACGACCCTGAACCGCGCGCGGCATCTCGTGCAGGTCCTTGCGCTGCGTCACCAACCGCGCACAGGCGAGCAACCACAGGGCCGGAGCGCCGCATTCCTCGTTCCCTTCGCCCCCGCCGCTTGCTAAGCACGATCAACGCAATACGAGGGAATGTGACAATGACAGGGGTGCTCGCCAGCCAGCAGATTTCGGCGCTTGTCGAGAGCGGGGCGATCCGCCTTGAGGCCCCCCTCGTCGACGGGCAGATCCAGCCTGCCAGCCTTGACCTGCGGCTCGGCACCGAGGCGATCCGGGTTCGCGCCTCTTTCCTTGCAGGCGAGGGTCGCACGCTGGCCTCGCGGATCGACGAATTCGAGATGCACCGGGTCGATCTGACCGAAGGCGCCGTGCTGGAGAAGGGCTGCGTCTACGTGGTGCCGCTGCTCGAGAGCCTCGACCTGCCCGCCGGGCTGACCGCGGTCGCCAATGCCAAGAGCTCCACCGGCCGGCTTGACCTGCTGACCCGCACCATCACCGATGGCGGCACCGAGTTCGACCGCATCGTCGGCGGATATAGCGGACCCCTCTATGCCGAGATATGCCCCCGCTCCTTCTCAGTGCTGGCCCGCACCGGGATGCGCCTCAACCAGATTCGCTTCCGCCGCGGCCAGTCGATCCTCAGCGACGCCGAGCTGACCGAGCTGCACGCCGCCGAGACGCTGGTGACCGGTGGCCCGGCGGTGATCGGTGAAGGGCTCGGCTTCTCGGTGGACCTGCGCCCCGAGGGAACCGATCTGGTGGGCTGGCGGGCCAAGCCGCACACCGGGGTGATCGATCTCGACCGCATCGGCCACTATGACCCGGCCGAGTTCTGGGATCCCCTGCAGGCCTCGCGCGGGCAGCTGATCCTTGATCCCGATGCCTTCTATATCCTCGTCAGCCGCGAGGCGGTGCACATTCCACCGCGCTTCGCTGCCGAAATGGCGCCCTATCTTGCCATGGTGGGCGAGTTCCGCGTGCATTACGCGGGCTTCTTCGACCCGGGCTTCGGCCATTCCGCCGCCGGGGGCACCGGCTCGCGCGGGGTGCTCGAAGTTCGCTGCCACGAGGCGCCCTTCGTGCTGGAGCACGGGCAGATCGTCGGGCGGCTCGTCTACGAGCGCATGGATGAGACGCCGGGGCAACTCTATGGCGCCGGGATTGCGTCGAACTATCAGGGCCAGGGGCTCAAGCTCTCCAAGCATTTCCGAAGCTGAGCGCGCCGCTTCAGGCTGCCTCGCAGAGCACTACCCTGCGCGTGTCCCCCGGCTCGGCGCTGCGCAGCGCTTTGCGAGCGCGACGGATCGACGGCGCCGGATCGCCGTCGCCGCGGCGCGCCATGACCACCGCGGCCGAAAGCTGGATGCGACTCATCTCGCGCTCGGGGTCGCGGAGTTCTGCGACAAGCGCACAGAGCTCTGCCGCGCGTTCGCCCAGTTGCTCGAGCGTGCAGTTCCGGACCATGAGCAGGAGGCTGAGCTCTTCTTCGCGGCACAGGAGTTCCTCGGGGCGCAACGCGCGCTGCAACTCGGACGCGACCAGCCGCAGCAGCCGTTCCGCCGCCTCTGGCCCCGAGCGATGCGCCAGATCGACGATCCCCTCTATCTCGATCAGCACAAGCCCGTGGCTGGTGATCGGCCCGAAGGTGGCGCTGAAGAGCTCGGCCGAAGCGCGGCTTCGCATCCCGGTCGAGGGGTCGCGCAGCGCCGCGTTATAAAGCCGCCATTCCGTCAGCCGCAGCCGCGTTGCACTGCCGTCGTATTTCATGCCCAGAAAGAGGATCACCGCAAGCAAGGCCAGCGCATCGACCACCATCACCGCAACGCCCCAGGTGGCGCCCCAGTGCTGGGGCACGAAGCGGGCGGCGACCGCCTGTGCCGCCACCAGGATCAGCCAGGAAAGAAGGATCGTCCGCACCGCGCGCCCGGCCCGCGAGCTGCTGACTAGCGGGCGCAAGATCGGGCGCCTGGCGTGGCGCGCGGCGTTGGCAACGCCGAGCGCCAGCAGCATCACCGAAGTCGAGAGTGACATCTCTCCGAAGAGCATTGGCGCATTGTTGAGATATCCGATCGCCGCCACGAAGGGCAGGCCCGGCGCCATGAATGACAGGCCAACAGAGGAGACCGGCAGGCGCCGGAAGCAGAGCTGTCCCCCGGCCAGCAACACGAAGGAGACCGCCGTATTGCCCCCCATGCGGCCCGCGCCGAAATCGATCCCATTCCGATAGCCGAGGCCGGTCAGCAGGCACAGCGCGATCACCAGCATCCAGATCAGCGTTTCGCGCGGGTCCGAGCGCCGCAACGGCTTTTGCATCAAGGTTGCGGCCAGCGCCCCGGTGCCCGCCAGCAGGGTGGGCACGGAAAGCGCGCTGTCGCCGCTTGGCGCGTAGAGCCGCGAGATCCCGTAAAGATGGCCCTCCGCGGCGACAATCAGCAGCGCTCCGGCCAGCACCAGACAGACCTTTCGCGTCCAGGCGAGCGGGCGCAGGCTGGGATGGGCGGGGCTCAGGAATAAGCCGTCGCTCGCCCTGAGGGCGCGAAAACTTGCACCGTGATCCACAATTTGCACCTCCATCATCCTGCGGCGGGGAGATTGAGAGTCGCATGGGCCGATTAACCTCGCCCTAAATTGCGCGGCGATCCGGGTCGCTCTCACGGCGAGTTACGAAAAATTTGGCAACAACTCGCATAGATATCTTCTTGTCGCGCGGCCCCGCTGTCCTTGCCTCGGGGCGCAGCTGCGCGCGCGAAGGCAAGAGAACCCCCGCCCCCTGGCATTGGTTCCCGGCAGTGCCGGCCGCGCGCGGAACTTCGCGCAAACTCCTTGAAATCAGTAACTTCCGGTCGCTTTCTTATCTTCTCCCGGAACATCCGCCGGGATGTGGTGTTGTGGGACCATGAGGCGGATCGCAGCGCGGGCCGCCAAAGACTTGAAAGGACTTGATCATGAACACCAAGAAGACGCTCCTTCTCTCGCTTCCGCTTGTCGGCCTCGCAGCTGCCCCGGTTTCGGCCGCGATGACCGCCTCCGCCACCACCGAGCTGAACCTGCGCTCGGGTCCTGGCCCGCAATACTCCGTCGAGAGCGTGATCCCCTCGACCGAAGAAGTCGACGTGATGGGCTGCCTCGCCGACGCCGAATGGTGCGAAGTGAGCTACCAGGGCACCTCGGGCTGGGCCTATTCGGCCTATCTGACCACGCCGGTCGAAGACGAACCGGTCGTGATCTATGAGAACCGTGATCGCGTCGAAGTGGAAACCGTGACCTATGACGACACCAGCAATGCCGCCGCCGGAGCCGGTGTGGGCGGGGCCTGGGGCGCTGCCGTGGGCTCGCTGATTGTCGGTGGCCCCGCCGCCGTGGCCGCGGGTGCCGTGATCGGCGCCGTTGCCGGTGCCGCCAACAATGTCGAGGAAAAGACGGTCACCTATATTCAGTCGAACCCGGTGGAGCCGGTCTATCTCGACGGTGAGATCGCCGTGGGTGCCGGTATCCCGCAGGAGATCGAGGTCTACCAGGTCCCGGAAAGCGACTACGCCTATCTGAACGTCAACCAGCAGCCGGTGGTGATCGATCCCGAGACCCGCCGTATCGTGAAGATCGTGCGCTAATTAACTGTTATGATGTAGAAAAGGCCCCGTTCGCGGGGCCTTTTTTACGTTGGTTCGTAGCGATCAATCCTCGAAGAGTTCGGATTGGCCGGGGGCCTCCTCCTCGTCCTCGGGCTCAGGATCGGTGAGCGGCACGAGTCCCGGCGGCGGGCGGTTGTCGAGAAGGCCCGCGGCGCGAAGCTCCTTGAGCCCCGGCAGATCGCGGGCGCTCTCGAGGCCGAAGTGGTCGAGGAACTCTTCGGTCACCACGAAGGTCACCGGCCGCCCCGGGGTCATCTTGCGGCGGCCAAAGCGGATCCATCCCATCTCGAGCAACTGGTCGACGGTGCCGCGCGAGACGCTCACGCCGCGGATTTCTTCGATCTCGCCGCGGGTCACCGGCTGGTGATAGGCGATGATCGCCAGCGTCTCGATCGCCGCGCGCGACAGCTTGCGGGTCTCCACCGTCTCCTTTTGCATCAAAAAGCCGAGGTCGGGCGCGGTCCGGATCGCCCAGGCGTCACCGACGCGCACAACCTGCACGCCCCGCCCTTCGTAGCGCTTGCGCAGGTAGGCCAGCGCCTCGGCGGGATCGCAGCCATGCGGCATGCGCTCTTGCAGTTCGCGCACGGTGACCGGCTCGGCGGAGGCGAAAAGGATGGCTTCGACCATGCGTTCCTGATCGCCCATGGGCGGCGCTTCGAAGAGGCTTTCGCTGCTGTCCTGCGCCGCGCGCCGCTCGGCGCGCGTCAACTCGATATCGTCACTCACGCGGATTCTCTCTCTTGCGCATCTCGATGGGCGCGAAGGTGTCGGTCTGGCGGATCTCGGCCTTGCCCTCCTTCACCAGCTCGAGCGAAGCGGCAAATGTCGCAGCCGTGGCGGAACGCCAGCGCTGGGGATCGCCGGACCAGCCGTCCGGCAGCCAACGGGAAATGTCGGTCCAGTCACCGGCATAGCCGATCATGCCGCGCATACGGTCAAGCGCCTGCTCCATGGTGAAGACGTCGTGCCGGTCCATGACGAAGGGGCGGAAATCGTCGCGGGTGCGGGTGCGGGCATAGCCCTGCATGAGGTCGAGCAGCGACGCGGTGTATTTCACCTTCCGCAGGCGCTGCATGTCCTCGGGAATGCCTCGGGCGAAAAAGTCCCGGCCCAGCCGGTCGCGGGCCATCAACCGCGCCGCCACGTCGCGCATCGCCTGCAAGCGGTGCAACTGGAACGCCAGATGTGCCGCCAGCTCTTCGCCCGACGGCCCCTCTTCGGTGGGATCGGGCGGCAACAGCAGCCGCGATTTCAGGAAGGCAAGCCAGGCGGCCATGACGAGGTAGTCGGCGGCCAGCTCGATGCGCAGCTCTTTCGCCTTTTCGACAAAGCCGAGGTATTGCCGCGCCAGCTCGAGGATGGACACCTTGCGCAGGTCCACCTTTTGCGTGCGCGAGAGCGACAGCAACAGGTCGAGCGGCCCTTCGTAGCCCTCGACGTCGACGATCAGCGCCTCGGCCGCAAGGCGGTCGGCGACGCTGAGCGTCTCGAACTCCAGTTGCGCATCGTCCTGCATTGGTGATCAGCGGGGCCCGGCCAGCAAGGCCTCATGCTCCGCCTTGAGCGCCGCGATGTCAATCTCGGCAGGGATGGTACGGGCGGCAAGCGCCGCCTCGGCCCGGGACTGCGCGGCTTCGGTCATCTGGCCCGCGGCCTCGACCACCGGCCGCATGTCGTCCATCTTGCCGTTGCAGTGCAGCACCACGTCGCAGCCCGCGGCCACGGTGGCCGCGCTGCGCTCCCCGATGCTGCCCGAGAGCGCCTCCATCGACAAATCGTCGCTCATCAACAGACCCTGGAACCCGATGTTCTCGCGGATCAGGGCGATCATCTCGGGATCGACCGTGGCGGGGCGGGTGTTGAGCCCCTCGTAGACCAGATGCGCGGTCATCGCGAGCGGCAGATCGGCGAAGGGCCGGAAGGCGGCGAAGTCGATGTCCTCGAGCTCTTCGCGCGGCGCGGAGACGCGCGGCAGATCCTTGTGGCTGTCGAGCTGCGCAAGCCCATGGCCCGGCAGGTGCTTCATCACCGGAAGCACGCCGCCGTCGGTCAGCCCCTTCACCACGGCCTGCCCCATGGCGACGACGGTCTCGACGTCTTCGGCGTAGCAGCGATTACGCAAGAAGGCATGGGTGCCCGGGCGCGCCACGTCGAGCATCGGCGCGCAGTTGCCGTCGATGCCCACCGCCCGCAGCTCGGCGGCGATGATGCGAAAGCGCAGTTCCATGGCGCGGGCCGCGGTCTCGCCGGCCTGCGCCACCTCGTCGAGCGGCGGCAGGAACTCGGTGGCCAGCGGCGCGCGCAGGCGCTGCACCCGGCCTCCCTCCTGGTCGGTGAAGACAGGGGCGTGCCAGCCGACGGCGGCGCGCAGGTCGGATGTCAGCGCCCGGAGGTGCTCGGCGCTCTCGACGTTGCGCGCGAAGAGGATGAAGCCAAAGGGGTTGGCCTCGGCGAAGAAGCGTTTCTCCTCGGCGCTCAGCGTCAGACCGAGCGGGGCGAGGATGGTGGCTCCGAAACGGGTCATCGCGTGGTCACCGGGATGCAGTCGGCGTTCTCGGCGACGAAGGCAGCGCAGAAGCGGCGGGCGTCGGCGAGATCGGCAAAGCCCGCGGCGCGCAGACGGTAGAAGGTGCGCCCGCCGGAACTGGCGCGTTCGATCACCCGGTCCTTGCCATCCATGAATTCGCCGAAGCGGGCGCTGAAGCGTTCCCACTCCTGGCGGGCGACGTCTTCGCTGGCATAGGCCCCGAGCTGCGCGAGGCGGGTGCCTGCGGGCAGCGTCTCTGGGTTGATCTCCGCGGGACCGGCGGGCTCTTCGGGGGCGGGCGCCAGCGCGACAGGCTGGTTGAGCAGGTCTCCGGGGCGGGTCGACGGGCGCAGCGAGCGGATCAGCGCGCCCGCGGGGGCGGCGCCGGTGACGCTGGCCACCAACTCGCCTTCGCCCTCATCGGAAGAGAGCTCGCTGAGCGGGCGGGCGTTCGCGGCGATCTGGTCGGCAAGCGCCTGGATCGGATCGAGGTCTTCACCCTCGGCCGCGCCCTCGGCGCCTGCCTCGTCCTGCGAGAGCGAGGCGGTGGCGATCTGCGCGGATTTCTCGCGCAGCGCAGCGAGCTCCTTCTGCGGCATGTCATCGTCCGACAGGCCGATGCCCTGCGGCGCCAGCAGCAGCCGGTCGGCGCCGGGCTCGGCAAGGCCGGTGCCCGCAACGGCATTGACCGCCAGCCCGATATGATCGGCCGTGGAGCCGCCCGGATCCTCGGGGGCGATCCGCATCGGACCGTCCATCGCCTGCACCACGGGGATGCCGTTCACGTCGCGCATGAGAAGCTCGTAGCCCCACATCCCGACGCCAACGACCAGCGCAAGCGACACCGCTGCGCCGGCCCAGTTTGCCAGGGATGCTGCTCTCCGCCCGGTCGGGGCCGGGGTTTCCGGCCCGTCGTAGGGGTAATCCGCCATGTTTGCCTCGGTCTGCCTGTCGGGCCGGCACGGGGTCTCCCCGCCGGCCATCTTGCTCTGCTCATTTGCCCCGAGGCGCCTTTGGGTCAGCGCATCTCTTCTGCCGGGGTCACGCCCAAGATACCAAGACCGGCCGAAATGACAACCGCGACGGCCCGGGCCAGCGCGATTTTGCCTTGGCTGACAGCAGGATCGTCCTGCACGAAGCGCAGGCCCGGCTCGTCGTGGCCGCGGTTCCAGAGGCCGTGCAGGTCCGAGGCCAGCTCGTTGAGCCAGATGGCGACCTTATGCGGCTCGTGGCCCTTGGCCGCGATCTCGACGATGCGCGGCCATTCGGCCACCTTCTTGGCCAGTGCAAGCTCGGCCTCGTGGGTCATGCCCGACAGGTCGGCCCCGGCAAGGGCCTCGTCCGACACGTCAATTCCGGCCTCGATGGCCTTGCGCAGCACCGAGCAGACGCGGGCATGGGCGTATTGCACGTAGAACACCGGGTTCTCGCGGCTCTGCTCCACGGCCTTGGCGAAATCGAAATCGAGCGTGGCGTCGTTCTTGCGGGTCAGCATGACGAAGCGGGTGACGTCGGGGCCAACCTCCTCGACCACGTCGCGCAGGGTCACGAAGGTCCCTGCCCGCTTGGACATCTTGAATTCCTCACCGTTCTTGAACAGCTTGACCAGCTGGATCAGCTTGACGTCGAGCGGCACCTTGCCATCCGAAAGCGCCGAGACCGCCGCCTTCATGCGCTTGACGTAGCCGCCGTGGTCGGCGCCGAAGACGTCGATCAGCATGTCGAAGCCGCGGGTCACCTTGTCATAGTGATAGGCGATGTCCGGGGCGAAATACGTCCAGCTGCCATCCGACTTCATGATCGGGCGGTCGACGTCGTCGCCGTGGTCGGTCGACTTGAACAGCGTCTGTTCGCGCGGCTCCCAATCCTCGGGCTTCTTGCCCTTCGGCGGCTCGAGCACGCCGCGGTAGATCAGCCCCTTCTCGGTCAGCGACTCGATGGCGGCCTCGATCTTGCCGGTGCCGTAGAGCGATTTTTCCGAGAAGAAGTGATCCATCTTCACGCCGAGCAGCGCCAGATCCTCGCGGATCATGCCCATCATCTCCTCGGTGGCAAACTCGCGCACCGTCTCGAGCCATTCGGACTCGGACTGGTCGACATATTTGTCACCAACCTGCGCCTTCAGCTTCGCGCCGACCTCGATCAGGTACTCGCCGGGATAGGTGCCCGCCTCGAACTCGACGCTGCGGCCATGCGCTTCGAGGTAGCGCAGGTAGACCGACCGCGCCAGGACGTCGACCTGCGCGCCACCGTCGTTGATGTAATACTCGCGCGTGACGTCATAGCCAGCATAGGCCAGCAGCGAGGCCAGCGCATCGCCGAAGACCGCGCCCCGGGTATGGCCGACGTGCATCGGGCCCGTGGGGTTGGCCGAGACGTATTCGACGTTGACCTTGAGCCCCTGCCCCATGTCCGAGCGGCCATAGTCGGTGCCCGAGGTCAGCACGGCCGCGGGCAGCGCCTGCCAGACCGAGGGGTCGAGGCGCAGGTTCAGAAAGCCGGGGCCGGCGACCTCCGCGAGGGCGACGCGCGGGTCCTCGGACAGCTTGGCGGCAAGCGCCTCGGCGATGTCGCGCGGCTTTTGCTTGGCGGGCTTTGCCAGCACCATCGCGGCATTGGTTGCCATGTCCCCATGCGAGGCGTCTCGCGGCGGCTCCACCGTCACGGCGGCGGTGGCGAGGCCCTCGGGCAGCGCGCCTTCGGCCTGCAGCGCTTCGATCGCCTGAAGGACAAGCGCGCGAATGTCGGTGAAGAGGTTCATCAGTCTGTCTCCATACGGTCGGATGCTCCTCTACCATCTTGTCCCGCGGGGTCAAATGCCGAGATGCGGGGAACCGGACGGAAAGCGCGCTACTCCGCCCTGGCGCCCTTCAGCGTGTCATTGCCCCTGTCATCCCGCCGACCTTCCGAGCGCTCTTCGCGCCTCGGGGCAAGCACCACCAGCCGAACCCCATCGGCCTCCTTCGGGGCCTCATCCGGCCCGAGCAGCCGGAAGGTGCCGTTCGGCCCGAGATCCCCGACGACCATCGCCTCGGGGTTTTTCTCACGCCAGTGCTCCATGGTGAATTCCTCGGTCAGCCGCGAGATGCGGAACTCCCAGCCCTGCGCCATGCGCGCATTGGCTTCATCGTAGCTCTCGTCCGGCCCGAAAGGCCGGCCACCAAGGGTCGCCGGCAGCGCGTGGCGTGTCGACGTGTCGCGCGCCCGCTTGAGCTGGAAGACATGCTCGCGGCCGAAGTCCGGCGCAAGGTCGGTGGCCACCAGCGTGTTGTAGGCGTCGTTGTCCGTGGCGGCGATGAGGCTCTCGTAGCTGACCAGATCGAGCCGGTGCTCCGCCGCCTCCGACAGGATATCGCCGAAGAACGTGTCGAGCCCCGCGTCGCGCGCCTCGCGCAGGTGGGCATGGTTGGGATCGGCGATCAGCACCGGCAGCTCGAGCTTCTTCAGCGCCAGCCCCAATGCCACCGACCAGTCCGAGCCGCCGGTGATCAGCACACCGGGCGTTTCGGTCGCGGTCTGTCCCAGCGCCCGCGCCATGGGCGCCAGCGTAAAGCCATGCAGCACCACCGTCGCCGCCACCAGCGCGAAGGCCAGCGCCGGGATCCGCGCCGCATCCTCGACGCCGAGCGCCACCAGCCGCTGGGCAAAAAGCCCCGCCACCGCCACCAGAACCACGCCCCGCGGCCCGGTGAAGGCCACCATCAGGCGCTCCCGCCACGGCACGTTTGTGCCGACAAGCGAGATCAGCACCGGGATTGGCCGCGCCAGCAGGATCACCGAAAGCACGAAGGCCAGCGCCTGCCAGTCGAGCGAGACCAGCATGCCGCGGCTCATGTTGGCTGCCAGCAGGATGAACACCCCCGAGACCAGCAGGATCGTCGCGTGTTCCTTGAAGCGGCGCATCTCCTCGTAGCTCGGCAGGCCTGCGTTGGCGATCCACACGCCCATCAGCGTCACCGCCAGCAGCCCGCTTTCATGCAGCACCGAGTCGGCCAGGGCGAAGACCACCAGCATGGAGACGAAAAGCACCGGAACCTTCATGTATTCCGGCACCTTGCCGCGCTTGAAGGACTGCGCCAGCCCCCAGCCCCCAAGCACGCCGAGCGCCGAGGCCGCGAGGATGCCGACAATCATCTCGACCAGTGCCTCGCCCATCGAGGCGCCGTCCACCAGCACCGAGACCACCTCGAAGGCGAGCACCGCCGCCAGAGCGCCGACCGGGTCGTTGACGATGGCCTCCCACTGCAGCAGGGCCGCCGGGCGGTGCTTGAGCCGCGCCTGTCGCAAGAGCGGCGCGATCACCGTGGGGCCGGTGACGATCATGATGCCGCCGAAGACCGCCGCGCTCTCCCAGCTCAGCCCCGCCACCCAGTGCAGCGCCGCCGCCGAGGCGAGCCAGCCGAGCGGCGCGCCCACAAAGATCAGCCGCCGGACCCCGAGCCGCGCGTCGCGCAGCCCCTGGAAATTCAGCGTCAGCCCGCCCTCGAAAAGGATGATCGCCACCGCGATGGCCAGCATCGGCTCCATCAGCGCGCCGAAATCCTGATGCGGATCGAGCACGCCAAGGCCCGGCCCGATGGCAAGCCCCGCGACCAGCATGACCACGATCGCCGGGAGCTTCATCCGCCAGGCCAGCCATTGCGAGCCGACGCCGAGCGCGCCCACAAGGGCAAATCCCAGCAGCGGATCGATGCCGCCAGTTTCCGGTCCGGTCATGTCAGGGCCCTTTCACGCAACCGCGGCCTGTGCCGCGCTCATGATCTGGCCTGCGGCCTCGATCTGTCCAGTGCGATAAAGGGCTTGGCGTGCGATTGGCGCTTCAGCGCGCGTCGTGCAGGATGTCGGTGCCGGTCAGCTTGGCGTGCTGCTGCAGGGCGAAGCGGTCGGTCATCCCGGCGACGTAATCGGCCACCATGCGCGCCAGCTCGGTCTCGCTCTTGGGATCGGTCGCGCGCCAGCGAGCCGGCAGCAGCAGCGGGTTGTCCATGTAGATCGGGAAAAGTTCCATCACCGCTTGGGTCACCTTCTCGCGGATCACCACCACCGAGGGGGCGCGGTACATGCGGGTGAAGAGGAAATGCCGCACCTGCTTGAGCTCGCGGTACATCTCGTCCGAGAAGGCAACGACCGGATGCCCGAGCCGGCGGATGTCGTCGCAGCTTTGCGGCTCTGCCGCCGCGAGGCGCGCCCGGCTCGTGTCGATCACGTCGCTGACCATATAGCCGAAGACCCGGCGCAGCGCCTCGTGGCGACGGCGATAGGCGTCGAGGTGCGGGTAGAGCCGGTCGACCTCGGCATAGGCGGGCTTGATCAGCGGCAGGTCGGCGATCTCTTCCTCGGTGAAGAGCCCGGCGCGCAGCCCGTCCTGCAGGTCATGGTTGTTGTAGGCCACGTCGTCGGCGATCGCCGCGACCTGCGCCTCGCCACTGGCATGGGTCTCAAGCTCGAGATCATGCTCGGCGTTGTATTCGGCCAGCGCCAGCGGCAGCGTCTCGCCCGCTTTCAGCGGCAGCAGCGGCCCATTGTGCTTGGCGATCCCCTCGAGCGTGTCCCAGGTGAGATTGAGCCCGTCGAACTCGGCGTAATGGCATTCGAGCCGGGTGACGATGCGCAGGGTCTGGGCGTTGTGATCGAAGCCGCCATAAGGCGCCATCAATTCGTGCATCGCATCTTCGCCGGTGTGGCCAAAGGGCGTGTGGCCAAGATCATGCGCGAGCGCCACCGCCTCGGTCAGGTCGGTGTTCAGCCCCAGCGCATTGGCCATGGTGCGCGCCACCTGCGCGACCTCGATGCTGTGGGTCAGCCGCGTGCGGTAGAAATCTCCCTCGTGCTCGACGAAGACCTGGGTCTTGTGCTTGAGGCGCCGGAAGGCTGAGCTGTGGATGATCCGGTCACGGTCGCGCTGGAAACAGGAGCGGAATGCACTCTCCTCTTCCGCCACGCGGCGGGGCCGTGCCCCCTCGGGATCGCAGGAATAGATCGCCATCTGTTGTCTGCCTTTCACGTGCCTCAATGCGCGGCCCTTCCGATGCATGCCGGATGGTTGCCGCTGCTCTCGGGGATCCCTATATTATGGACCAACCGGGAGATAAACCTTTGAGGCGACCCATGAACCTGCCCCCGAAAGTGACTGACCGCGCCTACGAGCGACTCGCCGAGATCGGCGCTGGCGCCCAGGGCAAGGCGCTGCGCGTGGCCGTCGAGGGCGGCGGCTGCTCGGGTTTTCAGTATGACATCAAGCTCGACGACGCCGCCGAGGACGATCTCGTGCTCGAGCGCAAGGGAGAGCGCGTGGTGGTCGACAGCGTCTCGCTGCCCTTCCTCGCCGATGCGGTGATCGACTTCTCCGAAGAGCTGATCGGCGCGCGTTTCACCATCGAAAATCCCAATGCCACCAGTTCCTGCGGCTGCGGCACCAGCTTCTCGATGTAAGCCGCCGCTGCCGCGACATGCAAAGGGCCGCGCAGACGTCGCGGCCTTTTTGCTGTCCGCCGCGCGCCGAACAGGATCTCGCAACGGTTCCACATCCAGCCGCAACTCATTGTCCGAAAACAAGAAAGGCGCACCCTGCAAGGTGCGCCTTTCTTCTAGGTCAATGTAGCCCGGGGTGACTTCGCCACCGGCCACGAGGGGCAGCGCCCCTGCCCCGAGCGGTCAATCCTCGGTCACGTCCCCGTCTTCCTCTGACATGTGGAAATCGAGCCCATGCGCCGCGCGGATCTTATCTTCGATCTCGTTGGCGATCTGGCTGTTTTCCTTGAGGAAGTTCTTGGCGTTCTCACGGCCCTGGCCGATGCGCTCGTCGCCGTAGGAATACCAGGCGCCGGACTTGTCGACCACGCCGGCCTTCACCCCGAGATCCAGCAGTTCGCCGGTCTTGGAAATGCCCTCGCCGTACATGATGTCGAACTCGACCTGCTTGAACGGCGGGGCGACCTTGTTCTTCACCACCTTGACGCGGGTCTGGTTGCCGACCACCTCGTCGCGGTCCTTGATCGCGCCGATGCGGCGGATGTCGAGACGCACGGAGCTGTAGAATTTCAGCGCGTTGCCGCCGGTGGTGGTTTCGGGCGAGCCGAACATCACGCCGATCTTCATGCGGATCTGGTTGATGAAGATCACCATGCAGTTCGAGCGGCTGATCGAGGCGGTGAGCTTGCGCATCGCCTGGCTCATCAGGCGCGCGTGCACGCCGACCGAGCTGTCGCCCATGTCGCCCTCGAGCTCGCTCTTGGGGGTCAGCGCGGCGACGGAGTCGACCACCACCAGGCTGACCGCGCCGGAGCGCACCAGCGTGTCGGTGATTTCCAGCGCCTGTTCCCCGGTGTCGGGCTGCGAGATCAGCAGCTCGTCGAGGTCGACGCCCAGCTTCTTGGCGTATTGCGGGTCCAGCGCGTGTTCGGCATCGACGAAAGCGCAGACGCCACCCTTCTTCTGTTCCTCGGCGACGACATGCAGCGTCAGCGTGGTCTTGCCCGAGCTTTCCGGGCCGTAGATCTCGACGATCCGGCCCTTGGGCAGGCCGCCGATGCCGAGGGCGATGTCGAGCCCGAGCGAGCCGGTCGAGGTCGCCTCGATGTCGCGCAGGGCGTTGTCGCCGCCCAATTTCATGATCGAGCCTTTGCCGAACTGCCGCTCGATCTGGGCCAGCGCCGAGTCGAGTGCCTTTTGCCGGTCCGCGTTTCGCTTGCTGTCCATAGTCAGAAGATCTGCCGTTGCCATGATTTCCGATCCTTATTTCATACCGCGTCCGGGGCGGCAATCGCTGCTTTCGTTCGCCTCTTGTTCTCACCCGGGGTTATGAGACCAAAACAGGAACATTTCAAGCACCATCTGTTCTCACTGTTGCGAAACAGCGTTAAAGAGTGGTTTATCGACCAAAAGACCACGGTGAGAGGCAGGGGTATGCTGGTTTTCTGGAAGGCGCGGCTGGTGCTGCTGGCGGTCCCCAAGACGGGAACCTCTGCTTATGAAGCTGCCTTGGGCCCGCATGCCTCGATGAGCGTGCTCGACCCACCCGAGCTGAAGCACGCGCCGGTCTATCGCTACAACCGCTTCTTCCGGCCGATGTTCGAGAAGATGGGCGTGGAGCACATGGAGCTGATGGCCGTGGTGCGCGAGCCTGTCTCCTGGCTCGGCTCGTGGTACCGATACCGCCAGCGCGACTTCCTGGACGGCAAGCCCACCTCGACCCGCGGGCTCAGCTTCGAGGACTTCGTCGAGGCCTATGCCAGCGGCGCCCGCCCGCCCTTTGCCAATGTCGGCAGCCAGGCGAAATTCGTCGAGCCTCGGCCGAACGGCACCGGGGTCACGCATCTGTTCAGATACGAGCACCAGGCGCAGATCACCGGCTTCCTGGAAGAGCGGCTGGGGCTCAGGCTCGAGCTGCCGCGCGAGAATGTCTCGCCGCGCGCCGACCTGGCGCTCTCGCCCGGGGCCGAGGCGACGCTGCGGCGCAAATGCGCCGCGGATTTCGCGCTCTGGGAGCGGGCGCGCTGAGATCTCAGGCGAGCTGCTGCTGCACTGTCTCGGTCAGCTCGGTCAGCGAGAAGGGCTTGGGCAGGAACACCGAGTTGGGCACGGCCACGCGACTCTTGTCGAGCGACTCCTCGGCGTAGCCCGACACGAAGACCACCCGCGTTCCGGGCCGCATCTCGAGCGCCTGGCGCACCCAGCTCGGCCCATCCATCCCGGGCATCACCACGTCGGTGACGAAGACATCCACCGTCAGCGCCGGGTCCTGCAGCACCTCGAGCGCCTGCTCGGCGGTCTCGGCCTCGATCACCGTGAAGCCGCGCAGGCGCAGCGCCCGGGCCGCAAAGGCGCGCACCGGGGCCTCGTCCTCGACCAGCAGGACAACGCTGCCCAGCAGCGGCGCGCTGCCGCGCTCCGGCTCGGGCGCGGGGGGCTCGGCCATGCTGGTCTCTTCGAAGGCGGGGAAAAGCAGGGTGAAGCAGCTCCCCTTGCCGACCACGCTGTCGACGAAGATGAACCCCCCCGTCTGCTTGACGATGCCATAGACGGTCGAAAGGCCGAGCCCGGTGCCCTCACCCGTGCGCTTGGTGGTGAAGAAGGGCTCGAAGACCTTCTGCAGCTTGTCCTGCGGGATCCCGAAGCCCCGGTCGATGACCTTGACGCTGGCGTAGAGCCCGGGCTCGACCCGGGCACGGTCGCGGATCAGCGCCTCGTGCATCACGCAGCGGCTGGTGGCGATCTCGATCTCGCCGCCCTCGGGCATGGCGTCGCGGGCGTTCACCACGAGGTTCATCATCACCTGCTCGAGTTGCCGGCGGTCGCCGCGGATCGGGGGCAGCACCGGATCGTGGTTCAGCCTGAGGTTCACCCGCTCCCCTACCAGCCGGTTCAGCAGGTGGGTCAGATCCGACAGCGTGTCGCGCAGGTCGAGCTTCTCGACGCTCAGCGTCTGCTTGCGCGAGAAGGCGAGAAGCTGACCCACGAGCGAGGCGGCGCGGTTGGCGTTCTGGTTGATCTGCAGCAGATCCGCATAATCCGCATCGCCCTGGTCGTGGCGCAGCAGCAGCAGGTCGCAATGGCCCGAGATCGCGGTGAGCAGGTTGTTGAAATCATGCGCTACCCCGCCCGCGAGCTGGCCGATGGCCTGCATCTTCTGGCTCTGGACGAATTGCGCCTCGAGCGATTTCAGCTCGGTCGCGTCGTTGAGCACCGCGATCAGCTCGGCCCGCCCCGCCTTGAGCACCCGGTTCAGCGTGACCTGCACGAAGACCTCGCGCTCGGGGCGTACGAGGCGCAGGAATTCCGACCGATGCAGCCCGCGGCCTGCCGCCGCCTCGGTGAGCCAGTCGGTGATCGACCGGCCGAGCCCCTCCATGTGTGCCTCGATCGAGGTGCCGTCGGCGCTGGCCACCTCGAGCATGCGGCAGGCTTCGGCGTTGGCACGCAGGATCCGTCCGTCGGGCGCGAGCCGCAAAAGCGGCACCGGCAGGTTGTCGACCCCGTCCCGCACCTCCGGCGACCCTGCCGCATCCACCGGATGCAGCACCACTTCCTGCCGCCCGAAACCGGCATCCGAGCAGCGGATCAGCACGCTGCGCTCGCCCTCCGGAGAGCCGATCTGCTGCACCTTGCCGACGCGCAGCGGCAGCTCCAGCACCTCCTCGAGCTGCTTGATCCGCCGCCCGATCAACCTCCGCGCGGCGGCGTTCATATAAAGCACCGCGCCGCTGCGCCCGACGGTCAGCACCGGCACCTGCGCCGCGTCCCGCGCTTCGGGCGCGCGATCCTCCGCCTCCGCCACCGCGGTGAGGCCCGAAAAGTCGGGATCCGGCAGCCGTTCGAGCCGCCAGTAGCTCAGCCCCCCGACCTCCGCCAGCGCAAGCCGGTGCGGCCCGGCGGGAGACAGGATGTCCTCGCTCGCGCCCCCGCGCCCCTCGGCGCGGCGCCGCAGCCGCAGTTTCAGGGCCTCGGCATCCACCCCCAACTGGGTCAGCAGATCGCCGAGATTCTGCCCGGCAGCGAGAACGAACCGCTGCTGCGCGGCGCGATTGGAAAACACCGTCCGCCCGTGTCGATCCTCGAGCAGCGCCGGTGCGGGATCGGCCTCGACCAGCTTGCGCAGCCCCGACAGCTCCCCCCGCAGGCGCCGCCGCCCCATCACATGCCAGACCGCCAGCAGACCGCTGATCGCCAGAAAGGCCCCCGCCGCGGCCTGCGCCGCGAGCTGCGCCTCCCTGCCCTCGAGCAGCGCGCTGAACGCCAGGCACACCAGGCCGGCAGCGGTGAGCGCGATCCCCGGCAGAGCCTGAGAAAGCCAACTGCGCCCGCGCCCCTCCTCGTAAAACGCGGATCGCGTCACGGGGTCATCCTTTTCCTTCCATATCCCCATTCACCATGTGGCATGTGTATGATTAACCAAAGGTTAACTTTTCACATTCCCATGGGTCATCCGCGGCAGCCGCGCCGATCAGGCGGGCCGGCGCAGCTGCGCCGAGAAGAAGCCGTCGCCGCCGTCGCCGGGCAGGAACTGGCGCTGCTGCTCGACGGTCCAGCCCGGATGCCGGGCGAGGAAGGCCTCGATCTGCGCCGCGTTTTCCACCGCGAGCATCGAGCAGGTGGCATAGGCGAGCAGCCCGCCGGGTGTCACGAGCCGCGCGGCGATGTCGAGGATCCCGGCCTGCACCTTGGTCAACTCCTCCAGCCGCTCCGGTGTCAGCCGCCACTTGCCCTCGGGCGCGCGCCGCCAGGCGCCGCTGCCGGAACAGGGCACGTCGCAGAGCACCAGGTCGTAGGATCCCTTGGGGCTGGCGACGGCCTGGATGCGCGCCCCGGCGCGCTTGGCGCGCGCGGGAAGGTCGGACATGCGGCGCGGGTCTGCATCATGCGCCGCGACCTCGCCGCCGGTGCGCGCGGCCATGGCCAGCGCCTTGCCGCCGCCGCCGGCGCAATAGTCCAGGACCCGCAGCCCCGGCGCCAGCGGCAGCGCCTCGACCACCGCCTGGCTGGCAACGTCTTGCAGCTCGACCAGCCCCTCGGCGAAAGCCTGGCTCTGCGCAATGCGGCGCGCGCCCTCAGTGACCTCGAGCGCTCCGGAGGCCAGCGGATGCGTTCGGGTCTCGATCCCCTCGCCCGCCAGCGCCCCCTGAGCCGCGGCAAGATCGCCGCGCAGGCCGTTCACCCGCAGGAACACCGGGGCGCGCTCGCGCAGCGCCTCGGCGGCGGCGGCGGCCTCTTCGCCAAGGCTGTCGGTCAGCAGCGCGTCGATCCAGTCGGGAAGATCGCGGGCCTCCGCCCCCTCGGCCAGGCGTCCCCCAGCCTGCTCCTCGGCGGTCAGAGCCGCGGGAGCGTGGCCGTCCCCGGTGAAAAGGCTGTCGGGAGCGACCTGCTGCTGACGCAGCAGGCCGATGAGCCGCGCCCGCCCGCTCTCGCCGCCGCCCTGCGCGGCGGTGGAGCGCCAGCGGCGCAGCACGTCGAAGACATGGTCACGCACCGCGGCGCGGTCCTTGGACCCGGCGTAGCGCGCGCCGCGCGACCAGCCGAGCAGCGCCTGCTCGGCGGGGGTTCCGGCGGCGATGCGATCGAGCACCTCGGCGGCGGCTTGCAGCCTTGCGCCGGGGGTCATGACTGCATCCCCCAAGCGCGGATCATCGGAATATCGTGCTGCATCTGGTCTCGTGCTCCTGCCGCTGTCGCCCGCCCCTCTACCCGCGCGCGCCGCGCCGCGTCCAGCGCTTTCCCGGCGTCCGCCCCGAAACCAAAAGGGCCGATCCTCGCGGACCGACCCCCCATTTTCTCGCAGATCGCGCGCTCAGCCAATGCGGTAGTTCGGGCTCTCGCGGGTGATCTGCACGTCGTGCACGTGGCTCTCTGACAGGCCGGCGTTGGTGATGCGCACGAAATTGCAGTTCTTGCGCATCTCTTCGACGGTGGCGTTGCCGGTGTAGCCCATGGCGGCGCGCAGGCCGCCGACCAGCTGGTGGATCACCGCGCCGGCCGACCCCTTGTAGGGCACCTGCCCTTCGATGCCCTCGGGCACGAGCTTGTCGCTCGCCGCATCCTTCTGGAAGTAGCGATCCGCCGATCCGCGCGCCATGGCGCCAAGGCTGCCCATGCCGCGATAAGCCTTGAACGAGCGACCCTGGTAGAGGATCACCTCGCCCGGGCTTTCATCCGTGCCGGCGATCATCGAGCCGACCATGGCGCAGGAGGCACCCGCGGCGATGGCCTTAGCGAAATCGCCCGAGAACTTGATGCCGCCGTCGGCGATCACCGGCACGTCACCGGCCGCCTTGGCGCAGTCCATGATCGCGGTAAGCTGCGGCACGCCGACGCCGGCGACCATCCGCGTGGTGCAGATCGAGCCCGGGCCGATGCCGACCTTGACCGCATCGGCGCCCGCATCGATCAGCGCGCGGGTGGCATCGCCGGTG
This sequence comes from Salipiger sp. PrR003, assembly GCF_010500785.1. Lineage (NCBI taxonomy): Bacteria > Pseudomonadati > Pseudomonadota > Alphaproteobacteria > Rhodobacterales > Roseobacteraceae > Salipiger > Salipiger sp. PrR003. The sequence goes on from NZ_JAAGOV010000054.1 coordinate 191,102, forward strand.
GCAACGTTGCCGGCGATGACCTGCACCTCGTTCGACAGCGCCTTGGCCCGCGCCACCGCGTCGATCACCCCGGCGCTGTGGCCATGGGCGGTGTCGATCACCACGATGTCGACCCCCGCGTCGATCAGCGCCTCGGTGCGCTCGAAGCCCGACTCGCCCACCCCGGTCGCGGCGGCAACGCGCAGTCGGCCCAGCTCGTCCTTGCAGGCGGTGGGGTTGAGCACGGCCTTCTCGGTGTCCTTGAGCGTCAGCAGGCCGGTGAGCTTGCCCTGCGCATCGGTGACCAGCAGCTTCTCGATCCGCCGCGCCCTCATCAGGCTGATCGCCTCCTCGCGGTCGGCGGGCTCGCGCAGGATGGCAAGGTTCTCGGAGGTCATCATCACCCGCACGGGCGTGTCCGGCTTCTGCGCGAAACGCATGTCGCGGTTGGTGACGATGCCGACAACGCGGTGCTGCTCGTCGACCACCGGGAAGCCGGTGAAACCGTAACGCTCGGTCAGCGCTTGCGCGTCGGCCAGCGTCTGGTCGGGGGTGAGGGTGACCGGGTTGTAGACGATGCCGCTCTCGAAGCGTTTCACCCGGCGCACTTCCTGGGCCTGACGTTCGATGTCGAGGTTCTTGTGGATCACCCCGATGCCGCCGGCCTGCGCCATGGTGATCGCCATGCGCGCCTCGGTGACCGTGTCCATGGCCGAAGACAGCAGCGGAATGTTGAGCGCAATGCTCTTGGTGACCCGGGTGCGCGTGTCGGCCGTGGACGGCAGAACGCTGGAAGCTGCGGGAAGCAGCAGAACATCGTCGAAGGTGAAGGCCTCGCGAATCTCCATGGGGGCGGCTCCTTGGGAGGGTATCGGTTGGCACGTCCCTATTGCACGGATGATCGGCGGGGGAAAGGCCCCTCGGACCTTCGCCGCGAGGGCTGCGGCCCGGGCAGCGCAGAAGCGCAAGCTCCGCCCACGGCCCGCAAGCTTCTCCGGAGACTTTTCGCCCTGAAGCCAGAGGCTAGAGGCGCGCGCCGAGAACGGCTTCGGCCAGGGCGATGGCGGCGAAGGGCACCGAGAGGAGCAGCGCGACCAGCAGCGCCGCAGCGCGGGTCGGCCTGGGGCGCGGGGCAAGGAGGGGCAAACGGCGGCGCGGGGCGGTCATGAGTCAATTAACCACGCGCACACTTTCGGGCGCGTTAATGGCTGCCATGACTTCTCCACTGCTGCCTCCGCCGCTCCTGCCCCTGCCGCAATCGCCGGAATACGCCCGCGCCTGCGCCGCGCTGGGAGTGCCCTGCCGGTCTGGGGAAGAGATCTTTGACGGGGGCGCGGCGCTGCGCTGGCAGGTGCAGGCGCGCCGGCTGCCGCTGCTGGGCGAGGTCAGCCTGCTCTCGCGCGGGCCGGTGACCGCGGCGCCCGCGGCGGCCGAGGCCTGGCTGCGGGAGCTGCCCACCCCCGGGCCGCTGCTGCTCAATGCCGAGGGTGTCTCGGCCGGGGCGCTGCGCGGCGCGGGCTTCTGGCCGCTGCTGACCCCGGCGACGCTTGCCCTGTTGCCGCTTGGCCCGCCGGAACAGATGCGCAGGGCGCTGCGGCAGAAATGGCGCAACCGGCTCACCCGTGCCGAGGGTGCAGGGCTGAGCCTGCGCCGCCTGCCGCTGCACGGCGGGCACTGGCTGCTGGAGGCTGAGCTGGCGCAGGCCCGCGCCCGCCGCTACCGCAACCTGCCGCCGGGCTTCATTGTCGCCTATGCCCGCGCCACGCCCGAAGCCGCGCTGATCTGGGAGGCGCGGCGGGGCGGCGCGCCGCTCGCCGCCATCGCCGTGCTTCGGCACGGGCGCATGGCGAGTTGGACCACCGGCGTCACGACGCCGCAGGGACGCGCCGCCAACGCCATGAACCTGCTGCTCTGGGCGGCGATGCGCTGGCTGGCAGAGCGCGGGCATGAGCAGCTCGATCTCGGCATGCTCAACGGCGACGACGCTCCGGGCGTCACCCGCTTCAAGCTTGGCACCGGCGCGCGCGCGCACCGGCTGGCGGGCACATGGCTGCGCTGTCGCGCGCTTGCGCCGCTCGCCCGCCGCCTGCCAAAAGGGCTGGCCACCTGACGGTGCCCAGCCCCTTCCTCTTTGTGCAAGTATCCTGCGGCGAGATGCGCCGCGCCGAGGGGCTGCGCCCCTCACCCGGCCGCCGCAGCTGCGCCGTTCACTCGGTCGGTGTCACCTTGACCATCATGTCGGGCTTGCCGACCACCGCGCCGTTCGGCCCGGTGCCGCGCTTGATCGCGTCGACGACCTCCATGCCCGAGGTCACCTCGCCCACCGCCGTGTAGGCGCCGTTCAGATGCGGCGCCGGGGCGAACATGATGAAGAACTGCGAGTTCGCCGAGTCCGGGTTCTGCGAGCGCGCCATGCCGACGACGCCGCGCGCGAAATCCTTCTCGGAGAATTCCGCCGCGAGATCCGGCAGGTCCGAGCCGCCGGTGCCCGCCATGCGCATGTCGTTGCCCTCACGGCCGAACTGCACGTCGCCGGTCTGCGCCATGAAGCCGTCGATCACGCGGTGGAAGACCACGCCGTCATACTCGCCCTTCTCCGCCAGCTCGGTCAGCCGCGCGGCGTGCTGCGGCGCGACATCGTCGAAGAGCTCGATGTGGAAGGTGCCGTTGGCGCCCTCGCCCGCGACCTCGACGTCAAGCCCCGCCGCCAGTGCAGGCGAAGCCATGACGGAGAGCAACAGCGCCAGCTTACGCATCTGCAGCCACCTTCACCGAGATCATCCGGTCGGGCTCGGCAGGCGGCTCGCCGCGGGTGATCGCATCGACGTGCTCCATGCCCTCGATGACCCGGCCGTAGACGGTGTACTGGCCGTTGAGGAAGTGGTTGTCCTTGAAGTTGATGAAGAACTGCGAGTTCGCCGAGTTCGGGTTCATCGAGCGCGCCGCGCCCAGGGTGCCGCGGTCGTGCGGAAGTTTCGAGAATTCCGCGGGAAGGTCGGGCAGCTGCGAGCCGCCGGTGCCGGCGCGGCGCAGGTTGAAGCCGTCTTCCATGTCACCATGCTCGACGTCGCCGGTCTGCGCCATGAAACCGTCGATCACGCGGTGGAAGCAGACATTGTCATATTCTCCCGCACGCGCCAGCTCCTTCATCCGCTCGGCGTGCTTCGGCGCCACGTCGGGCAGCAGCTCGATGGTGACGGTGCCGCCCTTCAGCTCGATGAGGATGGTGTTTTCGGGGTCCTTGATCTCGGCCATGTCGATACTCCCTATGGCGTTCGTTGCGCGAGATTTAGTCCGCCTGCGCCCGAATGCCAAGATGCGCGTCCCTCCGGCCCTGAGCGCGGACCGCTGCCGCATTGACCTTGCGCCCGGCTCGGGGCAGACCATTGAGCAACCCAAGGATCAGGAGGACCGAGATGGCCTGGAAGACCCTCGACGACATGGAACTCGCCGGCAAGCGCGTGCTCACCCGTGTCGACATCAACGTGCCGGTGGACGGCGGCGTGGTCACCGACGCAACCCGGATCGAGCGCGTGGCACCCACCGTGCAGGACATCCTGTCGCGCGGCGGCACCCCTGTCCTGCTGGCCCACTTCGGCCGCCCCAAGGGCAAGGTCGTGCCCGAGATGTCGCTCAAGATGCTGGTGCCCGCGCTCGAGGCCGCCTTCGGTACCAAGGTCAATTTCGCCACGCTGGACGAGGCCGAGGCGGTGATCGGCGGCTGCGCCGAGGGCCAGGTCGTGCTTCTCGAGAACACACGCTTCGAGCCCGGCGAGGAAAAGAACGACGCCGAGCTCGCAAAGCGCTACGCCGCGCTTGGTGATATCTATTGCAATGACGCCTTCTCGGCGGCGCACCGCGCCCATGCCTCCACCGCCGCGCTGGCGCAGCTGCTGCCCGCCTGCGCGGGCCGGCTGATGCAGGCCGAGCTCGAGGCGCTGGAGGCGGCGCTCGGCGCGCCGAAGCGTCCGGTGCTGGCGGTGGTCGGCGGCGCCAAGGTCTCGACCAAGCTCGACCTTCTGGGCAACCTCGTCGAGAAGGTCGACATGCTGGTGATCGGCGGCGGCATGGCCAACACCTTCCTCGCGGCGCAGGGCGTCGACGTGGGCAAGTCGCTCTGCGAGCACGAGATGACCGGCACCGCCCGCGAGATCGCCGAGAAGGCCGCCGCGGCGGGCTGCGAGATTCTGCTGCCGCGCGACGTGGTGGTGGCGCGCGAATTCCGCGAGAACGCGCCCTCGGAAGTGGTCCCGGCCGAATCCTGCCCGGCCGACGCGATGATCCTCGACGCCGGGCCGGACAGCGTGGCGCATGTGGAACAGGCCATCTCCCGCGCCGCGACGCTGATCTGGAACGGGCCGCTCGGCGCCTTCGAGATCGCCCCCTTCGATGCCGCCACCAACGCGGCCGCCAAGTTTGCAGCCAAGCGCACCGCGCATGGCGAGCTGGTTTCGGTCGCCGGCGGCGGCGACACGGTGGCGGCGCTCAACAAGGCCGGGGCGGCGGACGACTTCACCTATATCTCGACTGCCGGCGGCGCCTTCCTCGAGTGGATGGAAGGCAAGACCCTGCCCGGCGTCGCGGCGCTCGGCTGAGCCCCACAAGCCGATCGGCCCCTCGTCGGGCCGATCGGCCACAATCGGCGCGCAATCGCACCGATTTTTCAGCGACCTAGGCTACGGGGGATTTCCATGCCCCCTGCCCTGTGGCATGGTTTCCCCGACGTCGGACGGCTCCCCACCCAATGAGGGAGCGCGGCGCAGAGCAGACCAAACGGCATACAGGCATCAGGACCCACGCATATGACTGGCAGACGCAAACCGGCCCTCGGCGGCCTCGTCTTCGCGGTGATCACGCTGAGCTTGTCGGGCTATTTCACCTTTGCCGCCGTGCAGGGCGACTACGGGCTCTTCCGCCGCGCCGAGATCGAGGTGGAGGCCGACCGGCTGGCCACCGAGCTCGACGGGATCAACGCCGAGGTCGCGCATATGGAAAACGTCACCCTGCGGCTCTCGGACGACTATCTCGATCTTGACCTGCTGGACCAGCAGGCGCGCGACGTTCTGGGAATGATCCGCTCGGACGAGATCGTCGTGCGCTGAGCGCGCGCAGTATCGCAACGCCCTAAGCGCGTGCAATGCGGCGTGGGCTGAACGCGCGCAGTGCCGCAGCGCGCCGACCGCGCGCCATCCAAGGTTCCGCTGAGTTCTGCCGCCCCTCTGTGTCCGATCCGCTTCTGAGCGCCTCCCGGGCGCCTTGGCGCGAGGGCGCGGAGCGGCGGGGTTCTGCCGGTGGCTTGCCCTAACGTCCCGCCGCGCCACTTTTTAGCGAAACTCCCGCCCCGGCCCTTTGACACTCAGTCGCCGCCGATTTACTGTGGGAGAAAGTTTAACACTAAACTAGTTGGGAGGAGTCCCCATGGCCGCTCGGAAACCATCCGCAAAGCCGAACGTCTCGCCCGAGGAGCTCAAGCAATACTATCATGACATGCTGCTCATCCGCCGCTTCGAAGAGAAGGCGGGTCAGTTGTATGGCATGGGGCTCATCGGCGGGTTCTGCCACCTTTACATCGGCCAGGAAGCGGTCGTTGTCGGCCTCGAGGCCGCGGCGAGCGAAGGCGACAAGCGCGTCACCTCCTACCGCGACCACGGGCACATGCTCGCCTGCGGCATGGACCCCAACGGGGTGATGGCCGAGCTCACCGGCCGCGAGGGCGGCTATTCCAAGGGCAAGGGCGGCTCGATGCACATGTTCAGCCGCGAGAAGCATTTCTACGGCGGCCATGGCATCGTCGGCGCGCAGGTGCCGCTCGGCGCCGGCCTCGCCTTTGCCGACCGTTACCTGGAAAACGACCGCGTGACCTTTGCCTACTTCGGCGACGGCGCGGCCAACCAGGGCCAGGTCTACGAGACCTTCAACATGGCGTCGATCTGGAAGCTGCCGGTGATCTTCGTCATCGAGAACAACCAGTACGCCATGGGCACCTCGCAGAAGCGCTCCACCTCGACCGAGGAAATCTACACCCGCGGCGCGCCCTTCGGCATCCCCGGCGAGCTGGTCGACGGCATGGACGTGTTGAAGGTCAAGGAAGCCGGCGAGAAGGCGGTGGCGCACTGCCGCGCGGGCAACGGCCCCTACATCCTCGAAGTGAAGACCTACCGCTACCGCGGCCACTCCATGTCGGACCCGGCCAAGTACCGGACCCGCGAGGAAGTGCAGAAGATGCGCGACGAGCGCGACCCGATCCAGAGCGTGCGCGACCTGCTGCTGCAGGGCAAGCACGCCACCGAGGATGACCTCAAGGCGATCGACAAGAACATCAAGGACATCGTGAACGCCTCGGCCGAGTTCTCGAAGGAGAGCCCGGAGCCGGCGCTCGAGGAACTCTGGACCGACATCTACGCCGACGAAGTGCCGCAAGGCGACGCGGTAGAGGCCTGAGGCAGAAGGACTAGACGGATATGGCAACCGAAATTCTCATGCCCGCGCTCTCGCCGACCATGGAAGAGGGCACGCTGGCCAAGTGGCTGGTCAAAGAGGGCGACACCGTGAGCTCGGGCGACATTCTCGCCGAGATCGAGACCGACAAGGCGACGATGGAATTCGAAGCCGTCGATGAAGGCATCGTCGGCAAGATCCTCATCGAGGAAGGCACCGAGGGCGTGAAGGTCAACACCCCGATCGCCGTGCTGGTCGAGGAAGGCGAAAGCGCCGATGACATCGAGGTCTCCTCGGGCGGCGGCGACGACGCCGAGCCCGCGAAGACCGAAGAGACCCCCGCGGCCCCGGTCGAGGAGGCCCCCGCCTCCGCCCCGGCAACCCCCAAGGCCAAGGCGGTCGAACCCGACTGGCCCGAAGGTACCGAGATGAAGAGCCAGACCGTTCGCGAAGCGCTTCGCGACGCCATGGCCGAGGAAATGCGCAACGATCCCAACGTCTTCGTCATGGGCGAGGAAGTGGCCGAGTACCAGGGTGCCTATAAGGTCACCCAAGGGCTGCTCGACGAGTTCGGCTCGAAGCGCGTGATCGACACGCCGATCACCGAGCACGGCTTTGCCGGCATCGGCGTCGGCGCGGCCTTCGGCGGGCTCAAGCCCATCGTCGAGTTCATGACCTTCAACTTCGCCATGCAGGCGATCGACCAGATCATCAACTCGGCGGCCAAGACGCTCTACATGTCCGGCGGCCAGATGGGCGCGCCCATGGTGTTCCGCGGCCCGAACGGTGCCGCCGCCCGCGTCGGCGCGCAGCACTCGCAGGACTACGCCGCATGGTACGCCATGGTGCCCGGCCTCAAGGTCGTGATGCCCTACTCGGCCTCCGACGCCAAGGGCCTGCTGAAGAGCGCCATCCGCGATCCCAACCCGGTGATCTTCCTCGAGAACGAGATCCTCTACGGCCGCTCCTTCGACGTGCCGGTCATGGATGATTTCACCGTGCCCTTCGGCAAGGCCCGCATCTGGCGCGAGGGCAGCGATGTGACCATCGTCTCCTTCGGCATCGGCATGACCTACGCTCTCGAGGCGGCGGACAAGCTGGCGGACGAGGGCATCTCGGCCGAGGTGATCGACCTGCGCACCCTGCGCCCGATCGACTACGGCACCGTCATCGAGTCGGTTAAGAAGACCAACCGCTGCGTGACCGTGGAAGAGGGCTGGCCGGTGGGCTCCATCGGCAACCACCTGTCGGCCTACATCATGCAGAACGCCTTCGACTGGCTCGACGCCCCGGTGATCAACTGTACCGGCAAGGACGTGCCCATGCCCTACGCGGCGAACCTCGAGAAGCACGCGCTGATCACCACCGCAGAGGTGATCGACGCCGTGAAGCAAGTCACCTACCGGTAAGGAGAGCGTCATGCCCACGGAAATCCTGATGCCCGCGCTGTCCCCCACCATGGAGGAAGGCACGCTGGCCAAGTGGCTGGTGAAAGAGGGCGACACGGTCAGCTCCGGCGACATCCTCGCCGAGATCGAGACCGACAAGGCGACGATGGAATTCGAAGCCGTCGACGAAGGCACCATCGGCAAGATCCTCATCGAGGAAGGCAGCGAGGGGGTGAAGGTCAACACCCCCATCGCGGTCCTGCTCGAAGAGGGCGAGAGCGCCGACGACATCGACAGCGGCTCCTCGGATGGCGCTTCCGCCAAGTCCGAGGAAAAGCCCGCCGAAGCCAAGTCCGAGGCGCCCGCGCCGAAGGATGAGGACACCAAGGCGGCGGCGGCCACCCCGGCAGCCGGCTCGGCAACCCCTGCCCCCGCGTCCCCCAAGGGCGAGGACGGCAAGCGTATCTTCGCTTCGCCGCTGGCGCGCCGCATCGCGGCGGACAAGGGGCTCGACCTCGCGCAGGTCAAGGGCACCGGACCGCACGGCCGCATCGTCAAGGCCGACGTCGAGGCTGCCAAGCCTGCAGACAAGGCAGCCAAGTCCGAGGCCGCGGCTCCGGCCACGGCCGAGAAGAAGGCCACCGATGCGACCGTCATGCCCGCCGGCCCGTCGTCGGACGCGGTGCGCAAGATGTACGAGGGGCGCGAGTTCGAAGAGGTCAAGCTCGACGGCATGCGCAAGACGGTGGCGAGCCGCCTCACCGAGGCCAAGCAGACCATCCCGCACTTCTACCTGCGCAAGGACATCAAGCTCGACGCGCTGCTCAAGTTCCGCAGCCAGCTGAACAAGCAGCTCGAGGCGCGCGGCGTGAAGCTCTCGGTCAACGACTTCGTCATCAAGGCCTGTGCCTTGGCGCTGCAGTCGGTGCCGGACGCCAATGCCGTCTGGGCTGGGGATCGCATCTTCAAGCTCAAGCCGTCCGACGTCGCGGTGGCCGTGGCGATCGAGGGCGGTCTCTTCACCCCGGTGCTCAAGGATGCCGAGATGAAGTCGCTCTCGGCGCTGTCCGCCGAGATGAAGGACCTTGCGGGCCGGGCCCGGAACAAGAAGCTCGCGCCGCATGAATACATCGGCGGCAGCTTCGCGATCTCCAACCTCGGCATGTACGGCATCGACAACTTCGACGCGGTGATCAACCCGCCGCATGGCGCGATCCTCGCCGCGGGCGCGGGCGTCAAGAAGCCGATCGTCGGTGCTGATGGCGAGCTGGCTGTGGCGACGGTGATGTCCGTGACGCTCTCGGTCGACCACCGGGTCATCGACGGCGCGCTGGGGGCCGAGCTGCTGCAGGCGATTGCCGACAACCTCGAGAACCCGATGGTGATGCTCGCCTGATCCGGGCGCATCGCTGGAACACAGAACGGCCCCACCGCGCGGTGGGGCCGTTTTCCTTTGGGGCCGCTGCAGCACACCCGGCCGGAAGCACAGCCGGCCTAAGACGGCGAAAGGCGCAGCCCCTCGGGACCGCGCCTCAGTCGATAGCCAAGGGATCGCGCCGTCAGTCGCTGCAGTTGCAGCCGGTGAGCTTCTGGTCCATCGAGCGCGAGGGCTGATCGCAGCCCGCCTCGCCGACGATCTTAGCCGGCACCCCGGCGACGGTCTTGCAGGGCGGCACCTCGGCCAGCACCACCGAGCCCGCCGCGATGCGCGAACGGTCGCCCACCTTGATGTTGCCCAGCACCTTCGCGCCTGCGCCGATCAGCACGCCGTTGCCGATCTTGGGATGACGGTCCTCGTCCTCCTTGCCGGTGCCGCCAAGCGTCACCGAATGCAGGATCGACACGTCGTCGCCGACCACCGCCGTCTCGCCGATGACGATGGAATGCGCATGGTCGATCATGATGCCCTTGCCGATCTTCGCGGCCGGGTGGATGTCGACGCCGAACACCTCGGACGAACGCATCTGGAAGAAATAGGACAGGTCGCGCCGCCCCTGGTTCCACAGCCAATGCGCCACGCGCTGGCTTTGCACCGCCTGGAAGCCCTTGAAGTAGAGCAAGGGCTGCAGGTAGCGGTGGCAGGCCGGGTCGCGCTCGAAGGTGGCCTGGATGTCGGCCCGCGCCTTCAGCGCCAGCGAGGGATCGGAGCTATAGGCCTCGTCGCAGATCTCGCGCAGGATCTGCTCGGACATCTCGCCATTCGCCAGCTTCAGCGAGATGCGATACGCCAGCGCCCGCTCGATGGTCGGGTGGTGCAGGATCGAGATGTGCACCGACCCGCCGAGCAGCGGCTCGGCGGCGACAACCTCTTCGGCCTCGCGGACGATGCGGGCCCAGACGGGATCCAGTTCGGCGATCTTGGCGCGTGTCTTGGCCATGGGAGTCCTCCGTGAGTTGCCGCCCACTCTAGCAGATAGCCGCTGCGGGTCGAAATGCAAAACCGTGATCTAGGGGATCGCGGCCCGAGATGAAAGCCCCCACGCCCCGCGCTCAGGCAGAGAGCACGAGCCGCGCGAAGGGCCCCGCCCCGTAGCGCGCCGAGACCTGTGCCACATGCACCTCGTAAAGCCCCGTGAGCCCGTCCTGCGCAGAATCGTAACCCCATGCGGGGGCGTCGCAAAACACCTCTCGGATCACCTCGCCCCCCTGCACAACGCGCAGGAGATACCGCTCGCTCTCCTCGCCGAGCGGCACCTCCGGCAGTTCCCAGTCGTCCCCCTCGAGGCGCGTGCGCCGGATCCAGCTCAGGGTCCGTGCCGTGCCGCCCGCCATGGCCGCGCGCAGATGCACCGGCCGATAGGGCCGGAGGCCATTGCCGTCGAAGGCCAGCTCGCGGTGCACGTAGGCGGCATCGTCGTAACCACGCTTGGCCGGCCCGATGCGGTAGTGCCGCGCCTGCCGCCGCTGCGCCGGGGTCAGCGCGATCTGCTGCGGCGCCCCGTCGAGCAGCACCACCCAGGACCCGACGGGCCAGACCTCGGGCATGATCCCGTCGCTGCCCGCCTGCCCGCGCAGCCGGTGCGAGAGCAGCCAGCGTCCAGGCTCCAGAAGCTCGGCATCGCGGAACTGGAACACCTCCCAATGTCCCGGCGTGCCGTCGCCGATTGCCATGACGTTCGCCCCGCCGAGCAGCGCGGCGTCAGAGACCGTCTCGAGCGCCCCCGAGCGCAGGCTGATCTGCAGCCCGTCGCCCCGGTCGATCCGCCCGGCAGGCGCCGCGACAAGCGGCGTCTCGGTGACGCCGACCGTCGCCCGCGCGGCGAGGATCTCGTTCAGCCCGTAGTCCGCATCCGTGGCACTGGCATAGACCGCCACGCTGCCCGGCCAGGGCGTCGCCGTCACGGCCAGGTGCGGCGCATGTGGCACTTCTTCGCCGCTCAGCAGCGGCAGGTCGAGAAACAGCGGCAGCACCGGGACAGGCGCAGCCACGGGGCGCAACAACGGATCACTTTCGCCCAAGTCGGCGAGGTCGGCGGGCAAATAGGTGTCGGGCTCGATGCGCACCGCCTCGATCTTCTGGTACGCGCCGCTCTCCACCCGGTCGACGCGCGCGCGCAGACGTCCCGAGGCCCCGGGCAGTTCGACGATGTCCCCCGCACCGACCGCCATCTGCGAAGGCGGCAGAGCAAAGCGCAGTGTCTCGCGGGCGATCCGCGCCTCGGCCAGGAAGCGCTCGAGCACCATGCGCGCCTCGGCGCGGGTCAGCACCATCGGCCATTCGGTTTCGGCAACGCCATGGCTCTGCGCGTCCGGCAAGACCACCTCCTCGCCCAGGATCGCGTGGTCGCCATCGGCCTCCACAAAGCGCAGACGCAACCGCCCGGCCATCTCCGCCTCGGCTGCGCGGATGCGCAGCAGGTCGCCCTCCTCCGAAAGGTCATGCACCAGCGCCGCAGGGTCGAGCGTCCTCGGCGCCCGCCCGCGCCGCGGCAGGAAGCGGAGCATACCGTCGCGCTCGATCGCATCCACCCCATGCGCGAGCAGAAGCGGCTGCAGCGCGCTCCGTGCGTCGCTCACCCGGTCGATGTGGTAGCCGCGCACCCACCCCCAGAGGCGGCTCACGTCCACCTCCTCCACCCCCGCCCGGGCGCAGACCTCCGCCACCACCGAGGCCAGCGTCCGCCCCGACGCGCGCCCGTTCAGCCAGTGCCCACGCCGGTAGTTGCCGCCGTCCCTCCACAGCTCCGAAAGCCCCGGGAACCATGGGTAGGGCCGCGCGTCCCAGGCCCAGACCAGCGCCCGCGACATGTCGAGCATCGGCGCGCCATAGACCTCCGACAGCGGGTTGTGCGCCGGGTCGGTCCAATGGGCGTGCACGGCCCGCAGGTACTGTCGCTGCATGAGCTCATCCCGCAACCCATTGGAATACCGAGGCAGAAGGCTCTCCGAGCTTTTCGGATCGAGGAACTTGTTGGGCTGGTTCGCACCCTTGTCGAGCGCGGCGCAGCCGAGCTCGGTAAACCAGATGGGCTTGCTCTGCGGCACCCAGCCTGTGGGCTGTGCCTGCCGTACGCCGCCGATCCGCTCGTGATGCAGGTTGCTCCACCAGCCGCGCAGGTCCTTGTACCGATAGACCCAAGGCTCGCCATGCGCGCCGTCGGTGATCGGCACCCGGCGCTGCGCCTCGCGGGCCTCGGAGGTGGGATAGTACCAGTCGTATCCCTCGCCGCCCTCGACATTGGCCATCAGGTACTCGGGCGCGTAGATCGCGCCCCACCCTGCATCCGCATGGTCCTCGCCGTCGCGCCAGTCGGCCAACGGCATGTAATTGTCGATGCCGATGAAATCGATCTGCGGATCGCTCCACAGCGGGTCGAGATGGAAATAGACATCGCCCGAACCGTCCTGCGGGTGGTAGCCGAAATACTCGCTCCAGTCGGCGGCATAGCCGATCTTCACCTCCGGCCCCAGCAGCGCCCGGCACTCTGCCGCCAGTGCCCGCAGCGCCTCGACCGCCGGGAAGCCCGACGCGCTGCGGATCTGGGTCAGCCCGCGCATCTCCGAGCCGATGCAGAAGCCCGAGACCCCGCCCGCCGCAGCGCAGAGCGCCGCCTGATGCAGGATGAAGCGTCGGAACGTCCATTCGTCCGGGCCGGAATAGCTGACCGCGCCGCCGGACACCGCGAAATCCGCCGCCGAGGCCGTGCCGAAGAACGCCGCCACCTCGGCCTCGGCTGCCACGGTCCCGTCTGGCGACCCGCTCACCCCGGGCGCAAGGCTCGTCGTGATCCGCCCCCGCCACGGCAGCGCGGGTTGCCCCTCGGCCCCGGTCCAAGGGTCGGGCAGCGCATTGCCCGCCATTTGGTCCATGAGCACAAACGGGTAATAGACCACCTCCAGCCCGCGCGCCGCCATCTCCCGCAGCGCCTCGATCACCGACGCATCGGCGGGGGTGCCCCCATAGACCGGGCGTCCTTCGAGTTGCGGCACAAGCCGGGCCGCGCCGCGCCCCAGCCCGGAGACCTGCCAAGGCACCTGCGCCGAGTCCCGGTCCCCCTGTTCGACCTTCGGACGAATGGAACAGGCGCCGCAGCGCAGGTCGTCGCCGAACCAGCTCACCACCAGCGAGGCAGCGCGGCACGCGGGCAACTCGTCGCGCAGCTGGTCCAGCGAGACGAGGAAATCCGGCAGGTCGGCAGGCGTGTTGAGGTTCACCGCCCGCTGTCCGCCACTGCCGTCGTCGAGAAACACCGGCCGCGTCGCCAGCGCATATTCCCCGGTGCCGGGGATCCTTGCCACACCGCGGATCGCCAGCGGCACGTCCTGCGGATCGCCAAGCTCGGGCCGCGTCACCTCGAAGCTGAACTGCGGCACGCGGTTGCCGAACCGCTCGAGCATCAGATCCTCGATCACCACGTAGGCAGTGCCGCGATAGGCCGGAACCTGCCCGGCGCCCTCCACGGCCTCCATCTTGGGATCGGGCAGCTGCTCGCGGCTGCCGGTGTAGACGCGCATGTTCAGATCGCGCGGCGCGATCTCGGCGCCGTCGGCCCAGACCCGCCCCACGCCGCTGATCTCGCCCTCGCAGAGCGCCAGCGCGAGGCTCACCGAATAACTGTATTGCTTCACCGTCGTCGCGCTGCTCGGGCTGCCCTTGCCGCTTCCGACCTTCTCCTTTCGGACGTGTTCGGTGAACTCGGTGGCCCAGATCACCTGACCGCCGACGCGCATGCGGCCCCAGACCTGCGGGATCGCCGCCCCCTCGCCCGCCCCGGCCAGACGGAAGCGTTCGATGCGGCCGGTTTCGACGGTCTCGGACCCCGCCCCCATCAGGCGCTGGTCAACCGCCCGGCCGAGGCCTGCGCCGATAAACCGCCCCACGGCCGTCATCGACAGCCCGAGCACCGAGCCGCCCAGGCTGCTGCCAAGCGCCGCCCCGGCAGCGGAAAGAAGGATCGTCGCCATCAGGTTCTCCCCGTCGGAAAGGCAAATCGCGCCACCAGCCGGCGCCGCCACGGCGCGCTGAGCGCGCTCTCGATCACCCCGTGACCGCTGTAGGCATGGATGAAGCAAGAAGCCTCGCTTGCCTTCGTCTGCAGACCTAGGTGCTTGGCCACCGCCCCCTCGCGCATGCGGAAGAGCAGCACGTCGCCCGGCGCCTCGGCATGCACCGGCTTTGCGCGTAGATGCCGCAGTGCCGCGCGCAACAGCGCCTCGTCGCCCTGCGGCTCCGACCAGTCGCGGCTGTAGGGCGGCACCACCTCTGGTTCGGCGCCGATCACCTCCCGCCAGACGCCGCGCAAGAGGCCCAGGCAGTCGCACCCCGCCCCCTTGACCGAGGCCTGGTGCAGGTAGGGCGTGCCGATCCAGCTCCGCGCCGCCGCGACGATCCGCGCCCCGCTCATCGCCGCGAGCCCCCGCCGGTCACCGCCGCGCGGCTGGCATGGACCAGCATCCAGTCATCCTCGGGGATGTCCGGGAAGCCCCGGAAGTTCAGCAGGTTGTCGAATTTCAGCCGGCAGGTCTCGGGGCGCCTGTCGCAGCCCGCCGTGACCCGGCAAAGGTCCCCGGGCTGAAGCGCCGCGCGCAATGGCTCCCAAAGCTCGATCACCCGCTGCCCACCATCGTCCCGGTCGCGCTTGATCGCCGCGCCGAGCCCCTTGCCCGGGCCGCCCAGCATCTCGAGCCGCCCGCGGGCGAACCACCCCGGCTCGAAGTCGGTCAGCGGTCCAAGCCGGAAGCGCCGGCCCTCTGCGGCGGCCAGCATCGGCCCTTCGAAAACAAAGCCAGGCGTGGCGAGGTCGAAACCACAGGCGCTATCGCCGAGCACGGCAGAACAGGGCGCGTGGTAGACCCGCCCCACCGGCACGTTCAGCGCCTCTGTCAGCCCGCGCAGCTCGGCGTGAAAGGCCCCGTTTCCGCGCCGGATTTCCCCGAGCGTGCCGCGGAACATCACCCGGCGCTGCGAGACATCGGCCCAATTCACCAGCCAGGCCACCAGCGCCGCCCCGTCGAAGCGCCCGGCGTCGATCTCCGCCTCGGAGAGCGCCGCATCCGACAGCGCCCCCATCGCCTCGCTGTTGTCGACCGAAAGCCCGGTGCCCTGCTGCAGCGCCATCGCGCTGAGCCCGCTGCCTGCGCGGAACTCCAGCCCGTCAAACGACAAGTCCCGGTCGTGGTCGGTGAATCCATAGCGCGTGCCATCGCCCCGGGTCAGCGCCCAGCAACGTGCCACCGTGGTCAGCCCGCCCGCGAGGTGGGCATGCAACTCCGCCGCGCCCATCAGACCCGCACCTCGACAACCGGCACATCGGGCACCTGTCCGGCCTGGAAGCTGGCGACAGAGACGCTGATCCGGTCGGTGTCAAAGCGCACCGGGACGTCGAACTCGAAGCCCGCGCTGACCTCGACGCCGGCAAGCGGCGGCTCGGCAAAGGTGAGCAGCCCCGTGCCTGGATCGATGGTGAAATGCACCCCCTCGCGCATCTCGACGTCCTGCACCGCCGCCAGCACCGTCCCGGCCACCGGCTTGGCAATGGCGCGCGTATAGCTGGCGCCGCCCGATCGATAGGTCTTGGTCAGCTGGAAGGCGCGCGTCACCCCGTCACCATGCGCGATCACCTGATCCCCGGCGGACACCGTGCCCGACGGCAGGCAGGACTTGTAGTCAGACCAATCCTTCCAGCGAAACCCGTAAAGCTGCCCACGCCGCGCCTCGAAGAAGGCCAGCAGCTTCGCGATATCGTCGAGCGAGCGCAGCCCGAGCCCGGCGTCGAAACGCCGCCGCGACTGCGCCCAAGGGGTGTTGCGCTCCTCGTGGCCCGAGCTCAACTCGACCACATCGGTGCGCCGCTCCGGCCCGCCCATGGCGCCGAAGCTCAGGTCGGCGGGAAAGCGTGTCTCGTGAAAGCTCATGGTGCCTCCTCAACGGTTGCGCGCGCCTTGGCTGAGCGCCCGGCTCATCTGCGCGGCGATCTGCGAGCGGCTGCGCTGGAAGCCCTGCACGTCGGGCGTCTGGATGTTCATGACCACGCTCACCGGCGGGCTGCGCCCCTCGGCACGCACGCCGAGGCGGCCATCGGCACCGCGCGAGAGCGGCAGTATCGCCTCGGGCCCCGCCTCGCCCATCAGCCCGGTGCCGCCGCGCATGGCAAAGCGCACCGGCCCGCTGACCACGCCGCCGGTGGCAAAGGGCATGACCCGGCCCTGGCTGAAGGCGCCGCCCTGAGCAAAGGGCGAGAACGCCCCGAAAAGCTGTGACATCCCCGCCGCCAGCGCGCCCCCCAGTTGGTCGGTCACCGGGCGCACCGCCGTGCGATACGCACTGTCGAGCACGCCGCGCGCCACGCGCTGCAGCGCCTCCGAGGCCCGCATCCCATCAAAGACCACACCGTCAAAGGCCCGTGCCAGCCCCCGGCTGAGCGTGGTCTCGAGCTTCGCCGCACCCTTGCCGGTGCTGGCAAAGGTCTGGTGGATGCGCTTCAGTTCGGCGCCGAAGCCCGCCGCCATGCTCGCGGCTCCGCCCAGCCCCATCTCCAGCGCGCCCATGGCGCGGTCGAGCGCGTCGAATGTGTCGAAATCGGTCATGCGCCGTCCTCCTGTGTCGCGTCCGGGAAGGCCGCGATCAGCTCTTCGAGCCGCGCCCGCCCCATCGGGCGCGCGCCGCGGTCCTCGCCCAGCATCAGCCGCAGCTCTGCAGGGGTCAGGGCCCAGAACTCCGCCGGGCGCAGCCCCAGCGCCTGAACCCCGGCGCGCAGCAACGACGGCCAGTCGAACCCGCTCACCCGGTGTCCCCCGGCAGCGCGAAGGCCCGCGCCAGAAGCTCCGCCGCCGCCCTTGCCGCCGCCATCGGGCCGCCGCCTATCTCGGCGCTCACGAGGTCCGCCGCCGAGCCCGTCCAGCCGCCGCCGCGCAGCCCCGCCACGATCAGCGCCAGCACGTCGCGGCTGGAGCAGGCGCCGCTCTCGAAGCGGCGCACCAGATCGACGAGCGAGCCCTCCTCGAGCGCCGCCTCCAACTCGGCCAGCGCGCCCAGCGTCAGCCGCATCACCCGCCGCTCGCCGTCGAGCACCAGCTCCACCTCGCCGCGCCAGGGGTTGGCCATTTACGCCCCCGCCGCCGGCACGAAGCTCAGCGCCCCGGCCGAGGCGAGCGCGATCTCGTAGGTCGCCTCGCCGTCATGGCTGCCCGCATAATCGATTGAGGTGAGCTGGAACGGCCCCTCGACCATCCCGAAATCGGGGATCACCACCTGGAAATCCGGCGTCTCGCCGTCAAAGAAGATCTGGCGCGCGCGCTCGTCCGTGCCCGCGTCGCGAAACACACCCGACCCCGACAGGTTCGCCGATTTCACCCCGGCCCCCGCCAGCAGCTCGCGCCAGCCCCCGGCGCTTTCCAGCGAGGTGACGTCGACGCTCTCGGCGTTGAAGCTGATGCGCGTGGCCCGCAGCCCCGCCAGCGTCTCGAATTGCCCGTCGCCGGTGAGGTCGAGCTTGATCAGAAGATCCTTGCCGTTCTGCGCAGCCATGTCTGCACCTCCTTGCTGTGGCGCCTCATGCGTCCTCGACGCGGGCGCGGAATGTCAGGTCGATGCGGCGTAGGCCGCCGCTCTCGCGCCGGGCCTCGGCGCGGCGGAAGCGCAGGCTCACCAGCCGGCCGCGCGCCAGGGGGAGGTCGGCCTGATGCAGCAGGTCCGAGACCGCGCCCGCCACCGCCTTCGCCGCCGAGAACCCCGCTGCCCCGGTCACCACGGCGACGGTCAGGTCGTGCCAGGCCCCCGCCCCAGAGCCGTCGGAGGCATCGCGCACCCGCTCGGCGCCGAGCGTGACATAGAGCCCCGGCAGCGCGCCCGAAGGTGGCGCGTCGTAGATCGCACTGCCCACCAGTCCCGTCAGCGTGGCATCCCCCTGCAGCGCGCCATAGATGGCAGCCTGAAGCGCGCCGGAAACCGCATAGCTCATGACGCCACCTCTTCCTGCGCCTCGCAGACAAGATAGCGCCCCGAGAGATCGCGCTCGGCCACCGAGAGGATGTCGAACACCCGCCCGCCAAGCCGGAAGCGCTGCCCCGGCACAGGGCGGCTCGCGGCCCCCTGCGGCGCCCCGCGCACGGTGATCCGATACCGCCCGCGCGCCATCGGCCCCGCCTCGCCCATCACCTCGCGCCCCGAGCGCGGGGTCAGCTCGGCCCAGAGCGTGCCCAGCACCCGCCAACCGGCCGTGAAGCCGCCGGTGCCGTCGGGCGCCTGCAGCGGCGCCTCGAGCACGAGGTTCTGCGTCAGCCGCACCCCCCTCATGCCGAGAACCCCAGTCGCAGCGGGCGGTAACGCGCGATCAAGGCGGTCACCCCGAAGGGCATGCAGCCTTGGCTCAGCGCGGTCTCGTCGCGGTACTCGTAGTAATGCGCGGCGAGCAACAGCACCGCCTGAGCCAGATCGGGTGGCAGCTCGTCGAAGCCTTCGCCGTAGCCTGCGGTGAAACGGACCTCGGCAGAGCCGCCGTTCGGCACGTCGGGCAGCGTGCCACGCTGCGGGCGCAGCATGGGCGCGAAGGCGTCGGTCTCCAGCCGGTATCGCTCCGGCGCCACGTCCTGTGCCACGCCGTAGCGGTCCACCAGGGTCAACCGCGAGACCGCCACGACAGGCGCAAGCGGGAGCACTGCCGCTTCGGCGTCGCGCCAGCCGTGATGCGTCCAGAGGAAGCTCCGGGTGAGCAGCGCCTTGCCGGTACGCGCCTCGATGGCGGCCAGCGCCGCGCGCAGGAACGAAAGGAGAACGTCATCCTGGAGCCCGTCCTCCTCGAAGCCGCTGCCCATCCGTAGCTGCCGCTTCAGCGCCGCTAGGGGCAGCGCCGCATCGGGCACCTGGGTTTCTTCGATCACCATCATCAGGACTCTCCGCTTGTCCCTGCCGTACCTGTGCCCGCAGGGCATGAGAGCGGCGGGCCGCCGCCGCCCTCAGCCCGTTCAGCTCGTCGCGCAGCGCAGCAGCTTGATCGCCGCGAAATCGCTGATGTCGCCGCCGACGCGCTTGGTGGCGTAGAACAGCACGTGCGGCTTGGCGCTGTAGGGATCGCGCAGCACGCGCAGGTCCGGGCGTTCAGCGATCGTGTAGCCCGCGCCGAAATCGCCAAAGGCGATGGGCGTGCTGTCGGCGGCGATGTCCGGCATGTCCTCGGCGATCAGCACCGGGTAGCCCATCAGCCGCGCCGGCTGGCCCGCCGCCAGCCCGTCCGACCACAGGTGCCGCCCGTCGGCATCCTTGAGCTTGCGCAGCGCACCGGCGGTCTTGGAGTTCATCACGAAGGCGCCCTTGGCCCGGTACTCGGCGCCCAGCGCGTAGACGAGATCGATGATCGCATCGCCGTCGCCGATCGCCCCGGCCACGCCCGAGGGCACGTAGCCAATATTGCCCCACTCCCAGATCTCGTTGTCGACCATGTCGTGGGAGAGGATCCCCATGGGCTTGTCGATGCCGTCTCCGGTGATAAAGGCCGCAGCCTCGGCGCGGGCAAAACGGTCAGCGATGCGCCCCGCCAGCCAAGCTTCGAGATCGAAGGCCACATCGTCGAGCAGCCGCTGCGAAGCCTTTGGCATGGCCGAGAGCTCGTGCAGCTTGATCTGGATGCGGTCGATGGTCGGCGTCTCGCTTTCACCCGGATCGTTGACCTCGTCGGACCAGCCCGCGCCGGTGTCGCCCTGATCGACCAGAACGTCGAAAGATGACGCCTCGACCGTCACCACGGCGGAAATCGCGCGGATCGACGCGGCACTCTCGAGCACGGATTTCACCGTCTCCGAGGTCACCGGATCGACAAGGTAGCCGCCATCGGCGGCGACAGCGGTGGAGAGCGCCTTGCCCTCCAGCACGAGCCCGCGCAGCCCATCGTCATCACCGCTGCGCAGGTAGGCGCCAAAGGCCTTGCGGTGCGGCAGCCCGGCGTCCGCCATGGTGCCCAGCGCCGGGCGTGCCGCGGCAAGCGAAGTCTTGGTGTCCAGCATGGTCAGTCGCTCTTCATGGTTGTCGAGTTTCGCGTGAAGGTCGGCCCGCATGGCCTTGATGTCTGCCGTCAGCCCCGCCATCGCGGCGCCGACCCGGGCGACCGGGGACAGATCTTCCCCGGTCCGAGAACGGTTCTCGGGTTTGCTCATCAGCTCGGTCCCCTGTTGTGGCGCGCGTCAGTCGCCCGCCAGGTCACGGCGCGCGGCGTCGAGCGCCAGCGCCAGATCGCGCAGCGTCTCGGCGCTCGAGGTCTCCCCCTTTGCCGCGACCCGCGCACTTGGCAGCATCGGGAAGGTGACAAGCGACACCTCCCAGAGCTCCAATTCCCTGAGGAGCCTGCGCCCCTGTCGGTCCTTTACCGCCGTGACGGTGCGATAGCCGATGGACAGCCCGTCGATGGCCCCGGCCGCAATCAGCGCGGCCGCTTCCCGGCTTTTTTCGACCGCCTCCAGCAATCTGCCCTTCACGTAGAGCCCGCGCCCGTCCTCGCGCACCTCCTCCCAAAGGCCGATCGGCTGCGCCGGGTCGTGCTGCCAGAGCATCCGCACCGCGCGTCCTTCGGACGCCAGCCGCTGCAGCGATGCCGCATAGGCGCCGGGTGCAACGATATCTCCCCCCTGGTCGGGCGTGCCAAACAGCGAGGCATAGCCCTCGATCCGCAGCCCGTCCGAGAGGATGATCCCCGGGGCACTCTCCCCATGGGGCTCGCAGAACTTGTGTTCCAGTTCCATGCAACGCTCCCTTCCCTGCTCCGCCCCTCAGGGCGCCATGACACTCAGACCCTGCAGCGCCTGCGCCAGCAGCCCCGCTGCCACGCCATAGACCGCCAGCCAGAGCCGTTTCTCCAGACGTTCCAGCACCAGTTCCAGCCGCGCCAAGCGATCCTCGAGCGCGGCGATCTGCAGCGCGCTCAGCCGCTCATGCGCCTCGAGCCGCAACCCCGGGGCACAGGCGAAAAGCTCGTAGGGCGCCCGCTCAGTCACCCTCGTCCTCCTCCGCCAGCGGCGGCAGCCCCAGCATGCGCCGCTTTTCCGGCACGGTCAGAAAGGCCGCCTCGGACACACGCCGCCATTGGGTTTCACGTTCGGCGGAGAGCGCCGGCACCTGGTCGAGGTCGGGCTTGAGCGCCACCTCCTCGCCGGTGAACCCCGCGAGCCACCTGCCCAGCGCCGCGCTCACCCGCTGCGCCAACGGCAGCACGGTCAGCCGGTAGAAGGCGCGGTTGGCCTCCTGGTAATTCGCATAGGTCGCATCCCCGGGGATCCCCAGCAGCATCGGCGGCACCCCGAAGGCAATGGCGATCTCGCGTGCCGCGGCCTCCTTGGTCTGCTGGAACTCCATGTCCGAGGGCGAGAACCCCATGGGCTTCCAGTCGAGCCCGCCCTCCAGCAGCA
This sequence comes from Salipiger sp. PrR003, assembly GCF_010500785.1. NCBI lineage: Bacteria > Pseudomonadati > Pseudomonadota > Alphaproteobacteria > Rhodobacterales > Roseobacteraceae > Salipiger > Salipiger sp. PrR003. The sequence continues at coordinate 212,740 of NZ_JAAGOV010000054.1, forward strand.
TCGGCCGCCCGGCGTTATGCGCCCCCTGATGCTGGCTCTCCATCTCGGAAACCAGCCGCTCGTACTGGTCCTGTGCCATAGAGCCCTGGCCGTCGCCGCCGGTCCAAACGATGGCCCCCGACGGACGCGCGGCATTGTCCAAAAGCCCCTTCGACCAGCGCGAGGCGCTGTTGTGCACGTCCAGCGCCTGCGCCGCAGGCTGCAACGGCGAGAGCCCGTAGTGGTCGTCTTGCGGATGGAAGCTCTTGATATGGCAGATCGGTGCAGGGCTCTCGCCGACATCGAAGCGGTGTGCCCGCCCGTCCACCTGATACTCATAGGCAATGGGCCAGCCATCCGCCCCCGGCACCAGCCGCATCCGCTCCGAGCGCAGCACGTGCAGCTCGGACGGCAGCCCGGCGCCGCTGCCAACCGCCTCGAGATAACCATCCCCCGACAGCAGCAATTGACCGTAAAGGGACTCAAGCAGTTCTGCCTTGCCCTGCACCGGGTTCGGCGCAGCGATGCGCCGCAGGATGGGATGGGCACTATAGCGCATCTCGGCATCCTGCAGCACCAGCGGCAGCGCCGCGGCAGCCTCCGAGATCAGCTTCACCGCGCGGAAGCCCACCGGGTTTCCGGTGAACCCCTGCCGGGTCAGCGAGCCGGTGTCCCGCGGCGACCAGGCCACGCGTCCCGAGGCCTGCACCGCGATAAGCCGGCCCGCCGCCGAGGCCTTGGTCTCCGGCCGAGCTGCCGCTCCGCGTCCCCGCCGCAGAAAGTCGAACCCCATGTGCCGCTCCTTGCTGGTCTCCGGCCCGAGACCTTCACGGCCCCGGTTCGCGTTGAAGACCAAGCTACGCAGCATCCGTTAACCAAGCCCTCCCGCGCCGCGCGCTGCCCGAGCAACGGCCGCGACCGCACCTTCCGCCGCCGCGCCATGCGAATTTGGAAAGTGAAGATGGCACCACGGCCCGCCGCGCTTCTTCGCTTGCGAAAGACGCCAGGGGTGAGGCCGCAGGCCAAGGGGCGCCGAGGTGGGGGGCAACGCCCCCCTTTTCCATGTTCACAGAACTCGAACCCGGGGCCGCCGCCAGCCCTCGGCGGGCGCGGTGATCAGCTCGGTGAGCGCCCAGACCAGCGCATCTACCCGGTCCGGAGAGCCCTGCCCCTGGAAGCCAGAGGAGGTCATCAGCCCCATCTGTTCCTCCAGCAGATCGAAACGCCGGGCATGGGCGATGCGCCCCTGCTCATAGAGCGCCGCCACCGGCTCGGCGCGCAGCACCTTGCCGCGTGTGGCACTGACCCTTCGCAGCGGCACCGACGGCGCCACCTGCCGCAGCACCGCCTCCACCATGGCACCGCCCTGGTTGACCTCGGCGACGATGCGGTCGGCCTGCCAGCGCTCGAAGGCGTCGACGGCGGCGCGTGCCCAGCCGCTCGGCCCCAGTCCCTGGACCGAGGCGTCCTCGAGCACCACCCCCTGCCAGCCCTGCGGCGGACCTTCGCAGTTCACGCCGCAGACGACGATCCCGCAGGCGTCCGAGCCCGCGCCATCGCCCGCAGGCGGATCAAGGGCGACAACGATGCGATCGAGCCGCTCCGGTGCCGCCCGCAACCGCGCGCGCTCCAGCATCTCTTGCGTCCAGAGCGCACCGTCGACGTCGCAGACCATTTCGCCGTCGAGCTCCTGCCGTGCCAGCCGGGACGCGCCGTAGCGCGCCCGCACCTCATCGAGGAAGCTGGCCGCGAGGTTGGCCCGGTTTGCCTCGGTCGGCGCACGGGTCACCGCCGTGCTTGGCAGATCCAGCAGCTCCTTCAGGACGCCAATGTTGCGCGGCGTGGTGGTCACGCAGACTTGCGGATGCTCGCCCAGCCGCAGCGCGAACTGCAGCATGTCCCAGGTCTCGCGCGCCTTGCGCCACTTGCCAAGCTCATCGGCCCAGGCACCATCGAACTGAGGCCCGCGCAGCGCCTCGGGGTCATGGGCGGAAAAGACCATCGCCTCGGCGCCGTTGGGCCAGGTGAGGCAGCGCCGCGTGGCACTCCAGTCCGGCCGCCGGTCGGGGGGCGAGCAGGCGAGCAGACCCGAGTCGCCGAACACCATCACCTCCCGCGCCTGGTCCAGGGTTTCGCCGACCAGCGCCACCCGGCGGCAGCGCCCCGGCGAGAGCGGCAGCGCGCCCTCCACCGACGCGCGCACCCACTCCGCGCCGGCCCGTGTCTTGCCCGCGCCACGCCCGCCCAGGATCACCCAGCTGCGCCAGTCCCCCGCCGGCGGCAACTGGTGCTCGAGCGCCCAGAACTCGAAGAGAAAGGGGAGCGCCAGGCGCTCCCCCTCCGAAAGGTCACTGAGGAAACTCTCCTGCACCGCAGCACCGGCGGAGGCGAGCCATGCGGCAGCCGATTTCAACCCTTGCGCGCTCGAGATCGAGCGCCCAGTCTCCGGCAATTCCCTTCTGCTTGCGTCTGACATTCCTGATCTGAGCCTCCGTTTCATGGGCGACCTTCAGCCAATAGCGCAGATCCGCCGCGGCCTTGCTGGTCTCCGGTTTGTCCAAGGTGCCGTCTTCGTCGAAGCGGTCGCGCAGGCGCCGCATGTCGCTTCCGAGATGCCGCAGCATGTCGGCCAGCTGCTCCCGTTCCTCTTCGAGACGGGAGAGTTCTTCTTCGAGATGGACGAGGATCATCGCTCGATACCTTTCTTGCCTGTAGGGGTCATGCCTCGCAGGGGGCCCGCGCCGGTCTTTGCCGGGGTCGTGGTGCCCTGCCGCCAAACGAAAAAACGGCCACCGGGGTCACCCCGGGGCCGCCTGCCCATTTCGTCCAGCATGCACGAACGCTACCAAAGAGCGTCCGAAAAGTCAAGATGACCAGGCCGCGCGGCATATCCTAAATAACTGTTAAAAATAAACAATACACCATGAATAAAGCGCGCGCCCGACGCCGCGACTGGCCTCTCTTGCCGCCCCTTTCGCGCTCTGGCACAACGGTCCGATATTCGAGTTCGCGGAGCCCGCCATGCCTTCTCTCTCCCGTCGCATCACCTCACTCAACGCCGGGGGCGGCGACGGATGGGAGATTTTCTACAAGGCCCGCGCCCTGCGTGCTTCGGGAGTTCGGGTCACCGAGCTGACCATCGGCGAGCCCGACGAGCGCACCGACCCGTCGATCTTGGCCGAGATGCACCGCGCCGCCACCGCCGGCCACACCGGCTATGCCGTGGTGCCCGGCATCCCGGCCCTGCGCGACGCCATCGCCGCCCGCGTCACCGCGCGCACCGGCGTCGCCACCACGCGGGACAACGTGCTGGTCACCCCCGGCGGGCAATCGGCGCTCTTTGCCGCGCATATGGCCGCCTGCAATTCCGGCGACGCCGCGCTGATGATCGAGCCGCATTACGTCACCTACCCCGGCACCCTCCGCGCCGCTGGCGCCGTGCCGCACAGCATCGCCACGCGCCCCGAGCACAGTTTCTTCCCGGATGCGGGCGAGGTGCGCCGCAAGGCGCGCGAGACCGGTGCCTCGGCACTGCTGGTCAACTCGCCGAGCAATCCCACCGGTGCCGTCTACCCCCGCGCGGTGCTCGAGGGCCTCGCCGAAGTCGCCCGCGACGAAGACCTCTGGCTGATCTCGGACGAGGTCTACGACACGCAGATCTGGGAGGGCGAACATCTCAGCCCCCGCGCCCTGCCCGGCATGGCCGAGCGCACCATGGTCATCGGCTCGCTGTCGAAAAGCCACGCGATGACCGGCAGCCGCATCGGCTGGCTCATCGCCCCCGAGCCCGCCATCGCGGCGCTGATCGATCTGGCGACAAACACCACCTACGGGGTGCCCGGCTACATCCAGGACGCCGCGCTCTACGCCCTGACTGCCGACGCCACGCTCGAGCCGCGCGTCGCCCAGCCCTTCCGCCGCCGCCGCGCGCTGGCGCAGCAGATCCTCTCCCGGCAGAGCATCGTCGGCCTCGTGCCCTCGGGCGGCGCCATGTATCTCTTCCTCGACATCCGCGCGACCGGCCTCTCGGGCATCGCCTTTGCCGACGCCCTGCTCGACACCCACCGCATCGCGGTGATGCCGGGCGAGAGCTTCGGTCCCTCCGCCGCGGGCTTCCTGCGCGTCGCGCTGACCATCCCCGACGGCGAATTCGCCGAGGCGCTCACGACCCTCACCGGCTTTGCCGCAACGCTCGCCAAGGCAGCCTGAGTCCGTGTCCGGCACGCCGATCTCCAGCATCCGCAACCTCGGGCCAGCGGTGGAATCGGCCTGCCGGCGCGCCGGGATCGCGGATGCCGAGACGCTGCGCGCGCTCGGCGCCGACGAGACCTACCGCCGCCTGCTCGCCCATGGCACGAGGCCGCATTTCATCGGCTTCTACGTGCTGCACATGGCGCTGCAGGGGCGCCCATGGAACGACGCGCGCGGTAAAGAAAAGGAAGAGCTGCGCAGCCGCTTCGACGCGCTGGTTGCCGAACGAAAGGGCAACGCGCCGCTGGACGGCATCGAGAAAATCCTCGACGAGATCGGCGTCATCGACCCGAGCAGGCGCCCCCGCAAATAGCGCCATGCTGACCATCAGAAACCAGCTCTCGGCCCGCGCCGCCGTGCGGGCACAGGAACCTTGCCGTGGGTCTGCGTGTTGATCAGCCAACACATCCTTCATCTGAAAGGAAGACCGACATGGACCTCATCCGCATCATCTTCGCCATCCTGCTGCCGCCGCTCGGCGTGTTCCTGCAGGTCGGCCTCGGCAAGCATTTCTGGATCAACATCCTGCTCACGATCTTCGGCTACATCCCCGGCATTGTGCACGCGATCTGGATCATCGCCCGCACCGGGCCGAAGCAACAGCACGTGTGATCGCCATGGCCGCCCGCGAACACACGCTCCACCCCGATTTCCAGCGCCTCGACAAGATCGACCGCTGGGCACGGCGGATGGATCGGGCCTACCGCATTCCCTTCACTCCGATCCGCTTCGGCTGGGACGCGGTGTTCGGCCTTGTTCCGGGCATCGGCGACACGCTGGCGCTCGCTCCGGCGGTCTGGATCGTCAAGGAGGCGCACGCCATGGGCGCGCCCAAGCCGCTGCTCGGACAGATGGGCGCAAACCTCGCGGTCGACTGGCTGGTGGGTCTCGTGCCTCTGGTGGGCGACATCTTTGACGTCGGCTATCGCGCCAACACCCGCAACGCCGGGTTGCTGCGACGCTGGCTGGAAAGCCGCCACGCGCCCGGCGGCGCCGGCTCAGCCGAACCCATCGACGTCGCTGCCTGAGACTCCAAGCGACCGCACATCAAAACCGGACAGCAAAAAGGCGCCCCGCGGGGCGCCTTTCTATTTGCGGTGATTGAGCGTCAGGCTCAGCCGACGAGCTCGAGGCCAGCGAAGAAATAGGCAATTTCTTCGGCCGCGGTTTCCGGAGCGTCCGAGCCGTGCACCGAGTTCTCACCGACCGACTCGGCGAACTCTGCGCGGATGGTGCCCTCTGCGGCGTCGGCCGGGTTGGTGGCGCCCATCACTTCACGGTTCTTGGCGATCGCGCCTTCACCTTCCAGCACCTGCACGACAACCGGCTCGGAAGCCATGAATTCGCACAGCTCGCCGTAGAACGGGCGCTCGGCGTGCACCTTGTAGAACTCGCCAGCCTGCGCCGGGGTCAGCTGGATGCGCTTCTGCGCGACGATGCGCAGGCCCGCTTCCTCGAACTTGGCGTTGATCTTGCCGGTCAGGTTGCGGCGGGTTGCGTCGGGCTTGATGATCGAAAGGGTGCGTTCGACGGCCATTTTGGTCTCTCCAATGTCACAAGGCCGGGCAACGGCCCGGCCAGCATTCTCTGGTGGGGGCGTTACCATGGGGTTGAGGAATTGGGAAGACCCCGTGGCCCCCGCTGCCTCGTCCACAGGCAGAAAGGGGCTCTGCCCCTCTTGGCCCACGGCCAATTCACCCCGGCGCATTTTGGAAAGACAAGACGCTGGGCAGTGCCACCCTTCTTCCCTTTCCAAATACGCACATCGCGCCCTCGGCGTCGGCAGAACCGCCGGGTAAGCGCGATATGCACGAAGGGGGATGTTGCCCGCCCGAAGGCTCTGCTATGGCGGCGCCATGCTGAGTATTCGAGACATCTCCTATTCCGTCGAAGGCCGCCCTCTGCTCGAGGAGGCCTCCGCCGTGATTCCCGCGGGCCACAAGGTTGGCCTCGTCGGTCCCAACGGCGCGGGCAAGACCACGCTCTTCCGGCTCATCCGCGGTGAGCTCACGCTCGATGGCGGCGAGATCGAGCTGCCCGCCCGCGCCAAGATCGGCGGCGTGGCGCAGGAGGCGCCTGCCTCGGATGTCTCCCTGATCGAGACCGTGCTGGCCTGCGATCTCGAGCGCGCCTCGCTGATGGCCGAGGCCGAGACCGCCACCGACCCCCACCGCATCGCCGACATCCAGACCCGTCTCGCGGACATCGACGCCTGGTCCGCCGAGGCGCGCGCCGCGACGATCCTCAAGGGCCTCGGCTTCGACGAGGCGGCGCAGCAACGCCCCTGCTCGGACTTCTCGGGCGGCTGGCGGATGCGCGTCGCGCTCGCCGGCGTTCTCTTTGCCGAGCCCGACCTGCTGCTCCTCGACGAGCCGACCAACTACCTCGACCTCGAAGGGGCGCTCTGGCTCGAGAGCTACCTGCAGAGCTACCCGCACACGGTCATCGTCATCAGCCACGACCGCGGCCTGCTCAACCGCGCGGTGGGGGCGATCCTCCACCTCGAGGAGCGCAAGCTGGTGCTCTACCAGGGCAATTACGACACCTTCGCGCGCACCCGCGCAGAACGCCGCGCCGTGCTCGCGGCAGCGGCCAAGAAGCAGGACGAGCGCCGCGCCCACCTGCAGAGCTTCGTCGACCGCTTCCGCGCCAAGGCCTCCAAGGCCCGGCAGGCGCAGGCACGCGTGAAGATGCTCGAGAAGATGGAGCGGATCACCCCGCCCGAGGAGGCCGCCAAGCGCGTCTTCACCTTCCCGCAGCCCGACGAACTCTCGCCGCCGATCCTGGCGCTGGAGAATGCCTCCACCGGCTATGGCGACAAGGTGGTGCTGCGCAAGCTCTCGCTGCGCATCGACCAGGACGACCGCATCGCGCTGCTCGGCCGCAACGGCCAGGGCAAGTCGACACTGTCGAAGCTCTTTTCCGGGCGTCTGGCGCTGATGGACGGCAAGATGACGTCCAGTTCGAAATTGCGCATCGGCTATTTCGCCCAGCACCAGGTCGACGAGTTGCACCTTGACGAGACGCCCCTGCAGCACCTACAGCGCGAGCGTCCCGACAGTGCCCCCTCGAAGCTGCGCGCGCAGCTGGCGGGCTTCGGCCTAGGTGCCAACCAGGCCGAGACCGAGGTCGGGCGGCTTTCGGGCGGGCAGAAGGCCCGCCTGTCGCTGCTGCTGGCAACGCTCGATGCGCCGCACATGCTGATCCTCGACGAGCCGACCAACCACCTCGACATCGAAAGCCGCGAGGCACTGGTCGAGGCGCTGACCGCCTATTCCGGCGCGGTGATCCTCGTCTCGCACGACATGCACCTGCTGGGGCTGGTTGCCGACCGTCTGTGGCTGGTCAAGGACGGCACGGTGACCCCCTACGAGGAAGACCTCGAGGCCTACCGCAAGATGCTGCTGACGCAGGACAAGCCGGCAAAGCCCGCCAAGGCCGAAAAGGCCGCGCCGAAGCCGAAGCGCGCCAGCCGCGACGAGGTCCTTGCGCTGCGCTCGGAGGCGCGCAAGTGCGAAGAGCGCGTCGCCAAGATCGAGGAGATGCGCGAGAAGCTTGCGTCCAAGCTCGCCAACCCCGAGCTCTACGAGGCAACCCGTGCGGGCGAGCTGGAGACCTGGAACCGCAAGTACGCCGAAGTCATGGACGGGCTGCGCCGCGCCGAGGCGCTCTGGGAAGCGGCAATGGAGAAGCTCGAAACGGCGGAAGCCGGCTGAGCCGGCAGGCTTTTTCTGGACAGCGCCCGCGCGAGGCCCTAGCCATTTGCCATGGACATGGCCTTGATCATCAGCGCCTTCGCCACGCTTTTCGTGGTGATCGACCCCATCGGGCTGACCCCGGTCTTCATCGCGCTGACCCAGGGCGCCGATGCCGCGCATCGGCGCGCGGTCGGGATCCGGGCCTGCATCACCGCGCTGGCGATCCTCATGCTCTTCGCGTTCTTCGGCGAGGCGGTGCTCGGATTCATCGGCATTTCGATGTCGGCCTTCCGTATCTCGGGCGGGCTGCTGCTGTTCATCACCGCACTCGACATGCTCTTCGAGCGCCGCACCAAGCGGCGCGAAGACAAGGTCGAGGACGAGGTCATGCCCGATCCGTCGATCTTCCCCATCGCCATCCCGCTGATCGCCGGCCCCGGTGCCATCGCCACGATCATCCTGCTGGTCGGACATTCACCCGGTCCGCTCGAGACCGCGATGATCCTCGGCGTGCTGGTGATCGTGCTGCTGATGACCCTCGCCTGTTTCTTTGTCGCTGGTCCCATCGAGCGCGCTCTGGGCCACGTGGGGATCGTCGTCGTCACCCGGCTCTTCGGCATGCTGTTGGCGGCGCTCGCGGTGCAATTCGTCATCGACGGCATCCGCGGCATAGACTGGTCGGGCGTTTTCGGCTGAGACTCGCAGAGCGCGAGCGCAGCCCCTACATTGGTCCCAAGCATGGGGGGCGCGCATTTGTCTGAATTCGAAATCGGCCGGCTGGGATACCTCGGGCTGCTTCTGGCGGCGCTGGTCCTGTGGATGTTCGTACAGCAGCGCGGCCGGCTGATGCAGAAGCTGCAGCAACTGGCGGCTTGGGGGCTGATCTTCCTCGGGGTGATCGCGGCCTTCGGCCTCTGGGACGACATCCGCCACACGGTGAGCCCGCAGCAATCGGTCTTTGCCGAGACGGGCCGGATCGAGCTGCCGCGAGCGTCCGACGGGCACTACTACCTGACGCTTCAGATCAATGACACGCCGGTGCGTTTCGTGGTCGACACGGGCGCCACCGGCGTGGTGCTGACCCGGCAGGACGCCGCGCGCATCGGCATCGCCACCGCGGACCTTGCCTTCCACTCCAGCGCCCGCACCGCGAACGGCGCGGTCGAGACCGCGCCGGTCCGGCTCGGTACCGTCACCCTTGGAAGCTTCGAGGACCGCAACCTGCCTGCCTTCGTCAACGGCGGAGAGATGGACAACTCGCTGCTCGGCATGAGCTACCTGCAGCGCTTTGACCGGCTCGAGATCGCGGGTGGCAAGATGGTGCTGGAGCGGCGCTGAGCGTCAGACCTCGATCTTCAGCCGCTCGCGGTCGAGCACCGCGATGGCGCCGCGACGGATCTCGATGACCCCGTCGCGCCGCAGGTCGCCCAGCAGCTTGTTGATCGTCTGTCGCGAGCAGCCCACCATCGAGGCGAGGTAGGACTGGCTCAGCCGGGCCTCGCGGTGGGCCTCGGTCGTGAACTGGTGCAAGTACATGCGCAGCCGCTCCTCGACCGAGAAGAACTGCGCGATGGCCCGAAGCTCGTTGTCGCGGGTCAGCCGGGTCTGCATGATCGCGGCGGAATTGCGCAGCAACAGCGCCGGCGGAATGTGCTTGAGCAGCAGCTCGAAGGAGCAAGCCAGCACCATCGCTTCCGGCAGGGTCCGGCAGCTCGACGAGCAGGGGGTACCCGACAGGCCCTCGACCTCGCCGAGCACCTCGCCTGGTCCGGCGACATGCAGCACCGCGGCATTGCCCTGCTTGTCGAGGTAGATCACCTCCACCCGGCCCTTCAGGATCAGGTACATGACCGGCGTCGTTTCTCCCTGCCGCAGGATATCGGTCGGCGCGTCGAAGCGCTGCAGGGTGCACTCGGAAAGAAGGGTTTCTTTCTGCTCTCGGCTGAGGCCGTCAAACAGCGGGCAGTCGAGCAAAGGCCCGTATTCGATAGGAGTTGTCATGAAGTCAGTCCGATAGCCGCTTGGTCAAGTGACGCAAGGGCAAAACACATAAATCTGTCGCGAGCACCGGCACGGACGGGCGCGTCGGCGGAAATCCGTCGGCTCATCGGCGAAAACATCCGCCGCGCGGGATGAAAACGGGAAATGGCCATTCCAGAGCCGCGTCTGCCGTATCCCGAACCGGAACGTTCCGATCCATGGGGTGCGGCGGAGGACGACTCTGGAATGGCCGTTACTTGGTAACCCTCACCCTCACACGGAAAACACCGTGTAAGACACGACCAAGCCCTAGGATACAACTCGAAGCGGTCGGGCGTGCAATCACGGTTTAGGAGGATTCTCGCCGATCTGTGTAAGCGGGGCGACAGTGCTGTCATATTTTTCAAGAAATTTTCTATTTTTTTGCCATTTTTCCGGAGACTGCAATCCTGCCTCTCAATTGGCAGAATGGGCGGAAATTAGCGCATATGTCAAATAGGATCACCCTAAAGGCGAGTCACACATTTGCCATCACGCCAAATGCGTGATGATTTCGTGACAGCCAAACTTTCAGGACTCGGCTTTCTTTTCCCAGCGTCCGCTTTCCTCGGACCAATATTGTGCGGTCACTCCGGCGCCGGTGAGCGCCCGCCACTGCCCGCGCGCCACATCAAGCGCCCGCGGGTCCATGCCGTCGAAGAGGACGCAAACCCGCTCCATTGCGCTCACCTCCTCGGGCGAGACCGCCGCCCCGTCCACCGACATCAGGCAGGACGCGCCGTTGGGCGTCTCGGCGCGATCGGTCAGCAGCACGGGCTGCAGCGCGTCATGCGGACCACCGGCGCGGCCATGCGGCAGGAAGCTGCCGTCCCGGCCCAGCCAGAGCCGTTCGTCGAGCCAGTCGAGCCGCTGCGGATCGCCGCCGCGCACCGCCACGCGCCAGCCCGCCGCCAGCGATTTTTCCAGCAGCATCGACAGGGTCTCTTCGACCGGTCTCTGGGTCAGGTGGTAGAACATCGCGACACCCATGCGCGCCAGCCTCCTGTCATCGGATCAATGTTTCGCACCCGGGCGCGGGGCGCCCGGGGCGGCGGCGGGCCTGGCTCAGCCGTCCTTGCGCTCGAAGCGGTCGCGGATCATCCGGTCCAGCGACAACACGCCCCAGCCGGTCGCCCCGGCAGGCGCCAGCAGCGAGGCGGACTTCAACTTGGCCACCCCGGCGATATCGAGGTGGATCCACGGCATGTCATCCCTGACGAACCGCTTGAGAAACTGCGCCGCGGTGATCGAGCCCGCGGGCCGCCCGCCGATGTTCTTCATGTCCGCCAGCGGCGACTTGAGCATGTCGTCATAGGCCTGGCCCAGCGGCATGCGCCAAGCGCCCTCGCCCTCGGTCTTGGCGGCCTTGAGGAAGTCCTCGGCGAAGCCCTCCTCGTTGGAAAACACCGCAGCGTTCTCATGGCCAAGCGCGACGATGCAGGCGCCGGTGAGGGTCGCCAGATCGACCATCGCGGCGGGCTTCACGTGTTCCTGCGCGTACCACAGCACGTCGCAGAGCACGAGCCGGCCCTCGGCGTCGGTGTTGAGGATCTCGATCGTGTCGCCCTTCATCGACGTCACGATGTCGCCGGGGCGCATCGCGGTGCCCGAAGGCATGTTCTCGACGAGGCCGACGAGGCCAACGACGTGCGCCGAGGCCTTGCGCAGGGCCAGCGCCTTCATCACGCCTGCCACGGTGCCCGCGCCGCCCATGTCCATGGTCATGTCTTCCATGCCCGGCCCCGGCTTCAGCGAGATGCCGCCGGTGTCAAAGACGACGCCCTTGCCGACCAGCGCCAGTGGATCGCCCTCGGCACCCTTCCAGCGCATCACCACCATCTTCGACGGCGCGGCAGAGCCCTGCCCCACGGCCAGCAGCGCGTTCATGCCAAGCTCGGCCATGCGCTCCTCTTCGAGAACCTCGACCTCGACACCGAGCTCGGTGAGCGCCTCGAGCCGCGCGGCAAATTCCTCGGTGGTCAGCACGTTGGCCGGCTCGCTCACGAGATCCCGGGTAAAGGCGACGCCCTCGGCCACCGCCAGCAGCGAGGCCGCGGCCTTGCCGGTCTCTTCGGGCTTGGCACAGAGGATGGTAGCGGGCTCGGGCGCCTCGGCGCTCTCGGACTTGTGATTGACCACCGCATGGCCGCGCAGCGCCAACGCGAGCGCCAGATGCTCCAGCCGCGCGGTGCTCTCGCCGACCAGGGTCAGCGCCTTGCCGCCTGCGGCCGAGGCCAATGCCGCGCCCGCCTTGCGCGCCTCGGCAACAGAGGGACGGCGCTCGAGCTTCACCACGTCCAGCGCCTCGGCGGCGAGCCCGGCCGGATAGGCCAGCGAGATCACCTCGCCCGCCTTGGCCTTTTCCCAACGCTCCGCTTCGAGCAGCCGCGCCAGCGCCCCCTTGGTCAGGCGGTTCAGCCGGCGCGCACCGGGGCTCATCCGGCCTTCGGCATTGACCAGCAGCGCGATCCTGCCCTGCCGCTCCGCCAGCCCGTCGAGGTCCACCGCCGAAAATTCGAATGTGCGCAACTGGGTCATTCGCCCGCCTTCCCTGCTTGTCTGTCGTCATTGTGTCCGGTCCAAGACTCCTAGAGCGCCGCAATCGGCTTGACCAGAGGCACCTTTTCCCGCGAAGAGCGATCGTCTAGGGTCGTCGCCAACGGAAAACCGGGGGAAGTGAAGTGCAGAGATTCGACAGATACATGCTGTCGCAGCTCATGGTCCTGTTCGGGTTTTTCTCGCTGGTGCTGGTGATGGTTTACTGGGTGAACCGCGCAGTGAACCTGTTCGGCGACCTGATCGCCGATGGCCATTCCGGCGGCATTTTCATCGAATTCACCCTGCTCAGCCTGCCGGCGGTGATCGCCATCGTGCTGCCCATCGCGGCCTTTGCCGCCTCGGTCTACGTTATCAACCGCTCGAGCAACGATTCGGAGCTGACCGTGGTGCAGGCCACCGGCTACTCGCCCTGGCGGCTGGCCCGGCCGGTGCTGGTCTTCGGACTGATAATCGGCGCAATGATGGCGGTGCTTGCGCATGTTCTGGTGCCACTTTCTTACGGCCAGCTGCGCGAGCGCGAGGCGGAGATCTCGGGCTCGGTCTCGGCCCGGCTGCTGCACGAGGGCACCTTCCTGCACCCGGCCAAGGGCGTGACCTTCTACATCCGCGAGATCTCGCCCGAAGGCGAGCTGCGCGACGTCTTCCTGTCGGATCGCCGTCTGAAGGACCGCGAGGTGATCTACACCGCCCGCACCGCCTACATCGTGCGCAGCGAGTCCGACACCACGATGCTGACCATGGTCGAGGGCACCGCCCAGACCCTGAGGCGTTCGGACAAGGCGCTGTCGACCACGACCTTCGAGGATCTGACCTACGATATCTCCAGCCTGATCACCCCCGACCGCCGTCCCGGCCGCCGCGCCCGGCAGATCGGCACGCTCGAGCTGCTGACCGACACCGAGGCGGTGGCCATCGAGGTCAACGACTCGGTCGGCGAAGTGCTCGAGGAGGCGCACATGCGCTTCGAGCAGCCGCTGCTCTGCGTCGTGGCCGCGCTGATCGGCTATGCCGCGCTGATGACCGGCAGCTTCTCGCGCTTCGGGGTCACCCGGCAGATCATCGGGGCCATCTTCCTGCTGGTGCTGATCAAGATCATCGAAAGCTCGGTCTCGACGCCCGTGCGGGCCAATGGCGCGCTCTGGCCGCTGATCTACCTGCCCAGCCTCACCGGCTTCGCGATCACCGGCGCCATGCTCTGGCAGGCCTCGCGCATGCGCCGCCCGGGCCGGGCCGCGCGCAAATCCCCCGCTCCCGGAGCCGCGGCATGATCCTGCATTTCTACTTCGCCCGGCGTTTCCTGCGGTTCTTCCTCGCCATCGCGCTGATCTTCGCGCTGTTCTTCTTCCTCGTCGATCTGGTCGAGCAGCTGCGCAAGTTCGGCGATGAGGTGAGCTTCGGGCAGGTCGTTCACATGACCCTTCTGAACCTGCCTGGCGGCACCTATTCGATCCTGCCGCTGGTGACGATCCTTGCCGCCATTTCCATGTGCATCTCGCTGGCGCGCAGCTCCGAACTGGTGGTCAGCCGCGCCGCGGGCCGCTCGGGTCTTGCCGCGCTGATGGGGCCGGTGGGCGTGGCGCTGGTGATCGCTGGGCTCGCGGTGGGCATGCTCAACCCGATCGTGGCCGCCACCTCGAAGCGCGCGGCCGATCTCGAACAGGAATGGGACAGCGACGGCGGCTCGGTGCTGTCGATCGGTGCCGAGGGGCTCTGGCTGCGGCAGGGAGCCGACGGCGCGCAGACCGTCATCCGTGCCAGCCGCACCAACCCCGATGCCACGGTGCTCTTCGACGTGAGCTTCGTCAGCTACGCCCCCGGAGGCGGTCCTGAGCAGCGGATCATCGCCGAGCGCGCCGAGCTCGAGGCCGGAGACTGGGTGCTGACAAAAGCCAAGGTCTGGCCGCTGGGCGATGTCGGCAACCCCGAGCGATCCGCCCAAACCTTCGACGAGATGCGCCTGCCCTCGAACCTGACGCAGGACGGGATCCGCGACCGTTTCGGCCAGCCCTCGGCGATCCCCATCTGGGAGCTGCCAGCCTTCATCCGCGGGCTGGAAGAGGCCGGCTTCTCGGCCCGCCGCCACATCGTCTGGCTTCAGTCCGAGCTGGCCCAGCCGATCTTCCTCGTGGCGATGGTGCTCGTCGCCGCGGGCTTCACCATGCGCCCGGCGCGGCTGGCCAACACCGGCCTGTCGGTGCTTGCTGCGGTGATGCTCGGCTTCGGGCTTTACTACGTGCGGAACTTCGCGCAGATCCTCGGTGAGAATGGCCAGCTCAACCCGATGCTCGCCGCGTGGGTGCCGCCCGTCGCCGCGCTTCTGCTGGCCCTCGGGCTGGTGCTCCAGATGGAGGAAGGATGACCCCCCAGACCCGACTGCTCGCGGCGGCCTTGGCCCTGAGCCTGCCACTCAGCGCCGCGCTGCCCCTTCCGCTGCGCGCCCAGACCAGCACCACGACCGCCCCCGCAGAGGGCCAGGGCCCGGCGATCCTCGTCGCCGACGAGGTCTACGTCGAGGATGGCAACCGACTGATCGCTCAGGGCAACGTCGAGGCGCTGCAAGATGGCACACGGCTGGCGGCAAGCCGGATCGTCTACGACCAGAAGGCCGGAACCCTGCAGATCGAGGGGCCCGTGCGGATCACCGACGCCTCGGGCAATTTGCTGCTGGCCGAAAGCGCAGAGCTGGAGGAGGGCCTGCGCGACGGCATCCTCACCGGGGCGCGCATGGTCATGGAAGAGCAGCTCCAGCTCGCCGCTGTCGAGGCGCGCCGGGCCGAGGGACGCTTCACCCAGCTCAGCCGCGTCGCGGTCAGCTCCTGCCAGGTCTGCGGCGCCGACGAGGTCCCGCTGTGGTCGATCCGCGCCGACCGCGTGGTGCACGATCAGGAGGCGCAGCAGATCTACTTCGAGGGCGCGCAGCTGCGGGTGCTCGACGTGCCGATCCTCTGGGTCCCGAGCCTGCGCCTGCCCGACCCCACGCTCGAACGGACCCGCGGCTTCCTGGTTCCTTCGTACCGCACGACCACCCTGCTCGGCTTCGGCGTGAAGGTCCCCTATTTCATCCCGATCGGCGATCATCAGGACGTCACGCTCACCCCCTATGTCTCGCCGGTCACCAAGACGCTCGAGACGCGCTACCGCCGCGCCTTCGTCAATGGCGATGTCGAGCTCAACGGCGCGCTGACCCGCGACACGCTGACCACCGACGAGACCCGCGGCTACCTCTTCGCCGAGGGCAATTTCGGCCTGCGCAACGAGTTCCAGCTCGACTTCGACCTCAAGATGGTCAGCGACGAGGCCTATCTCAACGATTACGACTACGACGACCTCGACCGTCTCGACAGCACGATCGAGATTTCGCGGGCGCGCTCGGACGACCTGCTGCGGCTCGGGCTGTCGCATTACCAGTCGCTGCGCGCCTCGGAAAAGGATGCGCTGCTGCCGTCGTGGATCTTTGACAGCACCTACGAGAGGCGCTTCTTCCCCGGCGGACGGCTCGGCGGAGAGCTGCGGCTCGGCACCGAGGTGCACGGGCACTACCGCACCTCTTCCAGGGACATCGACGGGCGCGACGTGGCCCGGCTCACCGCCGAGGCCAGTTGGCGCCGGCGCTGGACGCTCGACGGCGGGCTGCGCTTCGGGCTGACCACCGAGCTGTGGTTCGACCGCTACGCCTACCGGCAGGACAGCAGCTCGGACAGCGATGTGTCGCGCGCCATGGGCGGCACCGCGCTTGAGCTGCGCTGGCCGCTGGTCCGCCACGACGCGGGCGGCGGGCACACGCTGCTCGAGCCGGTGATGCAATACGGGCTGGTGGGCGGCACGCGGGTCAACATCGTCGCCGACGAGAGCACCCGCGTCGAATTCGACGAGGCCAATCTTCTGGCGCTTTCGCGCTTCCCTGCCGCCGACCGGCGCGAGCACGGCCAGACCCTTGCCACCGGCCTGCGCTGGCTGCACGAGGCGCCCGAGGGCTGGCGCGCCGGGATGACCCTGGGCCGGGTCTGGCAGGACGAGGCAGACCCGGACTTCAGCCAGTCCTCCGGTCTCGACAGCCAGCTGTCGGATTGGCTCGTCGCCGCCGGCTTCAGCAATGACACCGGGCTGACCATCTCGGCGCGCGGACTGCTCGCCGGGATCAGCGATCTCAGCAAGGCAGAAGCGCGGGTCGACTGGTCCAACGACTGGATCGATCTCGGCGCCTCCTACCTCTTCCTGGTGCAGGACGCCGCCGAGGAACGCGACGAGACCCAGTCGGAATGGTCGCTCGAAGGCAGCTACCGTTTCGCCACCAATTGGACCGGCTCGGCGGAATGGCGCTACGACCTTGCCGATCAACGGCTTGACCGCGCGGGCATGGGCCTGCAATACCGCAATGAATGCGTCCAGGTCGACTTCTCGGTGACGCGCAAATACGCGTCCTCGACCAACCTGGAACCGTCCACCGATTACGGCCTCTCCGTGGCGCTGACTGGCTTCGGCACCTCGGAAAGCGCCAAGGAGTATCGACGCACATGCAAGTGATCCCCTCCCGTTTCCTCCGCGCCGTCGCCTGTGCCGCAGGCCTGGCGCTCGCCCCGGCAGCCCTGCTTGCGCAGGGGCTCTTCTCGCCTGCGATCCTTGTCGACGAGATGGTGATCACCAATTACGAGATCCAGCAGCGCGCGCGGATGATCGAAGTGTTGAATTCCGGCTCTGATCCGATGAAGCTCGCCCGT
Organism: Salipiger sp. PrR003; assembly: GCF_010500785.1. Taxonomy (NCBI): domain Bacteria; kingdom Pseudomonadati; phylum Pseudomonadota; class Alphaproteobacteria; order Rhodobacterales; family Roseobacteraceae; genus Salipiger; species Salipiger sp. PrR003. Next base: position 229,964 of record NZ_JAAGOV010000054.1, read on the forward strand.
AAGCAGCTGGTGGACGACCGCCTGCGCCTGCAGGCCGCAAAGGATGCGGGCATCGATCCGTCGGCAGAGGAAGTCACCGACGGCATGGCGGAATTCGCGCAGCGCGGCAATCTCAGCCTCGAGCAGTTCGTCGGCGTGCTCGGCCAGAATGGCGTCGACGAGCAGACCTTCCGCGACTTCGTGACGGCCGGCCTCTCCTGGCGCCAGCTGGTCCAGCTGCGCTTCCAGTCCCGCACCACCGTCAGCGACGAGGAGGTCGACCGCGCCCTCTCCGGCAGCGCCACCGGTTCCAACGTGCGCGTGCTGCTTTCCGAGATCATCATCCCGATCCGTCCGGGCACCGAAGCGCAGGTGCAGAGCCTCGCCGAGCGCATCTCGCGCTACCGCTCCACCGCCGAGTTCTCCGCCGCGGCGCGCGAGTATTCCGCCACCGCCACCCGCGGCGAGGGTGGCCGCCTGCCCTGGCAGGATCTCTCGGCGTTGCCGCCGGTGCTGCGGCCGCTGGTGATCGGTCTCTCGCCAGGCGAGGTCACCGCGCCGATCCCGATCCAGGGCGCCGTGGCGCTCTTCCAGATGCGCCAGCTCGAAGAGTCGGGCTACACCGCACCCGAGATCGCCTCGGTCGATTATGCCACCTACTACATGGCCGGCGGCCGCACCCCCGAGACGCTGGCCAAGGCCCGCGTGCTGGCCAGCAAGGTCGACCGCTGCGACGATCTCTACGCCTTTGCCAAGGGCCAACCCGCCGAGGTGCTGCAGCGCCAGTCGCTGCCGCCCTCCGAGCTGCCCACCGACGTCGCCTATGAGCTCTCGAAGCTCGACCCGGGCGAGATCTCGACCGCGCTCAGCCGCTCGAACGGCCAGACGCTGATGGTGCTCATGCTGTGCAACCGCACCCCGACGGTCACCGCCGATGCCGATCGCCAGCAGGTGACCATCGGGCTGCGCAACCAGCGCCTCAACCAGATGGCCGAGGCCTACCTGTCGCAGCTGCGCGCCAACGCCCATATCGTGGAGAAATGAGCGCGGCCCGGGCCCTGCCGATCGCGCTCTCCTGCGGCGAGCCCGCGGGCATTGGCCCTGAATTGGCCGAGGCCTGCTGGGCAGAGCTTGGCGCTTCGCTGCCCTTCTTCTGGATCGGCGAGCCGCGTCACCTGCCCGGCACCGTCCCGCACGTGCGGATCGAGCATCCCTCCGAGGCCGCCGACGCCGCGACCCGCGGGCTGCCGGTTCTGGCGCAGGAGTTCCCCGGCCCCCGCGTGCCGGGCGTGCCGCAAGCGGCGCAGGCCGCGAGCGTCGTGGCCTCGATCGAGCGCGGCGTGCAGCTCTGCCAGTCCGGCGAGGCCGCGGCACTCTGCACCCTGCCGATCTCCAAGCAGGCGCTGGCCGAGGGCTGCGGCTTTGCCTTCCCCGGCCACACCGAGTTCCTCGCCCATCTCGGGAACGTGCCCCTGGTCGTGATGATGCTCGCCTGCCCCCAGCTGAAGGTTGTTCCCGCCACCATCCACATCGCCCTCGAGGACGTGCCGCAGGCGCTCGACGCGGCGCTGCTCGAGGCGCGACTGAGGATCACCCATGATGCCATGGCGGGCTTCGGCGTCGCCCACCCGCGCATCGCGGTCGCCGGTCTCAACCCGCACGCCGGCGAAGGCGGACGCATGGGACGGCAGGAAATCGAGATGATCGCGCCGCTTCTCGAACGGTTGCGCACCGAAGGCATGGACCTTCTCGGCCCGCTGCCCGCCGACACGATGTTCCACGCCGCGGCCCGCGCCCGCTACGACGTGGCGGTCTGCATGTACCACGACCAGGCGCTGATCCCGGTCAAGACGCTGGGCTTCGACGAGGGGGTCAACGTCACCCTCGGTCTGCCCTTCGTGCGCACGTCGCCCGACCATGGCACCGCCTTCGACATCGCGGGCAAAGGGCGCGCCAACCCCTCCTCGACGCTGGCGGCGCTGCGCATGGCCGCCGAGCTTTCGGCTGGCGCGGCGCAGGGGTAAGGGTATAGAGGGGCTCTGCCCCTCGCTCTGGGGCCCACCCCGAAGTATTCAAGGAAAGATGACAGCATGAGCGGGATCGACGGCCTTCCTCCGCTGCGCGAGGTGATCGCGACGCATCAGCTCAGCGCCAAGAAATCGCTGGGCCAGAACTTCCTGCTCGACCTCAACCTGACTGCCAAAATTGCACGGGCGGCGGGGGATCTGTCGGGCATGGACGTGCTCGAGGTTGGCCCCGGCCCCGGCGGCCTCACGCGCGGGCTGCTTGCCGAGGGCGCGCGCCGGGTGCTCGCGGTCGAGAAGGACGCGCGCTGCCTGCCGGCGCTCGACGAAATCGCGCGGCACTACGAGGGCCGGCTCGAGGTGATCAACGGCGATGCGCTGCAGGTCGACCCGCTCGAGAAGCTGACCCCGCCGATCGCGATCTGCGCCAACCTGCCGTACAACGTCGGCACCGAGCTTCTGGTGCGCTGGCTGACCCCGACCGACTGGCCGCCCTTCTGGTCGACGCTGACGCTGATGTTCCAGCGCGAGGTCGCCGAACGCATCGTGGCGCAGCCCGGCTCCAAGGCCTATGGGCGTCTGGCGCTGCTGGCGCAATGGCGCTGCGAGGCCCGCATCGTGATCAGCCTGCCGCCCTCGGCCTTCACCCCGCCGCCCAAGGTCTCTTCGGCCGTGGTGCATCTCAAGGCCCTGCCCGAGCCGCGCTACCCCGCCGACGCCAAGACGCTGGAGCGGGTCGTCGCCATGGCCTTCAACCAGCGCCGCAAGATGCTGCGCGCCGCGCTCAAGGGACTGGCGCCGGACATCGAGGAGAAACTGCTGGCGGCGGGCATCGAGCCCACCGAGCGCGCCGAGCAGGTCTCGCTCGAGCAGTTCTGCGCATTGGCACGCGTGCTGAAGGGCTGAGGCTTCGAGCCGCACGGCTCAGCAGAGCGCGATCCCAGAACGAAAAAGGCCGGGCAATGCGCCCGGCCTTTTCTGTTTCCGCCGATCAGGCCTCAGTTGCCCTCGGCCTTCTCCGCCTCGATCTTGCGCCAGTTGGCGACGTTGCGGTTGTGCTCGTCCAGCGTCGTCGCGAAGGCATGGCCGCCCGATCCGTCCGCCACGAAGTAGAGATACTCCGACTGCGCCGGGTTCAGCGCCGCCTCGATGCTGGCGCGGCCCGGGTTGGCGATCGGGGTCGGCGGCAGCCCGTCGATGACGTAGGTGTTGTAGGGCGTCTGCTTGCGCAGCTCTGACTGCCGCAGCCCGCGGCCCAGCACACCCTCACCATTGGTCAGCCCGTAGATCACCGTCGGGTCCGTCTGCAGGCGCATGCCGCGCTCGATCCGGTTGACGAAGACCGAGGCCACCATCGGACGCTCGTCGGCGACGCCGGTTTCCTTCTCGACGATGGAGGCCATGACCAGCGCCTCTTCGGGGCTGGCATAGGGCACGCCCTCGGCACGGTTGGCCCAGGCCTGCGCGAGGATCGCCTCCTGCGCTTGGGTCATCCGGGCAATCAGGTCGGCGCGCGTGTCACCGGGGCTGATCTCGTAGCTGTCGGGCGCCAGAGAGCCCTCGGCGGGCCGGTCGCCGGCCTCGCCCTCGAGGATGTCGATCAGGCCCAGTTCCTCGACCACCTTCCAGCTCGTCACCCCCTCGGCCAGCGCCACGCGGAAGCGCGTGCCGACCTCGGATTTGACCTCATCGTAGCCCTCGGGACGCGGCTCCTCGCTGGCCGGATCGAACTCGATCCGCTCGACGTAGCGCCCGGTCTCGGGGTCAAGCTCGCGCACCTGCACCTCGGCGCTGTTCACGCCGATGCGGTAGACCACTTCGGTGCCACAGGTCGAAGCGCCGCCCTTGGTGACGATCTCGGTGATCTGCGACATCGAGGCGCGCTCGGGCACCAGATAGGAGCCCGCCTTCAGCGCACCGGTCTTGTCGGTATAATCCGCGCCGAGCCGGAACAGCATGTCCGAACTGACCGCCCCCTGCTCTGCGAGATCACGCGAGACGCGGCCAAAGTTAGAGCCGCGCTGCACCTGCAGGCAGATGGGCTGCGCCAGCGGCCCTTCCGCGCTGTACTCGTTCTGCGCCCAGAGCAGAAAACCCCCGGCGAGGAAGACAAGCACGACCAGGAAGGTCATCGCGTTGGAGGCGATGTTGCGCCACATCTCAGCTGACCTTCCCGAAGATCACGCTCGCATTGGTGCCGCCAAAACCGAAGCTGTTGGAGAGCGCATAGTCAATCTTGCGCGCGCGCTTGGCATTGGGCGCGAGGTCGATCGGCGTCTCGACCGCCGGGTTGTCGAGGTTGATGGTCGGCGGCGCGACCTGATCGCGGATCGCGAGGATCGAGAAGATCGCCTCGATGGCGCCGGCGGCGCCGAGCAGGTGGCCGGTGGCCGACTTGGTCGACGACATGGTGACATTGCCGGCGTGATCGCCGAGCAGCTTTTCGACCGCGCCGAGTTCGATGGTGTCGGCCATGGTCGAGGTGCCATGGGCGTTGATGTAGTCGATCTGGCCCGGCTCGAGGCTCGCCGACTTCAGCGCCGCGCTCATCGAGCGCAGGGCGCCGTCGCCGTCCTCGGACGGGGCGGTGATGTGGTAGGCGTCGCCCGAAAGGCCGTAGCCGATCACCTCGGCGTAGATCTTCGCGCCGCGTGCCTTGGCGTGCTCGTATTCTTCCAGAACCACGATGCCCGCGCCCTCGCCCATGACAAAGCCGTCACGGTCGGCGTCATAGGGACGGCTGGCCTTGGTCGGATCGTCGGCACGCTTGGTCGACAGCGCCTTGCAGGCGTTGAAGCCGGCGATGCCGATCTTGCAGATCGCCGCCTCGGCGCCGCCCGCGACCATCACGTCGGCATCGCCGTACTTGATGAGGCGCATCGCGTCGCCGATGGCATGCGCGCCGGTCGAGCAGGCGGTGACCACCGAGTGGTTCGGTCCCTTGAAGCCGTATTTGATCGAAACCTGACCCGAGATCAGGTTGATCAGCGCGCCCGGCACAAAGAAGGGCGACACGCGACGCGGGCCTTTTTCCTGCATCATGACGGCGGTGTTGGCGATCGAGTTGAGCCCGCCGATGCCCGAGCCGATCAGAACGCCGGTGCGCTCCTGGTCTTCCTTTTCGGTCGGCAGCCAGCCGGAATCCTCTACGGCCTGCTGCGCGGCGGCCATGCCGAAGAGGATGAAGGTGTCGACCTTGCGCTGTTCCTTCGGCTCCATGTATGTGTCGGCATTGAAGGTGCCGTCAGAGCCGTCGCCCAGCGGCACTTCGCAGGCGTAGGTGGTGGTCAGTCCCTCAGTGTCGAAGCCCTTGATCGGCCCGGCGCCCGATTGCCCGTCCAGAATACGTTCCCAGCTTTTCTCGACCCCATCCGCCAGCGGCGTGACAAGCCCCAGCCCGGTAACCACAACGCGACGCATTGCTCTGCCTCTCTATCAAGTTCCCAATGTTGACGCCGCTCATACCGCGCGGGCGGCTTGCTCGGCAAGCATAACGGTTAATTTCGGTCTGGGTTTAGACCCGGAATGCCCTCAGGCCCAGTCTGCGCCGAGATCCGCCTGCGCCCGGTCGATCCAATGCTCGCGCAGCCAGTCGCAGGGTTTGGAATGGCGGATGAAGCTTCCGTTATAGCCCTCGAGCGCCTCGGACATCTTGGGATGGCCGTGGAAACAGACCACGCGGGCATCCTCGGGGAGGCGCGGCGCATGCAGCCAATTGCCCGGGAACGGGTTGCAGTCATACTTGAACGAAACGACCCAAGGGTCCGGAATATATGTGAAAACTCCGCGATCCATCGCCTTGTGCGAGGTGTAGCGCTGTTCCGATCCGCGGGCTTTCTCGACCTCGGCATAGGCGTTCGCCGCAAGGTCCTCGTAGAGAAACCCGTGCCGCGCCGGATCGAAGCGGAACACCGAGCCGTGGCCGGTGGGCCGTCCCTTGCGCTTTTCGGTCCAGTCGTGGCGCATGGCGATGGTGCCCGGCGCAAGATCGTGGAGCTCGCCCAGCGGGCCTGTGATCACGACATCGAGATCGAAGCCCAGCACCGGCCCGTCGAGGTCGGGCACGAGCCCGGGGCGGAACAGCGACACCTTGCGCATCGCGCCCTGTCGGTTGGCCACGGCAAGCGCTGCGGCCATGGGCTCGGCGAAAGGTTCCACCGGCAGGTCGATGATTTCGATATCCGGGTGCAGCCCCTCGGCGTGCTCGGTCATGCAGAAGAAACGCACCGGGCGGTCCATGTGGCGGCGCACGCCGGAATACAGCCGGTTGACGTATTCCGGGCCAAAGGCGGTGCCCCATTTGATGCAGAAGATATTGGCGCGCATGATGATCTCCGGGTCGGTCTTGCCTGCGCTTTAGACCAAAGCGCGGGCAAGTGCCAACCTCTCGCGGGAAAAGTCGCTGTCGCCGCTAGTGCACCGAGTGGCGGATTCGCCGGACGCCCGCCCAGACCAGCAGCGCCACGGGCACCACGGCCAGAGCCGTGAGCGTGCCTTTCGAGACCCCCACCGCCTCGGAAACCGGGTAGAGCAGATACCCCACCAGCGAGACGGCATAATAGGAAATCGCCACCACCGAGAGCCCTTCGACCGTGGTCTGCAATTGCAGCTGCTGGTCGGCGCGGCGGTCGAGGCTGGCGAGGATTTCCTGGTTTTGCGCCGAGCGCTTGACCTCGACGCTGGTGCGCAGAAGCTCGCCCGCCCGCATCGCCCGCGCCGACATCTCTGCCAGCCGCTTCTCGCTGCTCTTGACGGTCCGCATGGCCGGATCAAAGCGCCGCGCCATGAACTCGCGGAAGGTCTGCCGCCCCTCGAAGCGCTCTTCCCGAAGCACCGAGATACGCTGGTTGACCAGCGCTTCGTAGGCGGCCGTGGCCGAAAGACGGAAGGCACTTTGCGCCTGTACCGTCTCGAGTTCTGCCGAGACCCCGAGCAAGGCCCTCAGCACCTCTTCCTCGGGGGTGGCGCCACTGGTCATCTCGGTGGAAAGCCGGGTGAGATTTTCGTCGATCCGCGTCAGATCGGTGCGGATCGCGCTGACCCGGGTAAAGCCGAGCATGGCCATGGTCTTGTAGACCTCGATCTCGCAGATCCGCTGCACGACGCGCCCCACCCGCTGCGCGCCGGTGGTCTCGCTGGAGAAGACGGCGAAGCGCTGGTGTCCCGCCGGGTCGATATGGAAATCCCCCGCCGCCACCAGCGCATCGTCGAGCATGGAACTCACCGCGACGCTGTCGGTGACGAACCAGTCGGCGAGGTCGGACTTGATCCGCGCGGGATCGGCCGGACGCTCGACGATGCGGATCATCGCCGAGGTCATCCGAACGCCGGGCATCGCCGCGAGCCAGTCCTCCGGAAAGACGCCGAAGTCGCGCGGATCGAAGGGCACGTCGCCGAGTCCCGGCAGGAAGGCGGTGTAGGTGACGAACTCGGTGTGCAGCTCCCACTTGATCTCGGCCTTGCCGATCCGCCCGGCGTAGTGCCGCGCATCGGGCTTCGGATGCTGCGCGCCATGACGGTCGAGCAGCTCGATCAGATGCGCGATGTCCTCGTCGCGATCGCGCGAGGCGGCATCATGCGGGCGTTTGACCGCAAGATAAACCGCCCGGCAGGGCACGTCGAGCGAGGGGAAAGGACGGGCATGAAGCTCGTTGGCAAGCTCGTAGCGCAGCGGGTGGTCTTTGATCGGCGGCATTGCTGTGGCTCCGGGATGGTGCGGCGACACTATCGCGCCCCAAGGTAATGTAAAGGAATTAATCCTTCTATATCAGGTAATTAAATGAATACATTCGTATACAACCTCAAGTGCCGCGGCGGTTCAGCCCCACCCACGGCGGGCCCGCAGCGCCTCGGGGACCGAGATCAGCAGGAGCACCGCGGCACAGATGGCAAAGAGCCAAGCCCCGACGCTGCCGAAGAGCACCGCGCCCAGCACGCCGCCCCCCGCGAAGCAAGCCAGCGTCAGGCTGTGCAGCCGCAGCTTCGCCAGCGTGTCACAGCGCGCGCCGATATTGGTGAAGAGCACCGCCAGCCCGATGCCGATGTCGGTCGCCATCCCCGAGACATGCGTCGTGCGCACCCGTGACCGCGAGATCATCGTCGTCACCGCGTTCTGCAGACCCATCACGAAGCTCAGCACGATGACCAGCAGCGCCTGCGGCGCGGCGGGCCAGATCAGGAGCAACGCTCCAAGGGCGAGGACCAGCATGCCCTCGACCGCGATGGCCTGCGCATAGATCCCCCGCCGCCCCCGCGCCTCGCCGGTCTGGATCGCCAGCGCCGCCAAGCCCGCGCCGAAGATGAAGGCCGCCACCAGCCCCAGGAAGGACAGCGCCAGCAGGACCGCGCCGCTTGCGAGGTGATCAGCGAAGGCCGAGATATTGCCGGTCATATTCGCGGTGAACGACCCCGCGATAAGAAAGCCGACCGCATTCAGTGCGCCCGAGACGGACGACAGCAGACCGGCTAGAAAAAGATCGATGACCCCGCTGCGATCATCCCCGACCCGGATCAGCATGTCTCACCCATTCCCCTCGTGACCTCGGGATCCTAGGACGCGCGGTGGCGGAGCGCAAAGACCTTGCGGCGGGTCAGCCTGACCGAAGGTCCTGCGCGACGTGGCCCCTGCCGCTGTTTCCCGGCATTTCCCGCTTCTGCAATGGCGTGGAATCTATCTGAATTACGTAGCAGTTACGGATACTTACACCCAGGAAGCTTTCCAGCTGCCTTCGCCCGCCCGAACCGCCCCTCGCGAGACCGGCTCCGAGGCAGCTCCAATTCCGCCCTGCGACAAAAAGTTGCAACCTGAATACCAGGAACGGCGTCGCAAATTTACGCCACTCCATATATCAATTCACATTCCTCCAAATTAATATGGACAGCCCCTCGGTCAGGCTCAATTCTAATATGGTAAGCTAGTTTGTGTTTTCTGTGCCTCGGGTTTTGTTGCATGGCCATATTAAAGATTTTGCCGCTCCTGTTCATGTTTGCGGCCTCCTTCGTCGAAGCGAAGGATATCGACCTCCTGCTTTTTGACGCGGACACGCAGACCAGATTTGCTGGCTGCCTGACGTGCGCCCCGCAGGAACCGGACTCCATTTGCAACGAGACGGGCAGCTATGGCTCGCGCCACCTGTCGAAAAGCCTCTGGAACATCCATGGCCCCTTCGGCTCGAAATACAGCCCGGACAGTCCCTGGAACGCGAAAGGCGCCGGGCTTGTCGTGGTCGACGCGACCGGGACGGTATTTGGGGCTTTTTCGCGCAATCCGCTGTCGCATGGCGACCAGCCGCCGATGTCCAGCGTCCGCTATATGATCACGCTTTACGACAGATATACCGACCTATCCATCGTGAGAGATCTCGTCTGCGAAAGATAATAGTCGCGCCCCTGCCAATTAACCGCCTGTGACGTTCGCGGGTCTATTGGTCCCGCAGCGAATTGCAGGGGATATCGGGTGCCTCCCTGTGGCTGGCAGGCCAAAGGAGCTGGCAAAAGAAAAGGGGGCGCGGCCTTTCGGCCCCGCCCCTCCCTGTCTTTCGAAATCGCTGCCCGGCGCTTCAGCCGTTGGCGAGTTTCGCCTCGCGGGCGGCGCGCAGGCGCGCGAAGTCGTCGCCGGCGTGGTAGCTCGAGCGGGTCAGCGGCGTCGCCGAGACCATCAGGAACCCCTTGCCGAAGGCCGCCTTCTCGTAGGAGGCGAATTCGTCCGGGGTGACGAAGCGGTCCACCCGGTGGTGCTTTGGCGTCGGCTGCAGGTATTGGCCGATGGTCAGGAAGTCGATGTCGGCGGTGCGCATGTCGTCCATCACCTGCACGACCTGCTGACGCTCCTCGCCAAGGCCGACCATGATGCCGGACTTGGTGAAGATATGCGGGTCCATCTCCTTGACCCGCTGCAGCAGGCGCAGCGAGTGGAAGTAACGCGCGCCGGGGCGCACGGTGGGATAGAGGCCGGGCACGGTCTCGAGGTTGTGGTTGAACACGTCGGGGCGCGCCGCGACTACGGTCTCCAGCGCGCCGGGCTTGGACTTGAGGAAGTCGGGCGTCAGGATTTCGATGGTGGTCTCGGGCGAGCGGTGCCGGATCGCGCGGATGGTCTGGGCGAAATGCTCGGCCCCGCCGTCGTCGAGATCGTCGCGGTCCACCGAGGTGATCACCACGTGGTTCAGGCCCAGTTTGGCAACCGAGTCGGCAACCCGGCCGGGCTCGAAGACGTCGAGCGTCTCGGGACGGCCGGTCGCGATGTTGCAGAAGGTGCAGCCACGGGTGCAGATATCGCCCATGATCATCATGGTCGCGTGGCCCTGGCTCCAGCACTCGCCCACGTTGGGGCAGCCGGCCTCTTCGCAGACGGTGACGAGCTTGTTCTCGCGCATGATGCGGCGGGTTTCGTTGTAGCCCGCGCCGCCGGGCGCCTTGACGCGAATCCAGTCCGGTTTCTTGGGCTGGGCATTGTCGGGACGATGCGCCTTCTCCGGATGGCGCTGCGCCGGGATCTTCAGGTCTCGCAAAGCGTTTCCCCCGCGATGTGGGTCAGGTTGCCCCGGAGGATAGACCTCTTCCGCGAGAGGTTCCAGCCCCGCCCCCGGTTCGGTCCCGCCGCCGGGACTGCACGTATCGCCGCCTCCCCTACGCCGATCCTGCGCAAAGCGCAATCGGCGGGCAGGCCGCGGCCATTCCGGGCCCGCCAGCGCCGCAACCCCAGGCTTCTGCTTGCGCCCGCCGCTCGGCCCTCCTATCCCCACCTCAAGGGAAGAGACCCGACTTTGATTGTTTCTGAAAGGACACCAGAATGAGAACCGGCGTTGCACTGCCCAATGTCACCTTCCGTACCCGCGTCCGCGACGAGTCCCTCGAAGGCCCGAACCCCTTCCGCTGGCAGGACATGACCACGGCGGATTACTTCAAGGGCAAGCGGGTGATCCTCTTCTCGCTGCCGGGCGCCTTCACCCCGACCTGCTCGACCTACCAGCTGCCGGGCTTCGAAAAGAACGCCGAGACCTTCCGCGCGCAGGGCATCGACGAGATCTACTGCATGTCGGTCAACGACAGCTTCGTGATGAACCAATGGGCGAAATCGCAGAACCTCGATGCGGTCAAGGTGATCCCCGACGGCTCGGGCGAGTTCACCCGCCGCATCGGCATGCTGGTGAACAAGGACAACCTGGGCTTTGGCATGCGCTCCTGGCGCTATGCGGCGATCATCGACGACGGCGTGGTCGAGGCATGGTTCGAAGAGCCCGGCCTGTGCGACAACCACGGCGAGGATCCCTACGGCGTGTCGAGCCCGGAAAACCTGCTGGAGTACCTGGCGAACGCAAAGAGCGAAGCGGCGGCGTAAGCCCTTCGCCGAAGCGATGCGGAAAGCGGGCCATTGCGGCCCGCTTTTTCATTTTGGGCTGCACCCGCCCGGTCCAGCCCAGCCCCGCCCGACCCCAGGTCAAAGCCATCGGGCGCGCGGATTCATCCCGAGATGCGCACCAGGTGATTGTCCCAGGCCACATCCGCCCGGCGCAGCGGCTTCGGCGTCTCGCCCTGCACCAGGATCAGCCCGCCGAGCCCGTCGCTGGCCATGTACCCGCCGTCGTGGGTTGCCAGCCCGCAAACATCCGTGCGCGACACCGCCCCGAGAAAATCTCCCGTCTCCGAAAAGCGGTGCATCCGCCCGCCGCGCGGCGAGGTGATGGCGATCTCGCGCCCTTCGCCGGCGAAGGCGACGCTGCCCGCGTAGCCCTTCATCACCAGCTCATCCTCGAGCGGCGCATCGCAGAGCACCGGCGCCTCGCCCCGGCGGTGCAGCCCCAGAAGCGGCGTCGCCGCCCCCGCCTCGCCCTGCCACTGCATGCAGAAGCCCACCAGCCCGTCGGGCCGCAGCGCAAGATGGCGGATCGAGTTCTGCTGCAGCTCGGGCGCGAGTTCGACCATCTCCAAGAGCGCGCCGTCAAGGCCCACGTAGGCGAGGTTCGGCTGCATCGTGTCGATGTTGAGCTGATTGCGGTCGAAGGCATCGGTCTGGATGCCGCCATTGGCGATGACGAGGCTCTGCCCGTCCGGCATCAGCCGCAGCTCATGCGGGCCAAGGCCATGGGTCGGGAAATCCGAGACCCGCCGGTAGCCGGCCTCCACGTCCCAGATGCCGACGCGCCCGGCGCTGCCCTCGGCCACCTGCTCGGAGGTGAAGAGCACCGTGCCGTCGGCGGAAAAGGCGCCGTGGCCGTTGAAGCTGTGGCCCTCGGGGGCACTCAGCTCGTGCAGCACTTCGCCCGACGTGCAGTCAATGACCAGCGCGTAGGTGCCCGGGCGGCGGGCAAAGCCCACGGCCTCGGCGCGGGTGGGATGGGCGCAGGCGGCATGGCCGCGCGCCGGCAGCGGCACGCGGAAGGCCTCCTCGCCGCCCTCGCGCAGGCCGATCAGCACGAAACTGCCGTCGGCCTGCTTTGCCGCCGCCAGATAGGTGGGGTCGCCCACCGCCGCCCAGCCGGTCGCGGGGGCGGCAGAGACGGCCAGAAGGCTGGCGATGAAAGAGCGCCGTGTTGTCATGTGATCAGTCCCCGTCGCCCGAATTGAAGCCCGGCTGGATGCCGAGCCGCGTGCCGATCTCGAGCTCCAGGGCATCGCTCAGCGCGCGCACCTGCTGCTGGAGGATCTCGACGTGCAGGCGCTCCGTCGGGTCGTCGACCTTCTGGAAGCTCGGATCCTCGACCCGCTGCGCCAGCTCGTACAGCCGCTCAAGCGCCGCCTTGCTCTGCGGAAGCTCCCAATCGGCAAGCGCGGCGGCCATGTCGTAGGCGCCCTGCGAATCCTGCAGCACGTTGCGCAGGCTGCGGCCCGAGCGCCAGGCCTCGGCGCGGGTCGGGCGCGGCCGCTCGAAGGTCCCGAGGGGCCGGCCAAGGCGTGTGTCGGCGGTGAACTCGAGCCCGGTGAGGATCTGCGTGTAGAGCGCCCGGATCGCTTCGTCCTCGGCCATGTAGGTGGCGTTGCCCTCCTGCCCGGCGGTGCGCAGCACGTCGGCGAACTGCCCCTCCCAGCCGGCATCCAGAGACGCCGCCTGACGGGCGAGATCGCGGGTCATGGTCTGCACCAGCGTGCAGGCATAGCTGCCCTTCTCGTAGTCCGAGAACTCCGGATCGTAGAGCATGTACTCCAGCGGGTAGAGCCCGCGCGCGGCGATCGAGACATCGCCGTAGGCCACCGGATCGCGGCCGATCTCTTCCTCGCCCGCGATCAGCCGCTTCAGCGTCTTGGGGGTGAAGCCGCGGCTGTCGGGCCAGAAGGCCACGGGCAGCGCCCCGGTCTCGGAAGGGCCTATGTGGATGTCGGCCACCGCGTTCCACATGTCGAAGGCATGCATCCAGAGGTCCTGCAGCGACGCGGCGGTGCAATCGGCCTGCGCCGCACCGGCGAGCGTTTCGGTGGCCTGCGCGAAGCCGGCGAAGGCGGGCAGGATATGCGCGCTCAGGGCCTCGGGCACACCGGCTCCGGCAGGGGCGGCAAGCGGCGCGGCAAGGGGCACCGCCAGCAGGGCGGCGCAAAGGGTCAGGCTGGTCTTCATTCACAAACTCTCCAGATACCGGATCAGCGCCGCGCGGTCCGCCGGCACCATGGAAACCACCTTGCCACGCTGCGTTTCGGCCTCGCCGCCATGCCAGAGGATCGCCTCCAGCAGGCTGCGGGCCCGTCCGTCGTGCAGATAGGTGGTGTGGCCGCTCACCCGCTGGGTGAGGCCAATGCCCCAGAGCGGCGCGGTGCGCCATTCGCGCCCCGTGGCGCGGCCCTCGGGGCGATGGTCCGCCAACCCCTCGCCCATGTCATGCAGCAGCATGTCGGAATAGGGCCAGATCAGTTGGAAGCTCTGCTCGGGCTGAGCGTCGAGCCTGTGGGTGACGAATTTCGGGGTGTGACAGGCGGGGCAGCCGGTCTCGTAGAAGACGCGCTTGCCCTCCAGCACTTGCGGGTCGTCCACGTCGCGCCGCGCCGGCACGCCGAGGTTGCGGCTGTAGAAGGTGACCAGCTCGAGCGCCGTGCTATCCGCCTCGAAGCCGCCGCGCTCGGGATCGTCGCCCCCCGGCGCCGCGCGGCAGGCGGTCTGTGCGGCGGTGCAATCGCCCCACTTGTCGGGATGCAGCGGCGTCGAGATGCCGATGTCGCTGGCAAAGGCTGCCGAGGATTGCTCGCGGATCGTCGCCATCCCCGCCTTGTGACCAAAGCGCCCAAGCATGGGGGCATCGTGCTCCAGCGACCAGACAATCGCGGCGCGGCCGGAAATGCCATCGCCATCCGCGTCCTCGGGGTCTGCCAGCGCGAGGATGTCCTGCGCCGGGATCGCCTCGAGCAGGCCAAGGCCGATCATCTGCGGCGCGACGCGCGGGCTGAGCATGGCCCCTTCGCCGAGCGGGCCATAGGCGAGATCACCCGCCGCGTAGCTGGGCACCCGCAGCGAGGCGCTCTCGCCGCCCGAAAGCGGCACCGGGCGTTCCTCGTAGCTCACCTCGAAGCGCGCCTCGCCGCCCTGTCCGACGGTGGCGAAATCCTGGATCTGGGTGCCGTAGACCGGGTCGGGGTCAGTGGCGATCCACTCGGCGATCCGCGGCATCTCGGCACCGGGATCGGCGGGCACCGAGACCCGCAGGAAGATCGACACCGCGCCGTCGTCCGGCCCCGCAGGCGGATGGCCGCGCCCGTCCTTCAAGTGGCAGTTCTGGCAGCCACGCGCGTTGTAGAGCGGCCCCAGCCCGTCCGACGCGCGGGTCGACGAGGGCGAGGACACCCAGAGCTTGCGAAAGAGCCCGTTGCCCACCTTGAACTCGAGCTCGCGGTCGAACTCCATGTTGCCCGAGGGCTGCGAAAAGGCCTCGGCACTGCGCAGAGGGCGCACGGTGGCCGCCCCTGCGGGCAGCTCCTCGAACTGCTCGGGGGCCGAGAAGTCCTGCGCCCAGGCGGTCACCGCGGCGATGCGCTTGCTCTCGTCCTCGGTGCGGGGAAGGATGTGAAGATGCAGGTCCTGCAGCCCGGGCGCTATCCCGTCAGCGGGTGAGCCCTCGGCAGCAAGGGACGCGCCGCCCGCGAGGGCGGCGCAGAGCGCGAGGCTACTCGGCTTCGTCCATCTTGGACGCGTTGAGAAGCGCATAGCGTTCTTCTCCGAGCTTTTCGTAGAGGTCCAACTGTGTCTCGAGGAAGTCGATATGCCCTTCCTCGTCCATCAGCAACTCCTCGAAGAGTTTCATCGTGACGTAGTCGCCGGCGGAATTGCAGTACTCGCGGGCTTCCTTGTAGAGCGCGCGGGCTTCTTGCTCGGCGGCGAGATCGGCCTCGAGCGTCTCCTTGGGAGTCTGGCCGATGCGCAGCGGGTCGAGCTTCTGCAGGTTGGGGTGACCGCCGAGGAAGATGATCCGGGTGATCAGCTTGTCCGCATGGTGCATCTCCTCGATGCTTTCCTCGCGGCTCTTCTTGGCCATGTGGCCAAGCCCCCAGTCCTCCTGCAGCCGGTAGTGCAGCCAGTACTGGCTGACCGCGGTGAGTTCAGAACGCAGTGCCTTGTTGAGGTACTCGATGACTTTCTCGTCGCCCTTCATAAGCGCCTTCCTGTGTTGATCTGCCTCCGCGCAGGTTGCGCAGGTGCATGGGTACCTCCAGATTGTCGTTGCGTCGCATGGTTTGCAAGAACAGCGGCATGCACCCCCCGCAATCGGCAGCTTTACCCAAGGCGTGGTAAATTTTTCCGGGCGTGATGATCGTCTGCGGGTCGGAGTGCCGCATCCAGTCGATCGCCGCATGTATGTCGCGATCCGAGATACCCATGCAGTGGCAGACGATCATCGTTCCGGTCCTTTTTACTGGAAGACGGAGGTGGGGCTGTCGAGGCTGTCGGACCCTTCGAACTCGATGCCCTCGAGCGCCAGAGAGGTCACGATGCGCTCAATGGTCCGGGTCTGGTCGATAAGACCGTTGACGCCGCCCATGATCAGCGCCTCGCCCTTCTCGTTGCCCGCCTCGAGCATCTGGTCATAGGCAAAGCCCTCTTCTTCGGCAGCGGTCTTGATCGCACCGAGCGCGGCCATCGTGGCGTCGAGCTTGGCCTTCATCTCGGCGTCGAGCTCCGGCGATGTCTCGGACACCAGATCGCTCAGCGACGCGCCCTCGACGGTGCTGCCGTCGACGCGGGTGTAGCTGCCGAGATAGACGTTCTGGATGCCCTTGCCGTCGTAGAAGTGCGAGTTGTGGGTGTTGTCCGAGAAGCAGTCATGCTCTTCCTCGGGGTCGTTGAGCATCAGCCCGAGGCGCATGCGCTCGCCCGCCTGCTCGCCGTAGGAAAGCGAGCCCATGCCGGTCAGCATTGCCACGATGCCCGCGTCGGCATCGGCGCTGACCTCTTCGCGCGCCGCGCCGCCCTCGGCCCAGTTCGCCGCCATTTCCTCGAGGTCCGAGACCAGCAGCTGGGTGACAGACGTAAGATAGGCCGCGCGGCGGTCGCAGTTGCCGCCGGTGCAGTCATCACCGACGACGTAGTCGGTATAGGGACGATCCCCAGCGCCCGGCTCGGTGCCGTTGAGGTCCTGTCCCCAGAGCAGGAACTCGATGGCATGATAGCCGCGCGCCACGTTGGTCTCGATGCCGTCCGCCTCGTTCAGCGTGTCGGCGATCAGCTCGGGCGTGATCAGCGACGCGTCGACTTCCTGACCCGCCAGCTCCAGCGTCGGGTTGGCGATCACATTGGAGGCCGCGAAGGGGTTTTCGTCCGAGGCACCGCCGTAGCTTTCGTCCACGTAGTCGATCAGACCCTCGTCCAGCGGCCAAGCGTTCACCTTGCCTTCCCACGCGTCGACGATCGGGTTGCCAAAGCGGAAGACCTCGGTCTGCTGGTAGGGGTTGCGCGCAGCCAGCCAGGCCTCGCGCGCGCCCGCCAGCGTGTCCTCGGACGGCGCGGCGATCAGCGCGGCTACCGCGTCCTGCAGCGCCTTGGCGGTGCTCAGGCTGTCCTCGTAACCGGCCTGCGCGATGTTCGCGTAGGTCTCGATGACAGCGGCCTTGTCGGTCGCGGCCAGCGCCGGAGCGGCGATGGTCAGCGCGAGTGCGGATGTGGTCAGGAATTTCATCTAGGTCTGTCCCCTCGTGGCTTTATTATTGGTGTTGCGGCTGGCGGCGACGTCTTACTTGGTCAGGATCAGCTTGCCCGCCTTGGTGATGCGCAGCGTGTAGACCTGCCCATCGAGTTCGATCTCGGCAAGGTTGCCGCTCTCGGTCAGCAGGCGCGCATCGTGACGCGGAATTACGGGTTGTGCTACGTCGGTTTTGAACCGGTCAATCATCATTGTCTCACTCCTCGTGCGGAACGCGCCTGCGGCTCGTCGCGCGAATTTTCCACGCGGTCGAGAAGCGCCTCGAGCGCCCCCTCCGCCGGCCAGAAGGCACCGAAGACCATGGCAAGAAGGTCGGCCCGCGCCGCGCAGGCCTCGGCCGCGGTCGAATACCCGATCTCGTGCTTCACGACGGCCCCTTCTCTTCCAGTGGCTTCGACTGTCGGCTCCCCCGGGCACCGGATCGTAATCGGCACGAGGTGGCTTGCTTGCGGACAAAACTGAGCAAATAGATCGGGTTTGTCAATCCGACAAATTTCGTCGGACATCACAAGTTCAGAAGTCCCGGCGAAATTGTACCCTGTTCGCGTTGCGGTCGCCGATGAGATGCGCAATCACTTGCGCAAAGGGGACATCATGGCCGACTTCCGCTTCATCCACGCCTCCGACCTTCACTTGGGCCGGCGCTTCGCCGCCATGCCCGAGGAGATCCGTCCGCATCTTGCCGAGGCACGCCACGGCGCGATCCCGCGGCTCGCGGGCGCCGCCCGCGCGGCGGGCGCGGCGCATGTGCTGATCGCCGGGGATCTCTTCGACACGCCCACCCCGAGCCCGCGGGTGCTCGTGCAGGCGCTCCATGCCTTCGGAGCCGAGGAAGACCTCACCTGGTGGGTGCTGCCCGGCAACCACGACAGCCTCGGGGCCGAGGCACTCTGGTCCGAGGTCGCCGCCCGCGCCCCCGCCAACCTGCGCCTGCTGGACACAGCCGAACCGATCGAGATGGCGCCCGGCGCCTGGCTGCTGCCCGCGCCCCTGCCTCGGAAGTTCCCGGGCTACGATCTCACCGCCTGGATGCCCGCCGCCGAGACACCCGAAGGCGCGCTGCGCATCGGTCTCGCGCATGGCGCCGTGCGCAGCTTCGACGAGGACGACGCCCGCGCCTCCGAGGTGATTCCGCCCGACCGGGCCGAGAGCGCCCGTCTGGACTACCTCGCGCTCGGCGACTGGCATGGGCAGATCGCCCTCGGCCCGCGCACCCGTTACTCCGGCACGCCCGAGCGCGACGGCTTCCGTCACGAGGGCCGCGGCGGTTGCCTTTCGATCACCCTCACCGGCCCCGGCGAGCCTCCCCGGATCGACTCCATCGAGACCGGCCTCTACCACTGGCAGGACATCGCCCTGCCGCTGCTGCCCGTTCAGGACGCGGCCCAGGCCCTGCACGACGCCCTGCCCGAGGGCCGTGCGGCCCGCCGCGACCACCTGCTGCGCCTGCGCGCCGAGGGTCGCACCACGCTCGCCGGGCGCGCCGCTCTGGAAGAGGCCGCCCGCGAGGTCGCCCCCGACTTCGGCTATTTCGAGCTCGACACGACCGCGCTTGGCACCGAGCACGAGCTGTCGGACCTTGATGCCATCGACCGCGCCGGAGCGCTGCGCATCGCCGCCGAGCGGCTGGCCGAGGCGGCCGAGGACACCGACGCCGCCGCGCGCGAGCGCGCCGTCGCCTCCGCAGCGCTGAACCGCCTCTACGGGCTGCTGCAGGAGGGCAAGACATGAAGCTGCTTTCGGTCACCCTCTCGGACGTCCGCCGCTTTGCCCGCCCGGTGACGGTGCAGGGCTTCGGCCCCGGTCTCAACGTGCTGTCCGCGCCCAACGAGGACGGCAAATCCACGCTCTTCGATGCGCTGCAGGCGCTGTTCTTTGTCCCGCACCGCAGCCGCGCTAAGGAAATCTCCGCGCTGCGCCCGCACGCAGGCGGCGCGCCCATGGTCTCTGCCGAGATCGAGGATGACGGCCGCCGCTACCGGCTCACCAAGCGCTGGCTCTCGCGCCCCATGGCAGAGGTCCACGAGGGCACCCGCCTCGTCGCCAAGGGCGAGGCGGCGGAAGAGTGGCTCTCGGCCCTCACCCAATCGCCCGAGGACGGGGGCCCCGCGGGGCTGCTCTGGGTGCGGCAAGGGCTTGTGGCGCTCGACCAGGGCGAGAGGCGCGAGCAGGACCATGCCCACAAGGCCCGGCGCGACCTTCTCTCCTCGGTTGCGGGCGAGGTCGAGGCGCTGACCGGCGGCCGCCGGATGGATCGCGCGCTGGCTCAGACCGAGGCCGCGCTTGCCGAGTTGGTCACCGCCTCGGGCAAACCCAAGGCGGGAGGGCCACTGAAGGCCGCCGAGGACGAGGTGGCGGAGCTGAGCGCCCGGCGCGACACGCTGACCGACACTGCACAGGCGCTGGAGCAGGCCATCGCCGACCGCCGCCGGCTGCGCAGCGAGCTTTCCGAGCTGCAGGACCCCGAGGCGCAGGCCGCCCGCGAGGCGCGGCTCACCGAGGCGCGCGCCGCCGCCGAGACCGCCCGCGCCTTTGCCGAGCGCCAGAAACGCGCCGCTGAACAGGTCGCCGCGCTCGAGGCGCGCCGCGACGCCGCCGCCGAGAGAGCCGTGGCGCTCACCCGCGCCCGCGCCGCCGTCGCCGAGGCCGAGACCCGGCTTGCGGGGCTTGTCGAGACAGAGGCAGAGGCCAGCGCGACCGCCACCGCCGCGAAGACAAAGCTGGCCGAGGCGACCACCACCCGCGACGCAGCCCGCGCCGCGCAGCGCGCCGCGCAGAAAGATCAGGCCGCCGCGCAGGAGGCGGCGCAGCAGGCGCGGGTGAAGGCCGAGCGCTCGGCGCTGGAAAAGCGCCTGACCGAGGCGCGCACCCTGGCGCAGGCCGAGCAGGCCGCGAACACCGCAGCGCAGCGCGGCCCGGACACAGCAGCGATGGAGTCGCTCGACCGCGCGCTGACCGAACTGCGCGTGCAAGAGGAACTCCACGCCCGCACCGCCCCCAAGCTGCGGCTTGACTACGCCCCCGGCGCTGCCGAGGTGCTGCTCGACGGCACGCCCCTGCCCGATGCCAGCGAGCGCCCCCTCGATGGACCCGCAACGCTCGAGCTGCCCGGCATCGGCCGCCTGTCGCTCGATCCCGGCGCCGCCGCGCAGACCGGCGCGCTGGACGAGGCGCGCGAGGCCCTGGCAGCCGCACTCGCCGCCACAGGCTGCGACAGTCCCGAGGGCGCGCGCGAGGCAGCCCGTGCCCGCCGCAGGGCGCAAGCCCAGCTGCAGGAAACCCGCGCCGC
>NZ_JAAGOV010000055.1:0-45569 GCF_010500785.1 Salipiger sp. PrR003
GCTTGCCGCCCCCGGGGCGGCCACGACCGCCGCCGCCGCCGCGCTGGGCGCGGGCGGGCTCGGCCGGGCGTTCGCCGTAGAGCGTTTCGATCTGCTGGCCGATCAGCTTTTCGATGCCACGCAGGTCGGCCATCTCCTCGACCCCGCAGAAGCTGACGGCGCGGCCGTCACGCCCGGCACGGGCGGTGCGGCCGATGCGGTGGACGTAGTTGTCCGCCACGTTCGGCAGGTCGAAGTTGTAGACGTGGCGCACGTCGGGAATGTCGATGCCGCGCGCGGCGACGTCGGTGGCCACCAGCACGCGCATCTCGCCCTTGCGGAACGCATCGAGCGCGCGGTTGCGCTGGCCCTGGCTCTTGTTGCCGTGGATCGCGCCGACGGCGAAACCGGCCTGGTCGAGCTTGCGCGACAGCTTCTCGGCGCCGTGCTTGGTGCGGCAGAAGACCAGCGCCAGCTCGTCGCGGTGATCGTCAAGAAGACCGGTCAGGGTCTCGATCCGCTTTGGCGTTTCGACGAAGACCACCGATTGCTCGATCTTGTCGGCGGTCTTGCCCGGAGGCGCGACCTGGATGCGCACCGGATCGTTCAGGTAGGCGCTGGCGATCTCGTTCATCTGCTTGGGCATGGTGGCTGAGAAGAGCAGCGTCTGGCGCTTGGCCGGCAGGTCACGGGCGATGCGGCGCAGCGCGTGGATGAAGCCGAGGTCGAGCATCTGGTCGGCCTCGTCGAGGACGAAATGCGTCACCTGGTCGAGCTTCAGCGCGCCGCGATCCATCAGGTCGATGAGACGGCCGGGGGTGGCGATCAGCAGGTGCGTGCCCTTTTCGAGCTTGCGCGACTGCACGTTGATCGAGTTGCCGCCGACCACCAGCGTCAGGCGCAAGTGCGCGCCGGTGAGCACCGACGAGAGCGTGTCGTGGATCTGCGCGGCGAGCTCGCGGGTCGGGGCGAGAATCAGCGCCTGCGCCGATTTCGGCGCGCAGCGGGTCTGGCTGGCGAGCAGCGCATCGGCGATCGGCAGGCCGAAGGCAAAGGTCTTGCCGGTGCCGGTCTGCGCAAGGCCCATCACGTCGCGACCGGCGAGGGCCTCGGGGATGGCCTGGGTCTGGATGGGGGTCGGCTGAGTGAGATTCTGCTCGGCAAGGCGAGCCAGAAGGGTGGGGCGGAGCCCCAGCGTGTCGAATGTCATGAAAATCCTTTCGGGGAGGGCCAAGAGGGCCGTCGCCGGATGTGCGCCTTCGCGCGGGAGGAGATGTGCAGCGGGCTGCGATTGGCGCGCGGGCCGGATTGCCCGAATGCCGTAATCGCAAGAACTCCTTCGCGAGGCCGGACCCATGGAAGGGTGCCAACGGCGGGAAATCTGGCATCGCAGGCGCGGGGCGGTTGGCCCCGGGCTGGTAAGGAACCGGCGATCACGCGGGGTAAATGGGGGAAAATGGCCGGAAAGTCAATGCAGGGCGTGTGAAATGGCCTGACACAGGATCATCGCTTGTAATTCCGGGTTGGAGGGGGCATTTAGGTCGGGCTACTGAATTTCGATTCTGATTCCTCCACGGCTCAGCTTTCGACTTTGAGCCGCCAGGTCGCTGCGCTTTGTGGGCGACACAGATAGAGGAATACAATCATGGCAACTGGTACCGTCAAGTGGTTCAACACCACCAAAGGTTTCGGCTTCATCGCACCCGATGGTGGCTCGAAAGACGTTTTCGTGCACATCTCGGCTGTTGAGCGTTCGGGCCTGACCGGCCTCGCCGACAACCAGAAAGTGTCGTTCGACATCGAAGCAGGCCGTGACGGCCGCGAGTCGGCGATCAACCTGGAACTGGTGTAAGCCAATCCGGATGGGGCCAAGGCCCCGCCAAGAGATACGGAAGAGCGGACCCTCGGGTCCGCTTTTTTCGTTTTCAGAGGTCTGTCCGCCCGGCGGTCTGTCGGCCCGGCGACGTCGCTCCGGGCCGAGCCTCACACCCCCGCCCGCTGCGCCCCTGCCGCGATGGCCTCGCGCAGCTTGCGTTCCAGCATCTTCTGCTTGGAAGGGGTGAAGTACTTCAGCCCGAACATGTCCTTCACGTAGAAGGTGTCGACCACCTGCTCGCCGTAGGTCGCGATGACCGCAGAGACGATGTAGACATGGCTTTCCGACAGGGTGCGCGTCAGGTCGTAGAGCAGCCCCGGACGGTCGCGCGTATCAACCTCGATGATCGTGTAGATGTCCGAGCCCTCGTTGTCGAAGCTGATCGACGTGGGCACCTTGAAGGCCTGTTCGCGCTTTTTCAGCTTGCCGCGCTGCTCCATGGCCTCGCGCGGGCGGACTTCTCCCATCAGCGTCTTGCGGATCATCTCGCGCAGGCGGGGCAGGCGGGCCTCTTCGTAGGGCGAGCCGTCGGCATCCTGGATCCAGAAGGCGGCGGTGGCATAACCGTCCTTGGAGGTGAAGGTGCGCGCGTCCACCACGTTGGCGCCGACCAGCGAGAGCGCCCCGGCGAGCCGGGCGAAGATTCCCGGGTGATCCTGCAGCGCAAAGCAGGCGCGGGTGGCATCCCGGTCCTCGTCGGGGTGGATGTCGATCTTGATCTCGTCATCCTTGATCTCGCGCAGCAGCTTGGCGAAGACCTCGTGGGCGGTGACGTGCAGCCCCTGCCAGTAGGATTCGTAGTGCCGCCCGGTCTCGGTGCGCAGCGCCTTGGCGTCCCAGTCCGAGAGGGCCTCTCGCAGGGCTTTCTTGGCCTCGTTGCCACGGTTCTCGCGGTTGAGCGCCTCCATCCCGTCCTCGAGGCCGCGGCGGGTCTGTCGGTAGAGCGCACGCAGCAGCGCCGCCTTCCAGTTGTTCCACACGTCCGGGCCGACGCCGCGGATGTCGCAGACGGTGAGTACGGTGAGCAGGTCGAGCCGCTCGCGGGTCTGCACCGCCTTGGCAAAATCGCGCACGGTGCGCGGATCGGCGATGTCGCGCTTCTGCGCCATGTCGGACATCAGCAGGTGGTAGCGCACCAGCCATTCGACCGTCGCGCTCTCCTGCTTGCTGAGGCCGAGGCGGGGCGCCACCTTGCGGGCGATCTGAGCGCCGAGCACGGCGTGGTCCTCGTCGCGGCCCTTGCCGATGTCATGCAGCAGGAGCGCGGTGTAGAGCACCTTTCGGTTCACCCCCTCGCGCAGGATTTCCGAGGCGACGGGCAGGTCCTCGGTCAGGTCGCCATGCTCGATCTGCGACAGGTTGCCGATGCACTGGATGGTGTGCTCGTCCACCGTGTAGCTGTGGTACATGTTGAACTGCATCATCGCCACGATCGGCTCGAACTCGGGGATGAAGGCGGCGAGCACGCCAAGCTCGTTCATCCGGCGCAGCGAGCGCTCGGGATTGCCGTGCTTGAGCAGCAGGTCCATGAAGATGCGCTGCGCCTCGCGGTCATTGCGCATATCCTCGTCGATCAGGTGCAGGTTGGCCTTCACCAGCCGCATTGCGTCGGGGTGCAGCAGCAGGCCGGTGCGCAGCCCTTCCTCGAAGAAGCGCAGCAGGTTGATCTTGTCGGACAGGAAGGCGATCGGATCGACGATGGCGAGGCGGTTGTGCACCACCTCGTATCCGTCTTTCACGTTCGGCCCGCGCTTGAACATGCGCAGCAGCAGCGGCGCGTCCTTCTGCTGCTCGGCCTCGAGCGAGGTGAGGAAGATGCGGGTGAGATCGCCCGTCGAGGTGGCGTGGCGGAAGTAGTCCTGCATGAACCATTCCACCGCCCGCCGGCCGCCGCGGTCGCTGTAGCCCATGCGGTCGGCCACCTCGACCTGCATGTCGAAGGTCAGCTGCTCGACCGCGCGTCCTGCGGCGAGATGCATGTGACAGCGGGTGGCCCAGAGGAATTCCTCGGCGCGGTAGAAGGTGCGGTATTCCTCGGGGCGGAACACTCCGAGCCGCACCAGGTCTTCTGTGTCGTCGGTGTGATGAACGTACTTCGTGATCCAGTAGAGCGATTGCAGGTCGCGCAGCCCGCCCTTGCCCTCCTTGACGTTGGGTTCGACCACGTAGCGCAGCCCGTGCTTGCGGTGCCGGTCCGAGCGTTCCTCGAGCTTGGCCGCGACGAAGGCCCGCTCGGTGCCCTTGAAGAGGTCGTTCCAGAGCTTGTCCTCGAGCTCGTCCGCGAGCGGCTTGTGGCCGGTGAGGTAGCGGTGCTCGAGCATGGCGGTGCGGATGGTGAAATCCTCGGCGCCGAGCCGCAGGCAGTCCTTAACCGTGCGCGAGGCGTGGCCGACCTTCAGCTTCAGATCCCAGAGCATGTAGAGCATCGACTCGATGACGCTCTCCGCCCAGGCGGTGATCTTGTGCGGGGTCAGGAACAGCAGGTCGACATCGGAGAAGGGCGCCATCTCGCCGCGCCCGTAGCCTCCCACCGCGAGCACCGAAAGCCGCTCTCCCTTGGTCGGAGTGGGATTGCGGTGCAGGTGCCGCGTGGCGACGTCGAAACAGATGCGCACCAGCCCGTCGGTCACCCAGGTGTAGGCGTGGGTGACCGGAAAGGCGTTGTGGGGCTGGCGGGCGAATTCCCGGGCGATGGTCTCGCGGCTCTGCCTCGCTGCCTCCGAGAGGATTTTGACCACCGTGGAGCGGACAGCGCTTTCGCCGCCCTCCTCGGGGAGAGCGGCGAAAACCTGGGTGCGCAGACCCGCGATGTCGAAGATTTCAAGCGCCGGGGCGATCAGGTCGTCCGGCAGGAACTCGGACGTCTCAGAAACCGGCACCTGAGAAACTGGAGGGGGCAGGGTCAAGGATCGTTACCTGGTTATTCTGAATGGTGGCGACGGCCAGACCACGCTCGTTGGTGCCGTCCGACTTCAGCCTGAATACACCGCCGGTGCCTTGGAAACCAGCAGCTTGCGTCAGTGCGCGGCCCGTGAGGGCATCACTGCGGCCCTGCGCGACCAGGGCGCCGATGGCGGCAACCCCGTCGAAGGCGAGACCGGCCAGCGGGTGCGGCTCGGCCCCGTAAGACCCCCTGTAGCGGGCGTTGAAGTTCCGCTGCATCGCCTGGTCGGGCATGGTGAACCATGCCCCCTGCGCGCCGGGATAGGAGAAGAGCTGCGGCGCCACGTCCCAACGGGTCAGGCCGATGTACTGGGTCACCGCCGGGTTCACGCCGTTCTCGGGCATGAGCTGCAGCAGCAGGGGCATGGCGGCATTGGTGGCGTCGGAGGTGATGAAGACCGACTGCGCGCCGCTGCTGCCGACGATGTTGCCCATCGACTGCGCGGTGCGGGTCACCCCCTCGACGCTGAGCTCGTAGGGCTGCTCTGCGACCACCGAGACGCCGTTGCGCGCGGCGGCTTGGCTGATCGCGGTGCGGCCGAATTCGCCCGGCACGTCCTGCGAGTAGAGCACGGCAACCGAAGTGATGCCGCGGCGGGTGCCGAAGCCCATCAGGCGGTCGGCGGTGTTGTTGAACGTCGGGCCGAGGATGAAGAGATTGCCCCCGGCGATCGAGGCATTGTTGGAGAAGGCGAGCACGTTGACGCCCTCATCGGCCACGACCTTGGAGGCCTCGACCGCTTCCTCGCCGCGCAGCGGACCGAGGATGATCCGTGCGCCCTCGTCGACGGCGCGCTGGGCCTGGGCCGCGGCCTGGGCGGGCTGGCCGGCGGTGTCATAGACCGCGAGGTCGATCTGCGCGTTTCCGAGATCGGCGATCGCGAGCCGCGCGGCATTCTCCAGATCGCGCGCCACGGCGGCGGCCGACGGATCGGACTGCGGCACCAGCAGCGCCACGCGGACGGTCTGGCCGGGATCGATGCTCGGACCGCCGCTGCCGGCGGAGCCGAGATCGGTCATGGTCGAGACATCGCAGGCGGCAAGCAGGGCGGCGGTGGCAAACATGGCGACCGGGCGCAGCGCCTTGCGGGCGCGGGCGAAAAGGGCGAACATTGGTGGCGGGCTCCCTCGTTGACGCCCAAGCGGTTCTTCCGCACGAGCATTTGGGAGCAATCATAGTACAGCGGGGGATCGGGTCCAGTGATGAATCCCGAAAGAAGCGGTTTGGTGCCAGGGCTCTACCTGGTATCCACGCCTATCGGAAACGCGCGCGACATCACGCTGCGGGCGATCGACGTGCTGCGCGGCGCCGACGTGCTGGCGGCGGAAGACACGCGCAGTCTCAAGCGGTTGATGGAAATCCTCGGCATCCCGCTCGGCGAGCGTCCTTGCCTCGCCTACCACGATCACAACGGTGCCAAGATGCGGCCGCGGCTGATGGCGCTCCTGGCGGAGGGCAAATCCGTCGCCTATGCCTCGGAAGCCGGCACGCCGATGATCTCGGATCCGGGCTTCGATCTTGCCCGGGCGGCGCGCGAGGAGGGGCACGCGGTGACCGCGGCGCCCGGCGTCTCGGCGGTGATCACCGCGCTGACCCTGGCCGGGCTGCCGACCGACCGTTTCCTCTTTGCGGGCTTTCTGCCCAACGCCAAGGGGGCACGCCGCACCGCGCTGTCGGCGCTGAGGCAGGAGGCGGCGACCCTGGCCTTCTACGAGTCGCCCAAGCGGCTGGGCGCAATGCTGGCCGATGCGGCGACCACGCTCGGCGGAGAGCGCCGCGCGGCGGTCTGCCGGGAATTGACCAAACGTTTCGAGGAAGTGCGCGAAGGCACGTTGGACGAGCTGGCCTCGATATACGCCGAGACGCCGCCGAAGGGCGAGATCGTGGTGCTGATCGGCAAGGGACATTCGGAGAAAATTAGCGACTCTGAGCTAGAAGAGGACGTGTTGGCGGCACTGGGCGAGATGTCGGTTCGAGACGCTGCCGACTACGTGGCGCAGGCCAATGGGATTGCCCGGCGCCCGGTTTACCAGCTCGCGCTCAAGCTCGCGAAAGAGCGCGGCTGAACGGGAAAGGCCGCCGCGTTGCCGGGGGCTCAAGCTTGCTCCCGCGGGCTGCAGGTGATGCGCAGCGAAGCGTGGAACGGGGGCTGGCAACGGCGTCTGGGAATGGCGCTTGGGAACGGCGTCTGGAAAGGGACAGCATGTCGGTACATCCGTCGCAGATGGCGTTTGACTTTGACCGCTCGGCCCCCGTGGCGGCACCCCCGCCGCGGCGACCTGCGGTGGAGGACCGGTTCAGGCGGCGGTCGCGCGGCGAAATGAGCTACTTTGCCGGTCTCGCCGCCGAGGAGGCAATTGCACGCGATTACGAGCGGCGCGGTTACCCGCTTTTGCGCCGTCGCTGGCGGGGGAGATCGGGCGAGATCGACCTGATCTTCCGGGATGGGACTGGCTTTGTCTTCGTCGAGGTGAAGGCCAGCAGGAGTTTCGACCAGGCCCTGGAGCATCTGCATTGCCGGCAGATCCGCAGGCTTCAGAAGAGCGCGGAGGAATTTGTCGGCACACAGCCGCTCGGCGCGCTCAGCGAGATGCGCTTCGACGTGGCCCTGATGGATCGCCACGGGATGATCCGGGTGATCGAGATGGCTTTCGGCCCATAGGCTTCGCGCGGGGCCAGCCCTGCCATTGCGCCTCGCGCGCCGCTGCGCCATGTATGGCGAAAGCCAAGCGCGGAGACCGACATGAAGATCGCCTTTCAGATGGACCCGATCGGGTCCGTGAACATCGACGCCGACAGCACTTTCCGCCTTGCCGAGGAAGCGCAGGCACGAGGGCACGAGCTGTTCTACTACGGGCCCGATGATCTAGCCTATGAGGAGGGGCGGGTGACCGCGCGCGGTCACTGGATGTCCGTGCAGCGGGTGGCGGAACAGCCGGCTGTGCTTGGGCCGCGCACGGTCGTGGACCTGGCCGAGATCGACGTGGTCTGGCTGCGGCAGGATCCGCCCTTCGACATGCATTATATCACCACCACCCATCTTCTTGACCGGATCGCGCCGGGCACGCTGGTGGTCAACGACCCCTTCTGGGTGCGCAACTCGCCCGAAAAACTGCTGGTGCTGAACTTCCCCGAGCTGACGCCGCCGACGACCATCGCGCGCGATCTCGAGACGATCAAGGCGTTCAAGGCCAAGCATGGCGACGTGATCCTCAAGCCGCTCTACGGCAACGGTGGTGCGGGGGTGTTCCGGCTGGACCAGAACGACCGCAACCTCAGCTCGCTGCACGAGCTTTTCACCGGCTTCTCGCGCGAGCCGCTGATCGTGCAGAAGTACCTGCCCGCGGTGAGCAAGGGCGACAAGCGGGTGATCCTTGTTGACGGCGAGCCGGTGGGCGCGATCAACCGCGTGCCGGCCGCGGGGGAGGTGCGCTCGAACATGCATGTCGGCGGTCGTCCGGAAAAGGTTGCGCTGACCGAGCGCGACCGCGAGATCTGCGCCACCATCGGTCCTGTGCTGAAAGAGAAGGGGCAGATTTTCGTCGGCATCGACGTGATCGGCGACTGGCTGACCGAGATCAACGTGACCTCGCCGACCGGCATCCAAGAGCTGGAGCGTTTCGACGGGGTCAACGTTGCGGCGCAAATCTGGAAGGCGATCGAGGCCAAGCGGGCCTGAGCCCGGTCCGGGCGGCGCGGGATGAGCTGGCAGCTGACCGCGCTCAATGCCGGGCTGCGGCTGCTGGCCAAGCCGCGGCTCGCGCGCACGCCCGGGCCCGAGGAAGCGGCGCGCGATCTCGACCAGCACGCGCCGCTCTTCATGCGCCAGCCGCGCCATCTTCTGCACTTGCGGCGGCCCGGCGGGCTGCACTGGATCAGTGCCGGGCCCTGCACGCCGCGGCAGGCGATTTTCTACCTGCACGGAGGCGGCTATATCTCGGGCAGCCCGCGCACCCACCAGGGGGTGATGGCGCGGCTCTCGCGCCTGTCGGGGGTCGAGGTTTGCGCGCCGGACTACCCCTTGGCGCAGGAGGCGCCCTTTCCGGCCGCCATCGAGGCTGCGGGGGCCGCCTGGGAGCGGCTCTGCGGGCTCGGCTATGCGCCGGGGCAGGTGGTGCTTGCCGGCGATTCGGCCGGCGGCGGGCTGGCGCTGTCTCTGCTGGCGCAGCTCTGTGCGCGCGGCGAGGCGCCGGCGGGGGCGGTGGTCTTCTCGCCCTGGACCGACCTTGCCATGCGCGGCGAGAGCCTGCGCCGCAACGCGCGCGCCGACCCCTTTTTGCCGGTGGGACGCATCCGGGAGCTTGTGGAGATCGTGGCAGGCGGCGCGTGCCGCGATGACCCGCGCCTCTCGCCGTTCTATGCCGACTTCCCGGGCTGTCCGCCTGTCCGCCTGTGCTGGGGAGAGAGCGAGATACTCTGCGACGACGGCCTGCGCATGGCGGCGCGCCTGCGGGAGGCGGGGGCCCGGGTGGAGGTCGAGACACACCCACTGGCGCCGCACGCCTGGCCGGTCTTCGATGGCTGGATCCCCGAGGCGCGGGCGACGCTGCGCCGGGCCGCGCGCTTCATTCAGGAGGTTCTGGGCGACACCAGCCGGTAGCTCAGGGCCTCGGCCACCTGCGGGCGGCGCACCTCCTCCTCTCCGGCGAGATCGGCGAGGGTGCGGGCCACCCGCAACACCCGGTGATAGCCGCGCATCGACAGGCCGAAGCGGTCGGCGGCGCGCAGCAGCAAGGCGCGGCTCTCGGCATCCGGCGCGGCGATCTCGTCCAGCCGCCGCCCGTCGACATCGGCGTTGGTGCGCAGGCCCGGGTGGCCCGCGTAGCGCGCCGCCTGCCGCGCCCGCGCGGCGGCAACCCGAAGCGCGACCGAGGCGCTGTCCTCGCCCGAGGGCTGCAGCGACATCTCCTCGAGCGGCACGGGCGGCACTTCGAGGCGCAGGTCGAAGCGGTCCATGAGCGGGCCGGAGATGCGCCCGAGGTAGTCCTCGGCGCAGGTGGGGGCGCGCGAGCAGGCGCGCGCGGGATCCCCGGCCATGCCGCACTTGCAAGGGTTCGCTGCGGCGACCAGCAGGAAGCGGCAGGGGTAGGTGACATGGGCGTTGGCGCGGCTGACAGTGATCTCGCCACTTTCGAGCGGTTGGCGCAGGCTGTCGAGCACGTTGCGGGGAAACTCCGGCAGCTCGTCCATGAAGAGGATGCCGTTGTGCGCGAGGCTGATCTGCCCGGGCCGAGCGCTGCGCCCGCCGCCGGTGAGCGCCGCCATCGAGGCAGTGTGATGCGGCTGCTGGAACGGGCGGGCCATCGACAGCCGCCCCTCGGCCAGCTCGCCGGCCAGAGAGCGGATCATCGCCGTCTCCAGCGCCTCGGACGCCCCGAGCGGCGGCATGAGGCTGGGCAGGCGGCGGGCGAGCATCGACTTGCCGGTGCCGGGCGGGCCGGTGAAGAGCAGGTGGTGCCGCCCCGCCGCGGCGATTTCCAGCGCGCGCTTTGCGCGTTCCTGCCCGGTGACGTCGCAGAGATCCGGCCCCTGCGGTGCGCGCTCCGCCGGGCCGGGCCGGGCAGGCTCGAGCGGTCCGGCGCCGGTGAAGTGGCGGATCGTCTCGGTGAGGTTGCGGGCGGCGAGGACACGGCAGGCCGCGACCCAGGCGGCCTCGGGGCCGCAGTCCGCGGGACAGAGCAGGCTGCGCGACTCGGCGGCCGCGGTGAGTGCGGCGGGCAGGGCTCCGGGGACGGCGACCAATGCGCCTTCGAGCGTCAATTCGCCGAGCGCGACGGTTTCGGCCACGGCATCCGCCGGGATCACCTCGAGCGCGGCCAGAAGGCCGAGCGCGATGGGCAGGTCGAAATGCGACCCCTCCTTGGGCAGGTCGGCCGGCGAGAGATTCACCGTGATGCGTTTCGAAGGCAGGGCGATGGCCAGCGCCTGCAGCGCTGCCCGGATGCGCTCGCGCGCCTCCGAGACCGCCTTGTCCGGCAGGCCGACCACGGCGAAGCCGGGTACGCCGGGAGTGACGGCGCATTGCACCTCGACAAGGCGCGCGTCGACTCCGTCAAAAGCGACCGTATAGGCGCAGGCCCCCATCCTCCGCGATCCCTTTCCAGACGGTGTACGCCAGGATGGCGGCAAGGAGCTTGATGAACGGTTAACCGCTGAGTGGGATACTGCCGATACATAGAAATTTTTTCGTGGCCCCCTAAATCAAGATCAAGGTGCCGGCGACGTCGCGAAAGAGCGCTGCGGACAATTTCTGATGTGCAATTGAAAACAGCGACTTGAGGTACATAAATGCGCGGGTGTGTTGCTCGTGTTTCGCGGTGGAGCCTCGTTGAGGAGGGTTCATTCGGTCGCCCGGACCGCCTTTGTTGGGGCGCGGATCTCCGCTTGCGCAAATTTCTCGGAAACCAAATTGCGTGACGCGTCGTTACTATATCAAAGAGTAACGAGGCCGGCGCGCCCGGCCCAGGCAACGGGGGCCTTGCATGGCTTTGGATTCAACTTTCAATGATCAGACCCTCTCGCGCCGGGCGATGAAGGCGGAACTGCTCGATGCTGAGACCGAGTTGCGTTTGGCCTATGCCTGGCGTGACCAGCGCGACGAGCAGGCCCTGCACCGGCTCATCACGGCTTACATGCGGCTGGCAATTTCCATGGCCGCCAAGTTCAAGCGCTATGGAGCGCCGATGAACGATCTCGTTCAGGAGGCGGGTCTTGGCCTGATGAAGGCGGCGGACAAGTTCGACCCCGACAGGGGCGTGCGCTTTTCGACCTACGCGGTGTGGTGGATCAAGGCCTCGATCCAGGATTACGTTATGCGCAACTGGTCGATGGTGCGCACCGGCTCTACCTCTTCCCAGAAATCGCTGTTCTTCAACATGCGCCGCGTGCAGGCCCGGCTCGAGCGCGAAGCCTCGTCCCGGGGCGAGGTGCTGAACCGCAACACGCTCCGCGAGATGATTGCCACCGAGATCGGTGTTCCCCTGCATGACGTAGAGATGATGGAAGGCCGGCTCTCGGGATCGGACTACTCGCTCAATGCCACGCAGAGCGCCGACGAGGACGGCCGCGAGTGGATTGACACGCTGGAGGACGAGGGCGAGCAGAGCTCGATGCTCGTGGAAGGCAAGCTCGACAATGCCCAGCTGCGCGAATGGCTGGTCAACGCGATGACCTCGCTCAATGATCGCGAAAGGTTCATCGTCCGCGAGCGCAAGCTGCGCGACGAGACCCGGACGCTGGAAAGCCTCGGTCAGGAGCTGGGTCTGTCCAAGGAGCGCGTGCGTCAGCTCGAGGCGGCGGCCTTTGCCAAAATGCGCAAGTCGCTTGAAGCGCAGTCTACCGAGGTGCAACACTTCCTCGCATGATGCGAGCCCTTGCACTGACCCTGATCTCTCTGGCTGCGCCCTCTCTCGCGCAGCAAAATCCTGTCTCTCCGCAGGATGGCACATCCGCCCTCATGGGGGCGGATGTGGTGTTTCTTGGCGAGATCCATGACAACCCCGCCCACCACGCGCGGCAGGCCCAGTTGGTGGCCCAAATAAAGCCCGTGGCCCTGGTCTTCGAGATGCTCTCGCCCGAGCAGGCGGCTCTGGTGACGCCCGAGCTGGTCAGCGACGAGGCGGCGCTCGAGGCGACGCTCGGCTGGAACGACAGTGGTTGGCCGGATTTCTCGATGTACTACCCGATCTTCGCGGCGGCGTCCGAGGCCATGGTCTTCGGCGCAGAACTGCCGCGAGATGAGGCGCGGGCGCTCGGAGAGGGCGATCTGGGCAAGGTCTTCGGCCCCAGCGCCGGTTTTTACGGGCTCGACGAGCCGCTGGATCGCGAAGAGGACGCCGCGCGCCAGCAGCTGCAGATGTCGGCGCATTGCAATGCTCTGCCGCTTGAGATGCTGCCGACCATGGTGGGCATCCAGCGCCTGCGCGACGCGCGACTCGCCGAGACCGCGCTCGAGGCCTATGCCGATCTGGGCGGGCCGGTGGTGGTGATTACCGGAAACGGCCACGCGCGCAGGGACTGGGGTGCCCCGGCGCTGCTCGCACGGGCGGCGGGCGAGGTCTCGGTGGCCGCGCTCGGGCAGGGCGAGACCGGGCAGCGGGCGCCCGAGGGCAGCTTCGATCTGGTCGAGCACAGCGCTCCTGCCGAACGCGACGATCCCTGCGAAGACTTCCAGATGCCCCAGAGCAACTGACCCGCCTTGCCACGACGTGGCGGGGCGGATTGAGTTTTCCCGGCGCGGCCTCTAACACTTGGGGCCGAAGGCGGGGCAGGCGGCCCCGATGGGCGAAGGGCGTGGCACCATGCTTTCCGGCAAACGGATACTTCTGATCATCGGCGGCGGCATCGCGGCCTACAAGTCGCTGGAGCTGATCCGGCGCCTGCGCGAACGCGGCGCCGCAGTGACGCCGGTGATGACCCGCGCGGCCGAGGAGTTCGTCACCCCGCTCTCGGTCTCGGCACTGGCGGGCGAGGAGGTCCACCGCGATCTTTTCGACCTGACGAAAGAGGCCGAGATGGGCCACATCCAGCTCAGCCGTGTCGCCGATCTGGTGGTGGTCTCCCCGGCGACGGCGGACCTCATGGCGAAGATGGCGCAGGGGTTTGCGGGGGATCTCGCTTCGACGCTGCTTCTGGCCACCGACACGCCGGTGCTGATCGCCCCCGCGATGAACGTGCGCATGTGGCAGCACCCTGCCACGCAGCGGAACCTAGCGACCTTGCAAGACGACGGTGTGCGCGTGGTCGGCCCGAACGACGGCGACATGGCCTGCGGCGAGTTCGGCCCGGGGCGACTGGCCGAACCGATGGAAATCCTCGCGGCGATCGAGGCGGCGCTGGCGGAGGGGCACTTGAAAGGGCGGCGGGTGCTGGTCACCTCGGGCCCGACGCATGAGCCGATCGACCCGGTGCGCTACATCGCCAACCGCTCCTCGGGCGCTCAGGGCACGGCGATCGCCGAGGCGCTGCGCGATCTCGGGGCGGAGGTGGTCTTTGTCACCGGCCCCGCCGAGGCGCCGCGCCCCACCGGGGTCGAGGTGATCGAGGTCGAGACCGCCCGCGAGATGCGCGCCGCGGTGCTTGCTGCCCTGCCTGTGGAGGCGGCGGTCTTCGCCGCGGCGGTCGCCGACTGGCGGATGGCCGCGGAGAATGGCTCGAAAATCAAGAAACAGGCCGGCAAGCTGCCGGTTCTGGAATTTGCCGAGAACCCCGACATCCTCGCCGAGGTCTCGCGGATGGCCGAGGGGCGGCCCGGCCTCGTCGTGGGCTTTGCCGCCGAGACCGACGACGTGCTCGCCAATGCGACCGCCAAGCGGGCGCGCAAGGGCTGCGACTGGATCGTCGCCAACGATGTGTCCCCGGCGACCGGCATCATGGGCGGCAGCGAGAACGCG
The DNA here is from genome assembly GCF_010500785.1 of Salipiger sp. PrR003. Taxonomy (NCBI): domain Bacteria; kingdom Pseudomonadati; phylum Pseudomonadota; class Alphaproteobacteria; order Rhodobacterales; family Roseobacteraceae; genus Salipiger; species Salipiger sp. PrR003. The sequence goes on from NZ_JAAGOV010000055.1 coordinate 14,192, forward strand.
GTGGTGCTGATCTCGGAGGGCGGGTCTGAAGAGTGGCCTCGCATGGGCAAACGGGCGGTCGCCGCGCAGCTGGCAGAGCGCATCGCCGCGGCACTTGGCAGCTGAACCGGGCGCGGCACCGCAAGCGCGGGCCGGACAAGAGTTTTTGTAGAATGACGAAAGGGGCGGGGCCGCGTAGGGCCGCCGCGCTGCGACAAGGAAAGGACGAGCCGTGGTTTCTGTGGCGATGATGTGGGACGAAGGGGCGGACCGGGAGCTGGGGCTGCCGCATTACGCGAGCGCCGGGGCGGCGGGGGCGGACCTGCGGGCGAATTTCCCCGACCGGGGCTCGGTCGAGTTGGCGCCGGGCGCGCGGGCGCTGATCCCCACCGGGCTGCGCATGGCGATCCCCGAGGGGTACGAGGTGCAGATCCGGCCGCGCTCGGGGCTGGCGCTCAAGCACGGCATCACCCTGCCGAACACGCCCGGCACCATCGATTCCGACTACCGCGGCCCGCTCGGGGTGATCGTGATGAACGCCGGGCAGGAGAGCTTTACCGTCGCCCATGGCGAGCGCATCGCGCAGATGATCGTCGCCCCGGTCGTGCAGAGCGCCTTCGAGCTGGTGGAGAGCCTGCCCGAGACGGTGCGCGGCGCGGGGGGCTTTGGTTCGACGGGCACGCGCTGATGCTGCTGGTTCTGGGTCTCGGCGCGGCGATCTGGGGGCTCGGGCATTTGCTCGGCGCGTCCAAGACAGCGCGGCTTTACATGCTGGGGCTGCTCTACGTGATCGTGCTGATGATCCAGGTGGCGCTGCCTGAAGGGCACGGGCTGCGGCAGGTCACCGGCGGCAGCCCGGCGCTGTGGCTGATCCTCGGCGGCTTCGTGGCGCTGGGGCTGGTCTATGCGCTGGTGCTGCGCCGGGTGAAGGCGCGGGCGCAGGCGGGTGAGGCGGCGCGGGCCGCCGAGGTGCCCTCGGGGCCCGGCCGCATGTCCGACAGTGAGCTCGAGCGCTATGCCCGGCACATTGTCCTGCGCGAGCTGGGCGGGCCGGGGCAGAAGAAGCTGCGGGGCGCAAAGGTGCTGGTGGTCGGCGCGGGCGGACTTGGCGCGCCGGCGCTGCAGTATCTCGCGGCGGCGGGGGTCGGGACCCTCGGGGTGATCGACGACGACGTGGTCGAGAACGCCAACCTGCAGCGGCAGGTGATCCACACCGACGCCCGCATCGGCATGGCCAAGGTGTTTTCGGCGCAGGCCGCCATGGAGGCGCAGAACCCCTATGTGACGGTCAAACCCTATCACCGCCGCATGGCGCCCGAGATCGCCGAAGAGCTCATCGCAGAGTATGACGTGATCCTCGACGGCACTGACGACACCGACACCCGCTACCTCGTCAACCGCGTGGCAGTGGCGCAGGGCAAGCCGCTGGTCTCGGGCGCGCTGAGCCAGTGGGAGGGGCAGGTCTCGGTCTTCGATCCGGCGCGGGGCACGCCCTGCTACCAATGCCTCTTTCCCGTGGCCGCCGCGCCGGGCATGGCCCCGAGCTGCGCACAGGCGGGGGTGCTTGGCCCGTTGCCCGGCGTCGTCGGCGCGATGATGGCGGTGGAGGCGGTGAAGGTGATCGCCGGGGCCGGCCAGCCGCTGCTCGGCGAGATGCTGATCTACGACGCGCTCTGGGGCGAGACCCGCAAGATCACCCTCAAGCGCAAGGAAGACTGTCCGGTCTGCGGCGCTGCCGCCTGACCCAGCGGCGCGCCGCGAGTCGCGATCTTGCCAAGTCACCGCTGCTCGCCATACTGGCGCCACAACAAGATTCCGGAGAGGTTCCCTGATGTTCAAGCCCCTAGCTGCCCCGGCGGTTGCCGCCGCGCTGCTCGCCGCCACCCCGCTTCTGGCGCAGGATCTGCCCGATCTGCAGGGGCGTGAGGTGGTGGTCGCCACCGAGAACGCCTACCCGCCGCTGCAGTTCGTCGATCCCAAGAGCGGCGAGGCGATCGGCTGGGAGTATGACGCCATGGCCGAGATTGCCGAGCGCCTGAACATGACCGTCTCCTACGAGAACATCTCCTGGGACGCGATGATCCCGGCGGTGAGCGAGGGGCAGTTCGACTTGGGCATGACCGGCATCACGATCCGCGAGGACCGCGCCGAGGTCGTCGATTTTTCCGAACCCTACATGCGCTCGGAAATGGTCATGCTGGTGCGCGGCGACGAGGAGCGTTTCGACGATGCCGCCTCTTTCGCCGCCGACGAAGACCTTCTGATGGGCGCCCAGCCGGGCACCACGCCCTTTTACGTGGGCGTTTACGACGTGCTGGATGGCAACGAGCAGACCCCGCGCATCACCCTTTTCGAGACCTTCGGAGCCAGCGTGCAGGCGCTGCGCACGGGAGACGTCGACCTCGTGCTGACCGATGGCACCGCGGGTGAGGGCTACGTGGCCTCCTCGGAGGGCGCGCTGAAGATCGTCGGCGAGAAGCTGGGCTCGGAAGACTTCGGTTTCATCTTCCCCAAGGGCTCGGACCTCGTGGCGCCGATCAACGCGGCGATCGCGGCAATGTCCGCGGACGGCACGCTGGACGCGCTGAACAAGACATGGTTCCTCGACTACAAGATGGGCGAATGAGCCTTCCGAAACCTTCTGCCGGGACCGCATGAAACCGCAGAGCAAGAAAGACTTCCCCTGGTGGCTCGTTGCCACCGGGGTGCTCGGGCTCATGGCCTATGGCGCGGTGCTCACCGACGAGGTGCAGGCGCAGGTGCTGCGCACGCTGCTCAAGGGCGTGCAGATCACCGTCTTCGTGACGCTGGTGGGTTTCGTGCTGGCCTCGGTGATCGGCATGGGTGTGGCGCTCATGTCGCTCTCGCGCAGCCTGATCCTGCGGCAGATCGCGCGGTTCTATACCGAGATCCTGCGCGGCATCCCGATCCTCGTGCTGCTGCTCTACGTCGCCTTCGTGCTGGCGCCGGGCATGGTAGCTGGCTGGAACTGGCTGGCCGGGTACCTCGGGATCGACCCCTTGCGGGTGCGGGACTTTTCGCTGCTCTGGCGTGCGATCCTGGCGCTGACCATCGGTTACTCGGCCTTCATCGCCGAGGTCTTCCGTGCCGGGCTGCTGTCGGTCGATGAGGGGCAGATCGAGGCGGCCGAGGCGCTGGGGCTCAGCCGCTCGCAGGTGTTCCGGCTGGTTGTCCTGCCGCAGGCGATCCGCACCATCCTGCCGCCGCTCGGCAACGACTTCGTCGCCATGGTGAAGGACAGCTCGCTGGTCTCGGTGCTCGGCGTGCTCGATGTCACCCAGCTCGGCAAGGTCACAGCGGCAGGGAACTTCCGCTACTTCGAGACCTACAACGTCGTGGCGCTCATATATCTGACGATGACAATCACCCTCTCGCTGCTCTTGCGGCGGCTCGAAGCGCGGCTTCGCGACAAGCCCTGACAGCGGCCCGGATGGCCGGGGTTGGGGACTCCGCGGAAGACATTTGGGCCTGGGAAGGTGGCCGGGCGCGGCGCGGCTTGCGCGGGGGCCCGAAGAAGCGCTGCCGGTGGGATTGCGGGCGCCGCGGGGGCGACCTACCTTGCCTGCAAAAGGAGTCCGCATATGACCAACCCGCTTCTCGCCGATTGGGATACCCCCTTCGGCCTCGCGCCGTTCGACCGCATTTCCGACGCTGATTTCGCCCCAGCCTTCGCGCAGGCGTTGGCGGCGCATCTTGCCGAGATCGAGGCGATTGCAGACAATCCCGAAGCGCCGAGCTTTGCCAATACCGTCGAGGCGATGGAGGGCGCGGGCGAGGCGCTCGACAAGGTTCTCTCGGTGTTCTTCTCGGTGGCGGGCGCGGACAGCAACGAGGCGCGGCAGGCCCTGCAGCGCGAGTTTTCGCCCAAGCTCGCGGCGCACAGTTCGGCGATCTACTCCAACGAGACGCTGTTTGCCCGGGTGCGCGATCTCTGGGAACGGCGCGATGCGCTTGGTCTCTCGGACGAGGAGGCGCGCGTGTTGATGCTGACCCACCGCGGCTTCGTGCGGGCCGGTGCCGCGCTGACCGGCGAAGAGGCCGAGCGCATGAAGGCGGTGAAATCGCGGCTGGCGGTGCTCGGGACGCAGTTCACCCAGAACCTGCTGAAGGACGAGGATGACTGGGTCATGCCGCTCGCCGAGGCGGACCTCGAGGGGCTGCCCGACTTTGTCGTCGACGGCGCCCGCTCGGCGGGAGAGGCCGGAGGCCACGATGGTCCGGTGATCACCCTTTCGCGTTCGCTGATCGTGCCCTTCCTGCAGTTCTCGCCCCGGCGCGACCTGCGAGAGAAAGCCTGGCGCGCCTGGACGGCGCGCGGCGAGAACGGCGGCGAGACCGACAACCGCGGCATCGCGGCGGAAATTCTCGGGCTGCGCGAAGAGCGGGCCGCGCTGCTCGGCTACCCGGATTTCGCCAGCTACAAGCTCGAGACCGAGATGGCCGGCACGCCAGAACGGGTGCGCGAGCTGCTGATGCAGGTCTGGGCGCCGGCCCGTGCCGCTGCCATGGCCGACCAGGCTCAGATGGAGGAGATGCTGCGCGCGGACGGGATCAACGACGATTTCCGCGCGTGGGATTGGCGCTACTACGCCGAGAAGCGGCGCAAGGCGCTGCACGATCTCGATGAGGCCGAGCTGAAGCCCTACCTGCAGCTGGAGCGGATGATCGAGGCGGCCTTCGCCTGCTCCCACCGGCTTTTCGGCCTTGAGTTCCGCGAGTTGGATCAACCGCTCTATCACCCCGATTGCCGTGCCTGGGAGGTGACGCGGGGCGGCAAGCACGTGGCAGTCTTCATCGGTGACTACTTTGCCCGCGCGTCCAAGCGCTCCGGCGCCTGGTGCTCGGCGATGCAATCGCAGGCCAAGCGCCCCGTCGCAAAGGCTCCCATCGTGATCAACGTCTGCAACTTCGCCAAGCCGCCCAAGGGCAAACCGGCGCTGCTGTCCTACGACGACGCGCGCACGCTCTTCCACGAGTTCGGCCACGCGCTGCACCAGATGCTTTCGGATGTGGAGTTCGGCTCGGTCTCGGGCACTTCGGTGGCACGCGACTTCGTGGAACTGCCGAGCCAGCTCTACGAGCATTGGCTCGAGGTGCCCGAGGTGCTGGCCGAGTTCGCCACCCATGCGGAGACCGGCGCGGCGATGCCGAAGGATCTGCTGGACAAGGTGCTTGCGGCGGCAACCTTCGACATGGGCTTCCAGACGGTGGAATACGTGGCCTCGGCGCTGGTCGATCTGGAGTTCCACAGCGGCCTGTCCAGCGACGATCCCATGGCGAAACAGGCCGAGGTGCTGGCCGAGATCGGCATGCCCTCGGCGATCCCCATGCGCCACGCCACGCCGCATTTCGCCCATGTGTTCGCGGGGGACGGCTATTCCTCGGGGTACTACAGCTACATGTGGTCCGAGGTGATGGATGCCGACGCCTTCGCCGCCTTCGAGGAGGCGGGCGGGGCCTTCGATCCGGCCACCGCGTCAAGGCTCGAGGAATTCATCCTCTCGAAAGGCGGCTCGGTCGAGGCCGAGGAGCTCTACACCGGCTTCCGGGGTCGCATGCCGGGCGTCGAGGCGCTGCTGAAGGGGCGCGGGCTGGCGGCCTGACCGCTCGGCCCGACCGCTTAAAACGTTTCGCGGGTGAGGGTGTACCCCTCGTCCGCGAGCAGTTTCAGGATACCATCGGTGCCACTCAGATGGGCGGCGCCGAAGGCGGCGACCACGGGGGCCTCGGTTTCTGCCGAGGCCTGCATCAGCACCGGGATCCACGCCTTGTTGCGGGCGGTGAGGAGCTGCGCCTCGGTTTCTTCCATCATCGCGTCGACCTCCGCGGGTGCCTCGGGCAGCGCGCGCCGGGCGATCAGCCGCGAGATCACCCAGGTGTCGGCATGGGCTTCTTCGAAATAGGCGTCGAAGAGCGTGGCGAACTGGTCCTCGGCGGTATCGGTGTCGAGCACCCCGGTGCGCAGCATCTCGAGTTGGTCCTCGATCGGCTCGGCGTTGAACAGGCGGAAGACCGTATCGAAGGGCTCGAGCGCGCGGGTCGGCACCTCCGCGTCGTCGGCGATATCCTGCAGCTTCATGTCGAGCCCGCTCTTGCCCTTGAGTTGCGCCATGGCGCAGGGCGGGGTGGCGAGCATCATCGATAGGTACCAGGGCTGGAACTTGGCGGCCATGACGGCGGGAATGCCCCGGTCCCGCGCCGCGCTCGCCAGCGCCTGCCAGGCGGCCTCGGGCAGCAGCTCGGGCAGGGTGGGCCCCGAGAGGGTGAGCATCGTCGGGTCCTCGGCAAGCGCCTTCTGCAGGTGCTTTTCCTCGGCGCGGGTCATCTCGAGCAACAGCAGGCCGGCGTTTTCCACCAGCGGTGTCAGCCGGGCGACGGGTCCATCCAGCCGCGCGTCGCCGAGATGCATGGTGCCGACGATGTGGAGGACCTTGCCATCCTTCTCGGCGCGCCAGCGGTTGCCCTCGGGGTAGGGGATCCCGGCCAGCATCCGGCTCCGCTCGGCCTGTTCCGCCGGGGTGAGCGCGGGGCGCAGGTCGCTGCCTTCGCAGGCGGCGTGCAGCGCGGCGGGCAGGAGCAGGAAAAGCGATACGAGGAACGGGCGGACCATGAAGACAACCTGACTGGGAGGAGTATTCGCCTCAGGCTAGGGCAGTGGCTTGCCAGCGACAAGCCGCGGGGCGATGGTGGCGGCCATGTTGCGGGAAAGTGAACTCTATGCGCCGGTCAAGGCGCTTCTTCAGGCGCAGTGCTACGAGGTGAAGGGCGAGGTGGGCGCGGCCGACCTCGTGGCGGTGCGCGGTCAGGAAGAGCCGGTCATCGTCGAGCTGAAGTTGAAGATTTCGCTGGCGCTCTTCCACCAGGCGCTGGCGCGGTTGCGGGTCTCGGATCTTGTCTACATCGCCGTGCCGAAACCCGCCGGACGCATGGCGCGGCGGGCGCTGAAGGACAACCTGGTCATGTGCCGGCGCCTGGGACTCGGATTCATCACCGTCAAGGACGGGCGGGCCGAGGTGCAGTGCGATCCCGGCCCCTATGCGCCGCGCAAGAGCAAGCCGGGGCAGGCCAAGCTGCTGCGTGAATTCCGGCGGATCACCGGCGATCCGAACGATGGCGGCGCGACCCGGCATGGCATCGTCACCGGCTATCGGCAGGATGCCCTGCGCTGCGCCGCTTTCCTCGCGGAGGCGGGCGAGAGCAGGGGGCGCGACGTGGCGGCGGCCACCGGGGTGAAGGTGGCAACGCGGCTCATGGCGGACAACCACTACGGCTGGTTCGCCCGCGTCCGCGTGGGGGTCTATGCGCTGACCGATGCAGGGCGCGCGGGGTTGGTACACTGGGCCGGCAGCTGGGAGGAGCAGGCGGCCTAGTCGTGCCGGGCGCTCTTCAAGCCTGCCGAGGCGCCGCCTTGACCTCGGCCTGCGCTGTCGCCCGTCGGGCGCGCTTTGCCGCGACCCGCTCGCGGTAGAGCGTGTAGAACCCCGAGGCGATGATGATCCCACAGCCCACGAAGGTCCAGACATCGGGCAGGTCCGAGAACACGAGAAAGCCGTAGAGCGTGCTCCAGATGATCATCGTGTACTGCACCGGGGCCATGACCACGGCCTGTCCCACGTCGAGCCCGCGGATGATCAGGAATTCGCCCATGCCCGCCGCCGCCGCGATGGCAAGGCACATGGCCATGACCTCGAGGCTGGGCGGCGTCTCCCAGACGAAGATCAGCGGCACCGAGCACAGCAGGAACGAGGTCAGCGAGGTATAGGTCACCGTGGTGGCGATGCTGTCGGCGCCGCTCAGGTAGCGCGACAGCAGCTGACGCGCGGCGAAGCACAGCGCCGCGACGAAGGCGAAGGCGATGGCGGGGTGGAAGACCCCCATCCCCGGCCGGATCACCACCAGCATCCCGATGAAACCGCACAGGACCGCGGCCCAGCGGCGCGGGCCCACCGGCTCTTTCAGCAAGAGCGCGCCGAAGACGGTCACGAGGAACGGCGCTGTGAAGGTGACCGCCGTCGCATCCGCGAGCCCGACGTAGCGCAGCGACATGACGAAGCAGCCCGCCGAGGCGAGCGCGATGACGCCGCGGCTTATCTGCAGCAGAGGATGCGGCGTGCGCAGAACATGGCCGCCGCGCAGTGCCAGCAGGACCAGCACCCCGATGAACAGCCCCGACTGGCGGAACCAGATCACCTGGATCAGCGGCAGGTGCTCGGTCAGCAGCTTGGCCAGCATGTCGGTGATGCCGAAGCCGAAGAAGCCGAGCGCCATGAAAAGAAAGCCGCGCGTATTGTCATGCGTCGGCGTCTGCCGCGCGGAAGGCGCCGAAAGCGGCGCGTAGGGGATGGCCATGGGTATTTCCGAGTCTGTGATCTCAGGCACGTCACCACATTCGGCGGAGAGATGCCATGCTTCTCTGGGTCGGGGTTGTATCCGCCGGGTGCACTGCACATCTGGCGGGCACAGGTCTGCGGTCCTTGCCGGGATGTCATGAAATTTTCTCGGAGAGGACTGTTGACTCAAAACACGGGCCTGCCTAGCTATGCGTCGTTAGCACTCCACAAGGGTGAGTGCTAACGGCCCTCGATCCCGACGGAGTTCGGGTATCAGCGGGGGCCTACAGGGACAACCTTTGAGCTATGGAGACTCGAAGATGGCATTCAAACCGCTTCACGACCGCGTCCTCGTTCGTCGCGTTGAGAGCGACGAAAAGACCAAGGGCGGTCTGATCATCCCCGACAGCGCGAAAGAAAAGCCCGCCGAGGGCCAGATCGTTGCCTGCGGCGAAGGCGCCCGCAAGGACAGCGGCGAGCTGATCGCAATGGCCGTCAAGGCCGGCGACCGCGTTCTGTTCGGCAAATGGTCGGGCACCGAAGTGACGATCGACGGCGAAGAGCTGCTGATCATGAAGGAATCGGACATCCTCGGCATCACCGAGGCGGCCTGATCTTCTGATCGCCCGGGGGCCTCGGGCCCCGCTACGCCAGACATTCATTCAAATTTCAGGAGTACTTGCAGATGGCTGCCAAGGACGTGAAATTCAACACCGATGCCCGCACCCGCATGCTCAAGGGCGTCAACATCCTCGCCGACGCGGTGAAGGTGACCCTCGGCCCGAAAGGCCGCAACGTCGTGCTCGACAAGTCGTTCGGCGCGCCGCGCATCACCAAGGACGGTGTCTCTGTCGCCAAGGAAATCGAACTGGAAGACAAGTTCGAGAACATGGGCGCGCAGATGGTGAAGGAAGTCGCTTCCCGCACCAACGACGAAGCCGGTGACGGCACCACCACCGCGACCGTTCTCGCTCAGGCGATCGTCAAAGAGGGCATGAAGGCCGTTGCGGCCGGCATGAACCCGATGGACCTGAAGCGCGGCATCGACATGGCAACCGCCAAGGTCGTCGAAGCGATCAAGGCAGCTGCACGCCCGGTCAACGACAGCAACGAAGTTGCTCAGGTCGGCACCATCTCGGCCAACGGCGAAGCCGAAATCGGCCGTCAGATCGCGGACGCGATGCAGAAGGTCGGCAACGAGGGTGTCATCACCGTCGAAGAGAACAAGGGCCTCGAGACCGAGACCACCGTCGTCGAAGGCATGCAGTTCGACCGTGGCTACCTGTCGCCCTACTTCGTGACCAACGCCGACAAGATGATTGCAGAGCTCGACGACTGCATGGTCTTGCTGCACGAGAAGAAGCTCTCGTCGCTGCAGCCGCTGGTCCCGCTGCTCGAGCAGGTCATCCAGTCGCAGAAGCCGCTGCTGATCATCGCTGAAGACGTCGAAGGCGAAGCACTGGCGACCCTCGTGGTCAACAAGCTGCGCGGCGGCCTGAAGATCGCAGCCGTGAAGGCACCGGGCTTCGGCGATCGCCGCAAGGCCATGCTGCAGGACATCGCGATCCTGACCGGCGGCCAGGTGATCTCGGAAGATCTGGGCATGAAGCTCGAGAATGTCACCATGGACATGCTCGGCACCGCCAAGACCATCAACATCACCAAGGACGAGACCACCATCGTCGACGGTCACGGCGACAAGGCCGAGATCGAGGCACGCGTGGCCCAGATCCGTACGCAGATCGAGGAAACCACCTCGGACTACGACCGCGAGAAGCTGCAGGAACGTGTTGCCAAGCTGGCAGGCGGCGTTGCCGTCATCCGCGTCGGCGGCATGACCGAGGTTGAAGTGAAAGAGCGCAAGGACCGTGTGGACGACGCTCTGAACGCAACCCGCGCAGCCGTGCAGGAAGGCATCGTCGTCGGCGGCGGCACCGCTCTGGTGCAGGGCGCAAAGACCCTCGAGGGTCTGACCGGCGCGAACTCCGACCAGAACGCCGGCATCGCCATCGTGCGCAAGGCTCTGGAAGCTCCGCTTCGCCAGATCGCCGAGAACGCAGGCGTGGACGGCTCGGTCGTCGCAGGCAAGGTGCGTGAATCGGATGACCTGAAGTTCGGCTACAACGCGCAGACCGACGAATATGGCGACATGTTCAAGTTCGGCGTGATCGACCCCGCAAAGGTCGTGCGTACCGCACTGGAAGACGCAGCTTCGGTTGCAGGCCTGCTGATCACCACCGAAGCGATGGTGGCCGACAAGCCGCAGAAAGACGCGCCGGCCGGCGGCATGCCCGACATGGGCGGCATGGGCGGCATGGGCGGCATGATGTAATCTGCCGGTCCATACGGACGTCTGCCTTCGGGCAGCAGGCGGGGGGCTTCGGCCCCCCGTTTTGCGTTTGCGCGGTGCATGTGCCGGTAAGGCTGCCGTGACCGCGCGTCTGTTTTCCTTCGCCGCTCCGCGCGCTAGGCTCTGCTGCGACAACCGTGCAAGGAGCCACGTGATGAAACTGCTGCAGGCCGGACCCTCCCCCTTTGTCCGCAAGGTGCTTGTCACCCTGCACGAGACGGGCCAGTTCGATCAGGTCGAACAGGTGATGGTCGAAGCCTCGCCCGTCACCCCCGATCCGGCGCTGATCGCCGCGAACCCGGTGGGCAAGATCCCGGCGCTCGTGCGTCCGGACGGGCCGACGCTCTACGACAGCCGGGTGATCTGCCGCTTCCTCGACGCGCGCGCCGGCGGCGGGCTCTATCCCGAGAGCCGCATCTGGGACACGCTGGTGCTCGAGGCCACGGCCGACGGGATCATGGATGCCGCCGTGCTGATCGTCTACGAAGAGCGCTTCCGCGCCCGCGAGATGGTCTCGATGGAGTGGATCGAGGGCCAATGGGGCAAGGTCGCGCGCGCGCTCGACGCGCTCGAGACGCGCTGGATGAGCCACCTCGCCGGGCGCATGGACATCGGGCATATCGCCGTGGCCTGCGCGCTTGGATACCTCGACTTCCGCCATGACGCGCGCAAGTGGCGGGTTGGACGCCCGGCGCTCACCGCGTGGTACGACGGTTTTGCCAAGCGCGAGTCGATGGTGGCCACCGACCCCACGTCCTGAGCGGCTTTGCCCCGGCGCGGCCGCAAAACCCTTGCACGCAGGGCCGCTTCGGCTTAGCTGCCTGCACCCGAGAATTCCAAGCCCAGAAGGAACTTCCCCATGCGGATGCGCGACACCTTCATCAAGCCGATGCACCCCGAGGGGCGCAAGTTCGTCGGCATCTTCGCCGCGATCACCCTGGTGCTGTTCCTGATCTGGGATCCCCTGGGCTGGATCGGTGTCGGCCTGACCGTCTGGTGCTACTACTTCTTCCGCGACCCCGAGCGCGTGGTGCCGCAGCGCCCCGGCCTGCTGGTCTCGCCCGCCGACGGCGTGGTCTCGCTGATCGAGCCCGCCGTGCCGCCCGCCGAGCTGGGGATGCCGGACGTCCCGATGACCCGCGTGTCGGTCTTCATGTCGGTGTTCAACTGCCACGTGAACCGCACCCCGGTGACCGGCGAGATCGTTTCGGTCGCCTATCGCCCCGGCAAGTTCTTCAACGCCTCGCTCGACAAGGCCTCGGTGGACAACGAGCGCAACGCGCTGCGCATCCGCCTCGAGGACGGGCGCGAGATCGCCGTGGTGCAGATCGCGGGCCTCGTGGCGCGCCGCATCATGTGGTGGGTCAAGGAGGGCGACTGGCTCAACCGCGGCGATCGCTTCGGCCTGATCCGCTTCGGGTCGCGTCTCGATGTCTACCTGCCTGAGGGGGTGGAGCCTCTGGTTGCCATCGGCCAGACCATGGTCGCGGGCGAGAGCATCATTGCCAACCTGACGCCTGATCTCGGGAGCCCGCTGAATGAATGACGAGCAGCCGATCGAGGATCCGAAGGCCCGCGCCGCCGAGAAGGTGACGCTGATCCAGCTCCTGCCCAACGTGCTGACCGTTGTGGCCATCTGCGCCGGACTGACAGCGATCCGCTTCGGACTGCAGGGCTCCTACGAGCTGGCGGTGCAGCTGATCCTGCTGGCGGCGGTGCTCGACGGGCTCGACGGCCGCCTTGCCCGCGCGCTGAAGTCCGAGAGCGGCATGGGCGCCGAGCTCGACAGCCTCGCGGACTTCCTGAACTTCGGCGTCGCCCCGGGACTGCTGATCTACAACTGGGCGCTCGAGGACAGCCGCAACTTTGGCTGGATCGCGGTGCTGGTCTTCGCCGTCTGCGCGGTGGTGCGTCTGGCTCGCTTCAACGTCATGCGCAAGTCCGAGGACAAGGCGCATGACAACGCCTATTTCACCGGCGTGCCGTCGCCTGCGGGCGCTCTGCTGGCGATGCTGCCGATGTACCTCAGCTTCGGGCTCGGGGCCGGGCCGCTGTTCCCGGACCTCGTGCTGGCCGCCTGGCTGGTGCTGTCGGGGCTCGCGATGATCAGCCGCATCCCGACATGGTCGTTCAAGACCACCCGCATCTCGCGGCAGAACGTGAAATACGTGCTGGTCGGGGTCGCCTTTGTCGGCGCCGCCGTACTGACCTACGCCTGGATCAGCCTTGCGCTGGTCTGCGTCGCCTATGTGGCGGCGGTGATCATCATGCTGCCGCGCAAGCGGCGCACGAGTTGAGGAGAGCCGCTATGTCGGACGAGGAATGGGTTTACGACGAGGCAAGCGGCGAGTGGAAGCCCGCCTCGGACGTCGCCGCAGAGGCCGTGATCGAGGTGCGCGACGCGGCAGGGACCCTGCTCGCCGACGGTGACCAGGTCGTGCTGGTCAAGGACCTCAAGGTGAAGGGCGCAGGGCAGACGCTGAAGCAGGGCACGGTGATCCGCTCGATCCGGCTGACCGACAACCCCGAGGAGATCGATTGCCGGCATGACACCATCAAGGGTCTCGTGCTGCGCACCGAGTTCGTCAAGAAGCGCTGACGCCCGAGCGGTGGTGGCAAAAGAAAAGCGCTCCCCGAGGGGAGCGCTTTGTCGTTCCGGACGGTCCGCGGCTCAGAATTTCATCGAGACGCCGACGTTCAGCGCGTTGGTCTTGATGTCGGTTTCCAGCGTGCCGCCCTCGTCGAGATCGGCCTCGTTCCACGAGTAGGTGAACTGGTATTCGCCGTAGACCGACCAGGTGTCGTTGATCGGGTAGCTCACGCCGGCCAGAAGCCGCGCCGCCGGGCCGGTGTACTGGTACTCGAAGGTGTCATCGGAGCCATCGGTGGTGGCCACCTCGACGTGCGGCACCGCGATGCCGAGACCGGCGCCGACGAATGGCGTCAGCTTGCCCCAATGCTCGGGCCAGCGCTGCATGGCGTTCACGGTCAGGATGTTGATCCCGTCGGTGAATTCCAGCGTCTCGAAACCGGCATCGTCGCGATCGTCCTCGTTGGCGTAGACCTTGGCGTGGGTGAACTCGAGCGCCCAGCCGAAGGTGGCGCTCTGCCACCATGTGCCGCGGATACCCCAGTAGGGCGGCATCTCGAAGGACTTGCCTTCCCAGCCGATGAGCTCGTCAAAGCTGTCGCCGGTGCCGGGCATGTCGCCCGAGATGCGGCTGTGCGGGGCGGTCTGCCAGCCGGTGTAGACCGATGCTTCGAAATCCTGCGCGAAGGCGGGGGCGGCAAGCCCGGTGGCAATCAGCGCGGTTGGCAGAATCAGGGCTCTCATGGCCGTGGCTCCCTCGGGTAAAGTTCGTTAAAGGATTTGCGTCTTAACTGCCTAATATCTTCCGTCTGCACCGCGTTTCAACCGCGACACATCGGCACTCCCTTCAATGTAGCTGTTATGTTTGCTTTACGGACGTAGGGTGGGTCGGTAATACAACGAACGGAAATGCTGCGTTCCTGCGCGGCTTTATCTGCGTGTCGGCCGGCCGCGAACCCGGCCAATGAGGAATGGAGAAGACCCCGTGTCACAAGCAGAAGATCACGAAGGCACCCGAAGAGATTTTCTCTTCTACGCCACCGGCGGTGCCGGCGTAGTCGCCACTGGCGCGGCCGTCTGGCCGCTGGTCAACCAGATGAACCCGTCGGCCGACGTCCGGGCCCTGAGCACCATTCGAGTTGACGTGTCCGGAGTGGAGACCGGCACCCAGCTCACGGTGAAATGGCTGGGCAAGCCGGTGTTCATTCGCCGCCGGACCGAAGCGGAAATCGAGGAAGCCCGCGCGGTCACCATGGACCAGCTCGTCGATACCGAGGCCCGGAACGAAAATGTCGCGGCAGGTGCCGACGCCACCGACCAGAACCGCACCCTCGACGAGGCCGGCGAATGGCTGGTGATGATGGGCGTTTGTACGCATCTGGGCTGCGTGCCTCTGGGCAATGCCGGTGACTTCACTGCGGGCGGCGTGGGGGGCTGGTTCTGCCCCTGTCACGGGTCGCACTACGACACCGCAGGCCGCATCCGCAAGGGTCCGGCGCCGCAGAACCTTCACGTTCCCGTGGCTTCCTTCGTGGAAGAAACCACGGTCCTGCTGGGATAAGGGGAGGCGTCCATGGCTGGTATTCCGCACGACCACTACGAACCGAAGACAGGCGGCGAGCGCTGGGTGCACAAGCGCCTGCCGATCGTCGGTCTTCTCTATGACACCATCATGATCCCCACGCCCAAGAACCTGAATTGGATGTGGATCTGGGGGATCGTTCTGACCTTCTGCCTCGCGCTGCAGATCATCACCGGCATCGTCCTGGTGATGCACTACACGCCGCATGTCGACCTGGCCTTCGCCTCGGTCGAGCACATCATGCGCGACGTGAACGGCGGCTTCATGCTGCGCTACCTGCACGCCAACGGCGCCTCGCTGTTCTTCGTGGCAGTCTACGCGCATATCTTCCGCGGGCTCTACTACGGCTCGTACAAGGCCCCGCGCGAGATCACCTGGATCATCGGCATGCTGATCTACCTCGCGATGATGGGCACCGCCTTCATGGGCTACGTGCTTCCCTGGGGGCAGATGTCCTTCTGGGGTGCGACGGTGATCACCGGCCTGTTCGGCGCGATTCCCTTCATCGGCGAGCCGATCCAGACCTGGCTCCTCGGCGGGCCGGCGGTGGACAATGCCACGCTGAACCGCTTCTTCTCGCTGCACTACCTGCTGCCCTTCGTGATCGCGGCCCTCGTCGCCGTGCACATCTGGGCCTTCCACACCACGGGCAACAACAACCCCACCGGTGTTGAAGTGCGCCGCACCTCGAAGGCCGACGCCGAGAAGGATACCGTTCCGTTCTGGCCCTACTACGTGATCAAGGATCTCTTCGCCCTGGCGGTGATCCTGGCCGTGTTCTTCGCCATCGTCGGCTTCATGCCGAACTACCTCGGCCACCCCGACAACTACATCGAGGCGAACCCGCTGGCGACGCCGGCGCACATCGTGCCCGAATGGTACTTCCTGCCGTTCTACGCGATCCTGCGCGCCTTTACCTCGGAAGTCTGGGTGGTGCAGATTGCATCCTTCCTGACCGGCGGCATCGTCGACGCGAAGTTCTTCGGCGTGCTGGCGATGTTCGGCGCGATCATCGCCATGGCGCTGGCGCCCTGGCTCGACACCTCCTCGGTGCGCTCGGGCAAGTACCGTCCGCAGTTCAAGTGGTGGTTCTGGCTGCTGGTGATCGACTTTATCGCGCTGATGTGGCTCGGTGCCATGCCGGCCGAAGAACCCTACGCCAGCTTCTCGCTGATCGGCGCGGCCTACTGGTTCGGCTACTTCTTCGTCATCCTGCCGCTGCTCGGCGTGATCGAGAAGCCGCTGCCGACCCCCGCGACCATCGAGGAAGACTTCGAGGCGCATTACGGCACGTCCTCGGACAAGGGCGCGACCGCGTCGCACCCGGCCGAGTAAGAAAGGACTTGAGGACCATGTTCAAGAAACTCACCCTTTCCGCCGTCGCGGCCCTGGGTCTCTTCACCGGCGGCGCCTTCGCTGCCGGCGAGGGGGGCCATGTCGAAGACTATGACTTCTCCTTCGAGGGTCCCTTCGGGGCCTACGACCAGGCGCAGCTTCAGCGCGGCCTGCAGATCTTCACCGAGGTCTGCTCGGCCTGCCACGGCCTGAAGTTCGTGCCGCTGCGCACCCTTGGTGACGAAGGCGGCCCCGGCCTGCCCGAGGACCAGGTGCGCGCCTATGCGGCGCAGAACTTCGAGGTCTACGACGACGAGCTCGAGGATTTCCGGCCGGCGATCCCGACCGACCACTTCCCCGAGAACACCGGCGTCGGCGCGCCCGACCTGTCGCTGATGGCCAAGGCGCGTGCGGGCTTCCATGGCCCCTACGGCACCGGCCTGTCGCAGCTTTTCAACGGTATGGGCGGCGCGGAGTACATCGCCTCGATCCTCACCGGCTACACCGGCGAGACCAAGGTCGAAGCGGGCACCACCTTCTATGAAAACCATGCCTTCTCGACCGGCTGGATCGCCATGGCCCCGCCGCTCGCGGGCGAGGACGTGGAATTCGCCGACGGGCACTCGAACGAGCTGCACCACGAGGCACAGGATGTGGCGGCCTTCCTTATGTGGACCGCCGAGCCGAAGATGATGGCGCGCAAGCACGCGGGCTTCGTCGGGGTTCTGTTCCTGACGCTGCTGTCGGTGCTGCTGTACCTGACCAACAAGCGCATCTGGCGCCCGATCAAGCACAAGCCGGAGTGAGCCTCGGCTGACGCGAAACAGAAGGCCCCGCCGTTTGGCGGGGCCTTTTGATTCGGAATCGCTGCCAAGCCACCCGGCTCGGGCTGCACTACTGGCCCAGATAGGCCCGCAGCGCCTCCGGAGGGGCGTCGAACAGCGCCTGCGTCTCGACCGGGGGATGGGCGACACCCTCGGCGACCAGCACCGTTTCCTCGGCAAAGCGCCGGGCGTCCTGCGGGTCGTGGCTGACCAGCAGCACCAGCGCGCCGAGTTCGCCGGCCACCTCCTGCACCAGATCGAGCATCTGCACCTTCAGCGCCGGTCCCAGCGCGGCAAAGGGCTCGTCGAGGGCGAGGATGGGCCGGGCCTGCAACAGAACCCGCGCCAGCGCGGCCCGGCTCTGCTGCCCGCCCGAGAGCGCGCCCGGCTTGCGTTCCGAGAGGCCGCCGAGGCCCACGCGCTCCAGCGCCGACTCGAGCTTGCGCGCCTCCTCCGTCGTCAGCCGCCCGCCGCCGGGGCGCAGGGCCAGGCCAAGGTTCCGGGCAAGGTTCAGGTGCGGGAAGAGGTTGTTCTCCTGAAAAAGCATCGCCACGGGGCGCCGGTCGGGCGGGGTGGCGGTGATGTCCTGCCCCCGCCAGAGCAGGCGACCGTACTTTGTCGCAAGGAACCCTGCGATCAGGTCGAGCAAAGTCGATTTGCCCGCGCCAGAGGGGCCGATGATCGCCACCCGGCGCCCGGGCGCGAGAGAGAAGTTCGCCGAGAGGCTGTAGTCGCCCTCGGTGAAGCGCAGATTTTCAAGCGTCAGCATTGGCGCGGCCTCCCCGGTCGCAGAGCCAGAAGGCCCCGAAGCTGAAGATCAGCAGGAGCAGCGCCGCCCCCGCCGCTGCCTCCATCTGGTAGGAGCCCATCAGCCGGTAGACCTGCAGGGGCAGGGTCGCCCGCTCGGGGTCGGCAAAAAGCGCGATGACGCCGAGATCGCCGATCGACAGCGCTGCAGTCAGACCCGCGGCAAAGCCCAGCGGGCGGCGCAGGCGGGGCAGCAGCACCAGCCGGATCCAGGCCAGCGGCGTCAGCCCGAGCGCCTGCGCGAGCCGCGCATAGTCGGCGCGCACCGCCTCGGCCTCGGGGCGCAGGATGCGCAGGGCGAAGGGCAGGGCGACGAGCGCGTTGACCAGCGTGGTGACCGGCAGCGCCAGCGACAGCGGGTTGACGAAGGGGCGCACGATGAGGAAGAGCCCGGTGCCCAGCACCAGCGGCGAGACCGCGAGACCGACGAGCCCCATCCATTCGCCCCAGCGGGTCGAGAGGGGCAGCGCCCAGGCCAAACAGAGCAGCGTCGAGACCAGCGCCACGGCAAGCGAGTTCCACGCGGCCTCCCACGAGCCCGTGCCAAGCTGCGCCAGCCCGGGCAGGCCGCGCGCGACAACCATCCCGAGCGGCGCCAGTAGGAAAAGCGCGGCGAGGGCGATCCATACGGCATCCATGACGCGGGACAGGCCCGTGCGCCCGTCCCAGCGGGTGACCATCCGGTCGAGCCCCGCCCCGAAGCCGCCGCCGGTGCCGAGCCTCAGGGCCACCAGCCCGGCCGCCAGCGCGAGGCCGAGCTGGATCACCGAGAGCAGCGCCGCCCGGCCGAGGTCGAAGTCGAAGCGCGCCGCCTGGTAGATTGCCAGTTCCACCGTCGTGGCGCGCGGCCCGCCGCCCAGCGTCAGCGCCACGGCAAAGCTCGACAGGCAGATGACGAAGATCACCGCGAAGGCCCCGGGCGCGATGCGTAGCAGCATGGGGGCTTCCAGCGTGCGGAACATGGCCCGGGGCGAGAGGCCCAGCGAAGCGGCAAGCCGGAAGCGCTCGGCGGGGATCGCCAGCCAGCCCTGCAGCAGCAGCCGGGTCGCGAGCGGCAGGTTGAAGAAGACATGCGCCAGCAGCACACCGTGCAGCCCGTAGATGCTGAAGCCCTTCAGGCCGAGCGCCCGCAGGGTGCCGTTGATCAGGCCGTTCTGGCCGAAGACCGCGATCAGCCCCAGCACCCCGACGATGGTCGGCAGGATAAAGGGCGCACCCAGCAGCGAGATCAGCAGCCCGCGCCCCGGGAAGCGCCGCCGGGCCAGCGCGCGGGCGACCGGGATCGCCAGCGCCACCGAGAAGGCAGCCGAGAGCAGCGATTGCCAGAGCGTGAAGCGCAGCGCCTGCCAGTCGCCGGGGCCGAGCGTGCCCCAGCCTCCGGCGCGGGCCAGCACCGCGGCGACCGGGCCGAGCACCAGGGCCAGCACCAGCCCTGCCGCGATCAGCGCGGCGCTTATTGCGAGAGGCCGCGACGCCATGCCTCGATGGCCTCGTCGCGCAGCGCGGCGGCCTCGTCCTCGGAGTAGAACAGCACCTTGCTCGGCAGCTCGAGCTCCTTGAACCCCTCGGGCCACTCATCATGCGGCAGGGCCGCGGGGAAGGACCAGTTGCCGGTGGCGATCATCTGCTGGAAATCGGGGGTCAGGAGGAATTCCATGAACTCTTGCGCCAGCTCGGGTTGGTCGCTGGTGGCCACTTTCGCGGCCAGCTCGACCATGAAGTAGTTGCCCTCGGGGAAGATCAGCGCCTTCTTGCTGTGATCGTCCTCGGCGATGATGTGATAGGCGGGCGAGGTGGTGTAGCTCAGCACCATGTCGGCCTCGCCGTCGGTGAAGAGCCCGTAGCTTTCCGACCATCCCTTGGTGACGGTCAGGATCTTCGGGGCGAACTTGCGCCAGGCGTCCTCGGCCCTATCGCCGTAGATGGATTGCACCCAGAGCGCCATGGCAAGGCCCGAGATCGAGCTGCGCGGGTCCTGAATGACGATCTTCAGATCGTTTGGCGCGTCAAGCAGCGCGTCGAAGCTCTGCGGCGGCTCAGGCAAACGGCTGCTGTCGTAGACGAAGGCCGTCTCGCCGTAGTTGTACGGAAGGAAGGTGTCGTCGGTCCAGTCGATCGGCAGGGTCAGCGGCGAGAGGTCCACGCCATGCGGCGCGAAGAGGCCGCTCTCGCGCGCCCTCTTGGTCACGTCGGTGTTGAGGCCGAAGACCACGTCGGCCTCGGTCCGCTCCCCCTCGAGCAGCAGGCGCGGCAGCAGGTCGCCGGGCTTGAACTGCAGGTCGCAGCCGCAGCGCGCCTCGAACATCTCCTCGATCTTCGGGCCGGGACCCCACTCCGAGACGACGTAGTCGCCGGCGTAGACGGTCAGAACGGGCTCCTGCGCCAGCGCCGTGCTGGCAAAGAGACATCCCGCTGCAAAACTGATGGCCTTCATGGCATCCTCCAAATTTGCGGCGAGAGGGCAAGATGGGCCGAGGGGCGCTGCGCCCGGGGCCGTGACCTTCCCTCCGCCGGTGTTAACCGGGTCAGGTTCAACGGGTTCGCGATTTGCATCTCAGCCGGCGCTTGCGCGGGCGGCACCCCGAGGTAGCGCAAGACCTAGCCGGGGTGGGGGCGTCTGGCAAGGTCATTCGCCTCGGGCCCGGCCATGCGCGACCTCGGGGTGCGGCGAGACAATTCCCTTGAGGCATGGGCCGCTCTGGCCTAACAGACTGGCCTGAACGGCGAGCCCGCGGCGCGGGCTTTCGCAAGCTTGCACCCGGACGGCACGACACAGGAGACCCGACCATGAGCCTCAACACCTTCGGCCATCTCTTCCGCGTGACCACCTGGGGCGAGAGCCACGGACCGGCACTTGGTGCCACGGTGGACGGCTGCCCGCCGGGCGTGCCGATCGACGAGGCGGCGCTGCAGAATTGGCTCGACCTGCGCAAGCCGGGGCAGAACAAGTACACCACCCAGCGGCGCGAGCCCGACGCGGTGAAGATTCTTTCGGGCGTGTTCGAAGGGCAGACCACCGGCACGCCGGTGCAGCTGATGATCGAGAACACCGACCAGCGTTCAAAGGACTATTCCGAGATCGCGGCGAAGTTCCGACCGGGCCATGCCGACATCACCTACTTCCAGAAATACGGCATCCGCGACTATCGCGGCGGCGGCCGCTCCTCGGCGCGCGAGACCGCGGCGCGGGTGGCGGCGGGCGGTCTGGCGCGCGCGGCGCTGGCCGAACTGGCACCGGGGCTGCAGATCACCGGCTACATGGTGCAGATGGGCCCGCAAGCCATCGACCGGTCGCGCTTCGACTGGGAGGAGATCGCCCGCAACCCGTTCTGGTGCCCGGATGCCGAGGCGGCCGAGGGCTGGGCGGACTACCTCGACGGGCTGCGTAAATCCGGGGACAGCGTCGGTGCGGTGATCGAGGTGACGGCGCGCGGCGTGCCGGCCGGGCTGGGTGCGCCGATCTACGGCAAGCTCGACACCGATCTCGCGGCGGCGATGATGTCGATCAACGCGGTGAAGGCGGTGGAAATCGGCGAAGGCATGGCGGCGGCCACGCTGACCGGCACCCTGAACGCCGACGAGATCACCATGGGGCCGGACGGGCCGGTTTACAGCTCGAACCACGCGGGCGGCATTCTTGGCGGGATTTCCACGGGTCAGGACGTGGTGGTGCGCTTCGCGGTGAAGCCGACCTCGTCGATCCTGACCCCGCGCAAGACGGTGACAGAGAGCGGCGAGGAGACGGAGATCGTCACCAAGGGGCGGCATGACCCGTGCGTCGGTATCCGCGCGGTGCCGGTGGGCGAGGCAATGATGGCCTGCGTGATCCTTGATCACCTGTTGCTGCATCGCGGCCAGATCGGCGCGAACCGCGGGCATATCGGCTGAGCCCAGGCGACGACGATCTGGCTTTGTATCCCTGCGGGCGTGACTGCCGCCCCAGCGATGTGACGCAGCCTGGCGAAGGTGCGCCATCACCCCCGCGTCAGCTGCGGCCATTCTGAGGAGCGGCGCCGTGGGCCGGCGCGCGGCACCTCAGAACTCTTCCCAGCTCACGTCATCCCCGGCCCCCGCCCTCGCAGGCGCGGGCGTGGCCGGGCCCACGCTCGGCGGCGCGGGCTCGAAGTTCTCGATCGGCACCGCCAGCGGGGTGACTTCGGAGCTGTCGGAGAGTTCCGCGCCCGAGAAGCGGTTGAGTTGCGACAGCAGACGGTCGGCTTCGCTGTTGAGCTGGTCGCTGGCGGTGCTCGTCTCGCCGACCATGGCGGCGTTCTGCTGGGTGACCTTGTCGAGTTCCGCCACGCCGACGTTGATCTCTTGCAGGCCGGCGGCCTGTTCCTTGGCGGCGGTGGCGATCTCGGCGACAAGTTCGGAGACCTCGCTCACATTGCGCACGATGTCAGAGAGCGCCGTGCCCGTCTGTTCCACGAGTTGACCGCCATCCTTGACCTGTTGCGAGCTATTTGACACCAGCGCCTTGATTTCCCGTGCGGATTCCGACGCGCGTTGTGCCAGGGACCGGACCTCGGAGGCGACCACGGAAAAGCCCTTGCCCGACTCGCCGGCGCGGGCTGCCTCGACCCCGGCGTTGAGCGCCAGGAGGTTGGTTTGGAAGGCAATATCGTCGATGACGCCGATGATCTGGGTGATCTGGTCGGAGGAGGCGGCGATGGAGCCCATGGCCGCGAGTGCCTTCTCCATGACCGCGCCGCCCTCTTCGGCGCGGCGGCGGCCCTCTCCGACGCGGCGGTCGGCGTCCTCGGCGCGGTCGGCGGCGGCGCGGACGCTGGAGGAGAGCTGCTCCAGCGCGGCCGCGGATTCCTCGAGCGTGGCGGCTTGCACCTCGGAGCGGCGCGACATGTCGCGGGACATGTTGGACAGTTCCTTGGAGTTGCGCTGCACCGTATCAGCGGAGGCCCGCAGCGAGCTGACCAAAGTGCCGATTCCCTCGGAGAGCGCGTTGAAATCTTCGCAGAGCTGAACCGCGCTGTGATCGAGGCTGCGCCACTCTTCGGCGTCGAGCCGGTGGCTGGCATCCCCGCGCGAGAGGTTTCCCATAGCGGTGCCGAGGGCCTGGAACAAGCCGAGGCGGCGGTCGTTGGCCGCGCGTTCCTGGGCGCTGCTCTCGTCGGCCTGGAGCAGGCGGCCGCGCAACTCTTCGAGGTTGCGGGCGATAGAGCCGGCCTCGTCGCCGCGCGTCTGACCCTCGATCTCGGCCGCGTAGTCGCCCTGGGCGATGCGCTGGACCGCGCCGGCGGCGGTCTGGAACGGGCGGGCGAGCAGCTTGCCGAAGCCGATGATGCACACGAGCGACAGGGCCACTGCCACAGCATTGGCGCCGACCAGCATGAAGAGCCCGGTGTCCACCGCCTCGGTGGCCTGCTCCTCGGCGCGTTTGGCGAGGAGGTGAAGCTCGGTGCGCATGGCGGAAACTTCCTGCCGCGCCTTGTCGATGGTGGGCAGCAGGACCGAGCTGATGTGGGTGTCGCGTTCGAAGATGGTGAACCCGGGGATCGTCAGCGTGTCGATCTGCGGAACCAGCCCCTTCGCCAAGGAGGCGACCGCCTGGAGCCGGGTCTGGAAATCCGGGCGCCGGGCCTCGGGGGAGGCGGGGTTCATGAAGGCGTCGGCATTATCATCCACCAATGTCTGTATCGACAGAAGGTTGGCGCGGAGCTGGTCGAGCGGTTCGGTGCCGCCATGTTCGTAGTGCAGGATCGCCAGGCCGGAGTGATCGATCTGCGACTGCACGGTGTTCAGAACGGCGTTCTGGCGCCGAAGATCACTGCCGAAATCGAGGCTGTTTGACATGCGCATCTGGATAAAGCCCGAGGCCAGGGCGAGCGCCAGCGTCAGCAGCATGAAGACCGATCCTAGGATCAGCAATTGTACGCGGATGGTGAACCTGCTCATGACCCATTCCTGCTTGAGACATGGCGCTCGGCGCGCCGGACATGTCTTCGCTAGCAGCGCGGGGTAAACAAACCCTTCGTACTGCCGCAGATTGCAGCGAATTCGATCCGTTTCCCGCAGGAGCCCGTCGGAAGTGCAGGCGCCCCCGCAGGGGTCTGCGGAGGCGCCGAGGGTGGCCGGAGCTTGGCAAGCCTGCCGGGGCAGCCCTTACATGTTGCCGCCGAGCAGGGCCGCGTTGCCGCCGGAGGCGGTGGTGTCGATGCAGACGTGGCGTTCGGCGCGGGCATGCCCCTTGTCCGGCGCGCCGGTGATCAGCGTCAGGATCGGCCCCTCGCGCCCGGCCAGCGCCTGACGATAGGCCGCGGCTTCGCTGGCTCCCCCCCACCAAAGCGCCGCCGAGATGCCCTTGAGCGTGGCCAGCACCTGCGGCGCGATCTTGCCATGGGCAGTGACCGCCACGCCGCCGAGGGCGCGGATCGCCTCGGCCTGCGCCGCGGCAGCCTCCGGCCCCGGACCCATGCAGAGCACGGGCTCGCGTGCCAGCGTCATGTATTGGTTGGCCTCGCCGGTTGGACCGGGCAGGTCCTTGCGCTCGGGCTGCGGCGCGCAGCCGGCACTGCGCAGCGCCTCTTCGAGGCGCGCCGGGATCTCGTCGGTGCCCCAGTTCGTGCCCGCCTGCGGCGCCGGGTGGGCGCGGAAGCGGTCGACGTAAAGCGGACCGCCCGCCTTGGGCCCGGTGCCCGAGAGCCCCTCGCCGCCGAAGGGCTGGCTGCCGACGATGGCGCCGATCTGGTTGCGGTTGACGTAGATGTTGCCGGCGTGGACGCGCTCGGTGACGTGCTGCACGCGGTCATCGATGCGGGTCTGCAGGCCGAATGTCAGCCCATAGCCGCGGTCGTTGATCGCGTCGATCACCGCGTCCAGCTCGAACGCCCGGAAGGTGGCGAGGTGCAGGACCGGGCCAAAGATCTCGCGCTCCAGTTCGTCGATGCCGCCGACCTTGATCAGCGTGGGCGCAACGAAATGGCCCTCGGAGGGGACGGCGATCTCGTGCAGGAGGCGGCCTTCGCTCCGGGCGGTCTCGACATGGGCGAGGATGCCCTGCTTGGCCTCTGCGTCGATCACCGGGCCGAGGTCGGTCGAAAGATGCCACGGCGCGCCGGGCTTCAGCACGTCCATCGCGCCCATCAGCATCTCGGTGAAATGCGGGGCGATGTCCTCCTGCACATAGAGGCAACGCAGGGCCGAGCAGCGCTGGCCTGCCGACTGGAACGCCGATTCGACGATGGCGCGCACGGCTTGCTCGGGCAGGGCGGTGCTGTCGACGATCATCGCGTTGAGACCGCCGGTCTCGGCGATGAAGGGGGTGCCGGGAGCAAGGTGCCTGGCGATCGACTTGTGGATGATCTGCGCGGTTTCGGTCGAGCCGGTGAAGGCGACGCCCTTCACCGCCGGGTTCGAGGTCAGCGCGGCGCCGACCTCTCCGGCACCCGGCAGCAGCTGCAGGGCGGAGGCGGGCACGCCGGCCTCATGCAGCAGCTGCACGGCGCGGTGCGCGATCAGCGAGGTTTGCTCTGCGGGCTTGGCGAGCACGGCGTTGCCAGCCGCCAGCGCGGCGGAGAGCTGGCCGGTGAAGATCGCCAGCGGGAAGTTCCACGGGCTGATGCAGGCGAAGACGCCCTGCGGCGCGGCCCCCTCCGCGCGGGCGGCGTAGTAGCGCAGGAAGTCCACCGCCTCGCGCAGCTCGGCGACGGCGTCGAGCTGGGTCTTGCCGGCCTCGCGGGCGAGCAGGGCGAAGAACTCGCCGAAGTGCTGCTCATAGAGGTCCGCGGCCTTGTTCAAGATCGCGGCGCGCTCTTGCGGCGCGGCGCTCCACGGCTGGGCGGCGGCGGCGGCGGCGGCCACGGTCTCGGCGCTGGACCAGGTGATCTCGCCAGTCTTGGTGAGGCTTGCGGGGTTCAGCACGTCCTCGGTCGCGCCCATGGGGGCAGGGGCGGCGAGCAGCGGGCCGGCCTTCCAGATCGTCGCCTCGAAGGGCGCACGGGCGGCCTCGACGCGGGCGATCGTCGGACGGTCCGTCAGATCGAAGCCCTCGGAGTTGGCGCGCTCGGGCTGGAACAGCTCGGGGCCGCGGGCGAGGGTGCGGGAGTCCTCGGCGGTGAAGGGGTCGGCGGCGACCTCCTCGGGCGGCACGCTCTCGTCGACGATCTGGTTGACGAAGGAGCTGTTGGCACCGTTCTCCAGCAGGCGGCGGACGAGATAGGCCAGAAGGTCGCGGTGCGCACCGACAGGCGCATAGATGCGGCAGCGGGTCTTTTCCTGCTCGTGGACGATCTCGTGCAGGCGCTCGCCCATGCCGTGCAGGCGCTGAAACTCGAAGCTGTCGCGGTCATCGCCGGCCATCTCGAGGATCGCGGCCACCGTGTGGGCGTTGTGCCCGGCAAACTGCGGGTAGATGCGGTCGGTCATGCCCAGCAACTTGCGGGCGTTGGCGATGTAGGAAATGTCGGTGTTGTGCTTGGCGGTGAAGACCGGGAAGTCGGTCAGGCCCATGACCTGCGCACGCTTGATCTCGCTGTCCCAATAGGCGCCCTTCACCAGCCGCACCATGATCTTGCGGTCGAGCCGCTTGGCGGTCTCGTAGAGCCAGTCGAGGGTCTGGCTCGCGCGCTTGCCATAGGCTTGCACCACCACGCCGAAGCCGTCCCAGCCGGCCAGAGAGGGGGAGGCCAGCGCCGCCTCGATCACGTCGAGCGAGATGGCGAGGCGGTCGGCCTCCTCGGCGTCGATATTGAGGCCGATCTTCGCCTTGGCGGCCATTTCGCAGAGCTCGACGAGGCGCGGCACGAGCACTCGCATGACGTCGTCATGTTGGCCTTCCTCGTAGCGCGCGTAGAGCGCCGAGAGCTTGACCGAGATGCCGGGGTTGTCGCGCAGGTCGTCGGTTTCGGCCGCCGTGCCGATGGCTCGGATTGCGTCGGCATAGGCCTTGAAGTAGCGCAATGCGTCGGGTTCGGTGCGGGCGGCTTCTCCCAGCATGTCGTAGCTGTAGGTGTAGCCCTTCGCTTCCATCTGCGCGCCGCGCTTCATGGCGCTCTGGATGGTCTCGCCCAGCACGAACTGCGCGCCCATTTCCTTCATCGCGCGGCTGACCGCCTTGCGGATCACCGGCTCGCCCAGACGGCGCACGGCCGAGCGCAGGTGGCCGACCGGGCCGGGGCGCTGGTTCGGGTCGAGCACCTTGCCGGTCAGCAGCAGGGCCCAGGTCGAGGCGTTGACCAGCGGCGAGGTCGAGCGACCCATGTGCTTGCCCCAGTCCGAGGGAGCGATCTTGTCCTCGATCAGCGCGTCGATGGTTTCGGCATCCGGCACCCGCAGCAGCGCCTCGGCGAGGCACATCAGCGCGATGCCCTCGTCGGTCGAGAGGCCGTATTCGGCGAGGAAGACCTCCATCAGCCCGGGCTTGGCGCTGGCGCGGATGGCGCGGACCAGATCGGCGCCGCGCGCGTTGATCTTCGCACGGTCCCCTTCGGTCAGCGCGGCGAGATTGCGCAGCCGCGCGATGGTCCGGGCCTCATCGGCGTAGGTCGCGGCATCCATCTCGGCGCGCAGGTCGGGCAGGGGGTCGTAGGGCATGGTGATCTCCAGACGTTTGCCCTATGATACTGCAGGTTCGAAAGTCGATTTTCCTGAAGATGGTATTTCTGAAAGGCAGGTTCTCCGAAGATGATGGAAGTCACGATGCAAAACGTCACGGATGACTTTGACCGGTTCGATCGTGCGATTCTCACCACCCTCGCCGAGGAGGGGCGGCTGTCGATCACCGAACTCGCCAAGCGCATTGGCCTGTCCAAAAGCCCGACCCAAGCGCGTTTGCGGCGGCTCGAGGATCTTGGCGTGATCCGCGGCTACCGGGCCATCCTTGACCCGATCCAGCTCGGGCTCGACCACGTCGCCTTCGTCGAGGTGCGCATGTCCGACACCCGGGAAACCTCGCTCGAGGCCTTCAACAAGGCGGTTACGGCGATCCCCGAGATTGAGCAAGTGCATTTGATTGCCGGGAGTTTCGACTATCTTCTCAAGGTGCGGACCTCGGACATGCGCAGCTACCGGCGGGTTCTGGCCGAAAAGCTCTCGACCCTGCCGCATGTCTCGACCACGTCGACCTATGTCGCCATGCAGGCCGTCAAAGAGGACGGGCTGGCGGAGATCGCCGACTGACGCAGGTCGCGCCGCCTCGGACCCTGGCGCGCCGAGAGGAGGAGGAGTTTGGTATGATGATACGTTGGATGGTCGCGGCGCTGGTGGTCGTGTCCGGCGCCCCGGTCTTGGCGCAGTCCTCCGTGGACAGCTTGCCGGTGCACGTCGGCCTCGATTGCGGAGGCGCGGCGCTGGCGATGGTTCTCGAGGGGGACAGCGGCCGGCTCTTCTACAGCGGCGCCGAGATGCCCATGGCCCGGTCCCGCAGCGCGTCGGGGGTCAAATTCGACTCCGTCGACGACCCCGAGACCTATGTCTGGACCAAGGGCGACGAGGCGACGGTGCGGATCGCCGGCGCGGTTCTCGAGGCCTGCCGCGTGGATCGCGTATCGCGCGTCACAGGCGGCCCGTGGCAGGTCGCGCTGCTGGATGACGAGCCCCTCGAGGGCGGGCCGGTCGAGCTGAGCTTCGGCGCGGATGGCGCACTGTCGGGGGCCCTCGGCTGCGGCCATCTCGCGGGCAACTGGAGCGCCGGAGACGATGGCGTGGTCCGCATGGAGGTCACGGCGGAAGGCGGGGAGAGCTGCGCGCCCGAGGAGGCGGCCCGGCGGGATTCCATGATCGCGGCGCTGCGCGCGGTGACCGGGGTCGGGTTCACCTCGGACGGGGCGCTGGAGCTGCGCGCAGGTGACGTGGCGCGCCTCGTCGCAAGGCCCTGACAAGAGGGTCTGGTCAACCGCGGCTCGATGCGGCAGACAGGACGCGGGCCCGCGTGGTGGAATGGTAGACACAGGGGACTTAAAATCCCTAGCCGCATGGCGTGCCGGTTCGAGTCCGGCCGCGGGTACCAAAAATCTTCCCAAAGCATTGTTTTGCATCGGCTTTTGTCCATAGGCAGCCGAGGCGTAGTACATGTTGGAGTACAAATCCGCACCGTTTACCTTCCGCAAGGATGGCATCTTCTACTTCGCTCGCAGGGTTCCTTACGATCTCCTGCACCACTATTCGTCCGACAAGATTTCCTACTCTTTGCGGACGAGGTCTTCGTCAGTCGCAGCCGCGAGAGCAACGCAGGCCGCATGCAAGCTTGATGAATACTGGTTTCATCTCCGGTCGCAGGAAGCTGAGCTTCCCGGACGGCACCTTCTGCGTACTGGATTGGCCCGACCCAAGAAGCGTGCTGAGACGGATGCCGTCACCTCCGACGCATTGACCCTCTCCGAGGCTGTGGTGACGTACCTGCGGCAAAAGGGGCAGGGGAAGTCCAAGACTTTCCACAGGGCTGCGGAGCGGTCCTGTGGCTACGTTATCGATGCCTGCGGAGACAAGCCGTTGGCAGATTATAGCAAGAAGGATGCCAACTCCTTTCGAGACGCTTTGATCAAAAAAGGGCTGACTGGATCGAGCATTACTCGTGTTTTCGGGACCGTTCGCTCCGTGTTCAACTTCGCGGCGAGTGAAGAGGGCCTCTCGATCATCAATCCGTTCACCAACGTCTACTACGATCGGGAAGCTGGGGTGACTGGGCGGCTTCCGATCCCATTAGACGACATCCGAAAGGTGCAGCAGAAGTGCCAAGAGTTGGATGATGAGCTGCGCTGGTTGGTGGCCATAGTTTCGGACACCGGCATGAGGCTTGCTGAGGCGGCGGGTCTACTTCGCGATGACATCCAAGAGAGTGAAGATGGAATTCTTTTCGTTCGGATTGCCCCTCATCCGTGGAGACGTCTGAAGACAAAAGGCAGTGAACGTTCAGTTCCGCTGGTGGGGGTTGCGGAATGGGCCGCTCGACGCTTGATGGCTACTAGAGCGTCGGGAGAATTTGCCTTTCCGAGGTATAATAAGTGTGGATCGACAAATGCGAACTCGGCCAGTGCTGCCTTGAATAAGTGGATCAAGCTATTAGTGCATGAAAGTGTGAGCATGCATAGCTTTAGGCACTCGATGCGAGATCGCCTCCGGTTAGTTGAGTGTCCTTCTGATATTGCGGATCAAATAGGTGGTTGGCAGCCGGATAGTATTGGTCAGAGTTATGGTCGTGGATATCCTCTTTCCGTTTTGGAGAAGTGGATGAAGTTAACTGCGTAGATTATTGCAATTAGTTTGGAAATCTGGTATAATCTGAAGGGAAATTGTTAAAAAATGCATAGCTGAAATGGAGAAAGGTGGTTGTGGAATGGGTTCTGATGCTGAGCCGCCCACGGTGTTTTCGCTCTATTGGGCTAGACTTCCCAGTCATATCGATCCATATGCGGCGGGGTATATCGGAATAACTTCGGTCGGGTTAAAGGAGAGAAAGAAGGCACACTTCAAGAGCAAGAAGCGCCACCACTTCAAGAACGCGTTGAACAAGTATAAGTCCAAAGTCATTTGGGAGCTGCTCCACGAAGGTCTTTCGCAAGCAGAAGCCCTTCGCCTTGAAGGCGAATATCGCCCTCGGAATAATATTGGTTGGAATTCGATTCAGGGTGGTCTCTTGGGCGTCAGTGCAGACTGGTATGGCGACGACGCCAATAGCGAAGTTCATAGGTTGAGGACCGCTGAAGCTACCAAGATCGCAATCGCACAAAAAGACACTCCAGAGGCTCGTTCCCGCCGAGCAAAGGACATCTGGGATAGGCCTAAATATCGCGAAAAACGTGAAGGAATGTTCGCGGGGGAGAATAACCCACAGTTCGGAAAGTACGGCGCTGAACATCCTGCATGGGGACATCGCAAAACTGAGGAAGTCAGGCGAGCGATCTCGGAAGCAAACCGTGGCAAATCATTGTCTCCAGAGACCCGCGCGAAGCTTTCCAAAGCAAGAGTCGAGAAGTACGCCGATCAAAAAGCGGCGCGGTTGGCTCGTCTCGAGAAGGAGCGAGAGCAGAAAAAAATTCACCGCAAGGAGCTGAAGCGTTCTGGTAAGCTAATGGGCGAGGTGGCGGGGCCTTCAAAAGTGTCGGATGATGATCGTCGTAAAATTTGTACTCGGCGGAGGAACGGCGAAACTTATTTGGCTATTTCTAAGGACTACCCAATTGGACTGACCGGAATCCGTGCAATTTGTGAAGCTTGGGGTCCCCGTAATGGCATCCCTTTTGAACGGAAGATTGGGGCGTCAGAGCTTAAGAAAGTAACTCCCGATGAGATCAAACGAGAAATATGCAATAAGTATGCCGAAGGCCAAACCGCCATTTCGTTGGCTGAAGAGTACAACTTGTCGGTCTCAATGATTTACCGGTACATAGCGGAATGGGGGCCAGACAACGGCATACCTTACGTTAGGCAGGGACGACGGGCGGCAGGAGTGTGAACATCACGCGAAATGTACTACGCCTCGGCTGCCTATGGACAAAAGCCGATGCAAAACAATGCTTTGGGAAGATTTTTGGTACCCGCGGCCGGAGTTGGCTCCGCAGATTTGCGGTTCTACTCCCGTTACAGGCACTTCCGCGATCGTAAGCA
>NZ_JAAGOV010000056.1:0-45482 GCF_010500785.1 Salipiger sp. PrR003
GTCGCGGCCTCCGGCGACCGCCTACAGGCGGATGGCAGCGTCACGCCCGTCGATGCTCCGATCAACATGGAGACCGGTGAGTTCAACACCGAGAAGGGCGATCCCGAGCTGATGACCGTCTGGACCGATCCCGACTGGAACCCCGACGTCGAGGCTTTCTACTACGCCCGCGTGCTGCAGCTGCCGACCGCGCGCTGGACGCTCTACGACGAGCTGCGCGAGGGGGTGAGCTACCCCGAGGACGTCAAGCGCGAGCTGGTCGAGCGCGCCTGGGCCTCGCCGATCTGGCACGAGGTCAACTGAGCCGCGCCATGCTGAAGTCGATCCTCAGGGAGCCGCTCGTCCATTTCCTCGTCCTGGGCGGGCTGCTCTTCGCGACATGGAACTGGCTGGCCCCGCAGGAGAGCGCGGGGCCGCAGGCCGAGGTCATCACCCTCGACCAGGCCCGGCTCGATCACTTGCAGACGCTCTGGACCGCGCAGTGGAAGCGCGATCCCGCGCCGGCGGACCTGAAGGCGATCATCGACCGTCACCTGCGGCAGGAGGTCTTCTACCGTGAGGCGCTGCGCATGGGTCTCGACAAGGATGACGACATCATCCGCACCCGGCTGGCGCAGAAGATGGAGGCGGTCTCGAGCGATTTGAGCCTGCTCATGCAGCCCCCCACCGAGGAACAGCTGCGCGCGTTCCACGCCGCGCGCCCTGATCTCTTCACCCTGCCGCAGGCCTACGCCTTCCGGCAGGTTCTCTACCTGCCCGCCGAGGCCGGGGACGAGGTGCTTGAGACCACGCTCGCATCACTGCAGGGGGGCGGAGAGGTCCCGCCCGGCCAGCGCGGCAAGCTGGCGGTGCCGACGGACTGGGCGCTGACCCCGGCGCAGGCGCTGGAGAATTCCTTCGGCGGCGGCTTCGCGGAATCGCTCTCGGAGCTGCCGGTCGGGACATGGTCCGGGCCGGTCCGCTCGGGGCTGGGGCTGCACCTCGTGTTGGTCACGCAAAACCAGCCCGAGCACCTCGCCCCCTTCGAGGAGGTCCGCGACTTCGTCGCCCGGCAGTACGAGTATTACACCGTGCTGGATGCGCAGGAGCAGATGTTCCGAGAACTTCTGAACCGTTACGAGGTCCGCTTCGAAGCCGAGGGCGTGCCTGAGGCGGTACGGCAGGAGTATGCCCGGCCATGATGCTGCGCCTGCTCCCCGCGCTCCTTCTTTGCCTCTGCGCACTGGCCCCCGCGGCGCGTGCGCATGAAATCCGGCCCGCCTTCCTGCAGATCGACGAGGTCGCGCCGCAGCGCTACGAGCTGCTGTGGAAGGTGCCGACCCGCGACGGCATGGTGCAGAACATCCGTCCGAGCTTCGATCCTGCGCTTACGCTGACCCCGGTGCCCGGCGAGACCCTCGTCGAGGGCTTCGTGATCTTCCGCTACGGCCTCACCGGCGGGACGGGGCTGCCCGGCACCCTGCTGCGCATCGACGGGCTGGGCCGCACCACCATCGACACGCTGGTCAATGTCTCGCTGCTGGACGGCACGCATCACAGCTTCCTGCTGCGCCCGCGCGAGCCCGCCGTGACCATCCCGGAGGCGCCCTCGGCCTGGGCCGTGGTGCAGACCTACACGCGGCTTGGCGTGCAGCACATCCTCGAGGGGGTCGATCACCTGGCGTTTGTCGCGGCACTGATGCTGATCGTGCGCGGCTGGCCGATGCTGCTGAAGACCGTCACCGCCTTCACCGTTGCCCATTCGATCACGCTGGCGCTGGCCACCTTCGGCTACGTCTCGCTGCCGCCACCCCCGGTTGAGACGCTGATCGCGCTCAGCATCCTTCTGGTCGCCGTCGAGGCCATCCACCTGCGCCGTGGCCGCTCCAGCCTCGCGACCCGGTGGCCCTGGATCGTCGCCTTTGCCTTCGGCCTACTGCACGGCGTCGGCTTCGCCGGGGCGCTGGTCGAGATCGGACTGCCGCAAACCGACATCCCGCTGGCGCTGCTCTTCTTCAATGTCGGAGTGGAACTGGGCCAGCTTGCCTTCATCGGTGTGCTGCTGGCACTGGTCGCGCTGCTGCGCCGCCTCGTCGCCCTGCCGCGCGCCACTCCGGTCGCTGCTGCCTACGGCATAGGGACCATCGCGACCTTCTGGGTCTTCGAGAGGCTGGACAGCATGTTTTTCTGAGGCAGCATCGATAGGAGAGGCCACTGCATCGAGCGAAAGAGATCATAATTTTCAAGGAGAGCTTTCATCATGCGACATACCCTTGGCACACTTTCTATTTTAGCCACCATTGCGACCCCCGCCGCGGCGCAGGACGTCCACGTTCCGAAAAGCGATTACGCGGCACCTGAAGCCAGCTACTCGCCCTATGTCGATGACCACTACCCGCAGGACGCTTATTTCGGCGACACCCACCTGCACACCTCGTGGTCAGCCGATGCAGGGCTGGCGGGTGCAACGCTGGGGCCAGAGGCGGCCTACCGCGTTGCGCGCGGAGAGGAGATCGAGAGCCAGACTGGCCAGAGATTCAAGCTGATCCGCCCGCTCGACTTCGTCGTCGTCGCCGACCATGCCGAGAACATCGGCATCGCCGACTACCTGATGCGTGGCGATCCCCTGGCGCTCGGCACCGAGGCCGGCAGGCGTTGGTATGAGTACTTCCAAGCCGGCGCCGGCATAGATGCGGCCTATGAATGGAGCGCGGCAAACGCCAAGGGCGAGGACCCGATCGACAACCCCGAAATCGACTCCCGCGTCTGGGACCAGGTGATCGACAACGCTGAACGCTTCTACGAGCCCGGCGTCTTCACCACATTCATTGGCTATGAGTGGACCTCGGGCCCGGGCAGCAACAACCTGCACCGCAATATCATCTTCCGCGACAACGCCGACAGGACGCGCCGGGTGGTGCCCTTCTCGGCGCTGGACAGCGACAACCCCGAGGACCTCTGGCAGTACCTCGCGGCGTATGAGGAGACGACCGGCGGCCGAGTGCTTGCCATCCCGCATAACGGCAACCTGTCGAACGGCATGATGTTCATGCTCGAAACCTTCGACGGAGAACCCTTCGATACCGCTTATGCCGAGACCCGCCAGCGCTTTGAGCGCGTGGTGGAGGTCACCCAGCCCAAGGGTACCGGCGAGGCGCACCCGCTGCTGTCGCCAGACGACGCCTTTGCCGATTTTGAGATCATGGACTCCTCCAATCTCACCGGCACCGTGCCGAAAGAACCCGGGATGCTGAAAACAGAGTATGCCCGCGAGGCATTGAAGCTTGGCCTCGAGGAAGAGGCCCGGCTCGGCACCAACCCGTTCAAGTTCGGCATGATCGGTTCGACCGACAGCCACAACGCCATCCCCTCGACCCGTGAGGAAAACTGGTTTGGCAAGATCTACTTCGTCGAGCCCTCTGAGCACCGCAAGGATGGCATCTTCATCGAGAGTGCGGTCGATCCCAAATATTCAATCTATGACATCGACCTCGGGGCCTCCGGCCTCGCCGCCGCCTGGGCGACCGAGAACACCCGAGAAGCCATCTGGGACGCCTTCGCCCGGCGCGAGGTGTTTGCCACGACGGGCACGCGCCTGAGGGTACGGGTTTTTGCGGGATGGGATTTCGAGGAGCCCGAAGTGCAGCGCCCGGACTTCGCCGCGCAGGGCTATGCCCGTGGCGTGCCCATGGGAGGTGATCTGCGTCCGGGCCCTGAGGGCGCCGCTCCGAAATTCATGGTGCGGGCGCTGCGTGATCCGGACGGCGCAAACCTCGACCGTGTGCAGATCATCAAGGGCTGGCTTGACGCCGAGGGCAACACCCAGGAGAAAATCTGGGACATCGCCTGCGGCGGACGTGAGGTCGTCGGCGAGGTCTGCGAAACCGATGTGGGCAGCACCGTCGACGTTCCCGATGCGAGCTACACCAATGACATCGGCCAGGCTGTTCTGGGCGCGTACTGGGAGGACCCGGAGTTCGATCCGGCGCAAAAGGCCTTTTACTACATCCGGGTCATCGAGATCCCGACACCGCGCTGGACCGCCTATGACGCAAAATACTTCGGGATCGAAATGCCCGATGACGCACCGATGACGGTTCAGGACCGGGCTTACTCTTCGCCGATCTGGTACACACCGGGGTGATTGATTGGTCGGCTTCGGAAGGCTGAAGCCGGCACTGTCGGCAGCCTTCCGAAAGCGTCGAGTGGCCGGGAGCAGTGGGTATTCCTGTCGATCCGTTTCGCGGCGCATGTGGTTTCGTGAATCCTTTCTCACACCCCGGGGCTCGCTGGTACTTGTCGCTCCCCAAGAAATCATGGTTCCGCGGCTGGAAAAGCTTCACTGTTTGAATGTCGCATTCGGGCCTATTCCGTTGAAAAACTCCGCTTGCCTGAAGAGCTGGCCGCTGATTCAATTTGGCTGCGGCAGCTTGAGGTGAACGGCGATGATGGGGTCCCGGCAGGAAGCGCAAGGCGCTCTCTTCTACGAGTTCTCGATCGAAACGCACGTTCCGCCGGACCACATGCTCCGATCAGTTGATCAATTCGTCGACCTGGCCAGCATCCGGCAGCACCTGGCGCCATTCTACAGCTCCACCGGACGACCGTCGGTTGATCCGGAACTGATGATCCGCATGCTTCTGGTGGGTTACATCATGGGCATCCGGTCCGAGCGCCGGCTCTGCGAGGAGGTCCATCTCAACCTTGCCTACCGTTGGTTCTGCCGCCTCGATCTGACCGTCCCGGTGCCGGATCATTCGACCTTTTCCAAAAACCGCGACGGCCGCTTCCGCGACAGTGACCTGTTGCGCCATCTCTTCGAGACCGTGGTGGCGCGCTGCCTCGAGGAGGGCCTCGGCAGCGGCCAGCGCCTCGCCGCGGACGCCAGTATTATCGCGGCTGACGCGAACCGGCAGAACTCCACGCCGAAGTCGGACTGGCAGTCGGGCAGCATCGATCCCATAGACGCGCCTCGGGCTGTCAGGGAATATCTGGACACACTCGATGATGCCGCCTTTGGCGGAGCGAGCCCGGTCGAGCCGAAGTTCACCTCCCATTCCGATCCCGCTTCGCAATGGACCGGGGCTCGGGGAGGTCCGGCCTACTTTGCCTATTCCACCAACTACCTGATCGATACCGACAACGGCGTGATCCTTGATGTGGAGGCCACCCGGTCGATCCGCCAGGCCGAGGTTGGATCGGTGCGGACGATGATCGACCGGGTGAACGATACCTTCGGCATCGCACCGGAACGGCTGATCGCCGACACCGCCTACGGCACCGGCGTCATGCTGGACTGGCTGGATCAGCAGCGCGGCATCGCACCCCATATCCCGGTGTCGACAAGTCAGCCCGTAGGGATGGGACATTCGAGCGCGCCGACTTCGCCTATGATGCCGAGAGGGATGTCTACATCTGCCCGGGCGGCAAGGAGTTGAAGCAAAGCCGCCGGACCTTCACGAAACCCCGGGAGAAAAAACCCGATGAAGATGGCATGCTTCGCTACCGCGCCGGCAAGGCCGATTGCGATGCCTGCGAGTTGAAAGCGCGTTGCTGCCCCAAGGCGCCCTCGCGGAAAATCCTCCGGTCGATCTTCGAGCCCTCCCGGAATCGGGCGCGTGCGATTGCTCAGACGCCCGACTACGCGATCTCCTGCAAGCTCCGGAAGAAGGTGGAGATGCTCTTCGCGCATTTGAAGCGCATTCTGGGCCTCAACCGTCTCCGGTTGCGAGGACCGAGCGGCGCACGAGATGAATTCCACCTCGCAGCCACCGCACAGAACCTCCGGAAGCTCGCAAAGCTCCTTCCGATCCCACAGGTCGCCTTTTGAGGAAAGATAGGCACAGGAGCCGCAAATCCTGGGCGAGGGTCAACGCGATCATCAAGCCGAATTTTTCAACCGAATAGGCTCGAACTGGTCATGCGGCGCTGCGGCGGGGCGCACACAGGTCTCCCCAGGTGCGCCGATAGTCCGGCCCTTAGCCGACCTTCGGGCTGCTTGATGCCAATGGCAGATCAAAGCTAGAAGACTTCCTTTGTCGACTCTTAAGTGCAAAATATTGAACAAAGCGCGAACCTGATCTATACCTAGGTGACGAGACAGCCCTAGGGACAACACATGGAATTCTTTGACAGAAATGGGCAAGCCGCCTGCTACTCGCCAGACGGCGAAAACCTCTACCTGTGGAGCGGTGAGCCGGTGGGCTACGTCGCAGGCGACAAAGTCTATTCTTTCTCGGGTCGCTTGCTTGGTTGGATCGCCAACGGCTGGCTCTACGACAGGTCTAACCAACCAGCTCTTTTCTCCGCCGATGCCTCCGGTGGCCCGATGCGCCCCATGCGGTCGATGAAGCCAATGAAGTCGATGCGGCAGATGAGACCCATGAAAGCAATGCGTCAGGCTCCTCATGCCAAGGCTGCACGCGGCATAGGCTGGTCTAGCTGTGCCAATGGCCTCTACTTCCGGCAATGAGGGACGCCAAATGACGACGATGAATTGGGATTTCACAATAAAGCTAACTGACATCGCTATCGTAGTCGCTGCTTTGCTGGGGCCAGTGTTGGCCGTGCAGGCGCAGAAATGGCTTGAACGCAGGCGGGACGTGAAGGAGCGGCAACTCGCCATCTTCCGAACCCTGATGGCGACACGGGCCGCAATGCTCTCGCCCCAGCACGTCGAAGCCCTCAACGCCGTGCCTGTCGAGTTCTATGGGTCGAGCGGTAAGCTCAAGCAGATCAACGATGCCTGGAAGCTATACTTCGATCACCACACAACTGACGGTCCAGCTACCGACGCATGGGCACAGAAGCGGCTCGACCTATTCCAAGACATACTGCACCTCATGTCGCAGTTCCTTGGCTATAACTTCAGCAAAGCGCAGCTCGCCCGTGACATATACTCGCCCCGCGCCCACGGCGACCTTGAGACTGAACAAACCATCATCCGCAGGGGTCTGGTCGGGCTGTTCAAGGGCGACATTGCGCTGCCGCTGGCCGTCAAGGAATTTCCTGCCGCCGATCCCGCCAGCGCTGAACTGCAAGCCGCGCTGCAACAGGTGCTGACCGACGCATTGCAAGGGGTGAAGCCATTGGTCCTGTCCCGCGACAAGACCGAAGACAAATCGGAGTGTGACTAGCAGGAGCCCAGGCGGTTTCCGATAGCCGAGTTCGGACGAGCGCAGTCCCGTCCCGCACAGCATTGCCCCACCCGCTGTCAAATTTCGCAGTCGTAGCGAAAGCCCGTAATGACGGGCCGCATTGGGGCACTTTGAAGTAGGATTGTGCCTTTGACCGGCGTCACGGTCCCGACTCTGCAAACTCCGTTTCCTGCACATAGCTGACCTTGGCGCAAACTGCAGCGAATGACCGCTTCCCGCCCTTCGAGGCAGGTCAGTTCGCCTTCCTGCGCCGGACGTGAGCGGTGTCTACGGGCCGGTTGAAGCCATCACTCTGTTCCCAGAGCCGCGACGCTCAGCGTCTTCTTGGGTAGCGTTGTGTCAACTGGCCCAGGAAGCCCCCGCGAGGCGTCACTCAGGTCTGATCTCGCGCTGGTGGCGGCCAAGGAGGGCGACCAGTCTTCGGCCAGAAATTACCTTCTGACGCTTGAGGTGGATAAGGCCTCGTTCGACCGGGTCGAGGTCAACGCCTTCTCCACAGACGCGCGCAATGGTGTCGGCGTAGACATCGGTTGCCGTGATGGGCACCTGACAATTTCTCCGACGCTGATATCGGTTCAGGATCGTAGCGACAGTTTGCGTCTGCATCATAGTCTTCGTCAGAGCTTCCACCGTTTCAAAGCAACCTTGTGTTCAGGGTCTCACCATCGCGAGCGCCGCTGCGCCATGCCCAGGAGCGCATAGCGACGGCACGACGGCCCTCCGCGACGTCATTTCACGAACCGCACATCCCCTTCATACGCGAAAGGCGCCGGAGCGTCTGCTCCAGCACCTCTATCAACGCCCTTCAGAGAGCAGTCCAAAGACACGAGGCGATACGTTTCGCCCTTGACACCCCTTGCGCAGACTTATGCTTCCGTTTGCGCATTCATCTGCTTTCTCTGACTCTTTAGTCAGAGAAAGCAGATGAATGCGCAAAATCAATCACTTCCGATTCGGCGCCAGGAATCCATAAACATTTTCAACAACTTGCCGGCCGCGATTTCCAGAGTGAAAGCATATGCCTGCGCAGAAACCAAAAACCTGCGCAGCATCAGAGGCTTATCTCATGGGGTCATCCAAGCGGCAGCATCCGGGCATGAAAAAACCCGCGCCGAAGCGCGGGTTTCTCGAAGTCTGAATTCTCTGGGAAGATCAGGTGCCGATGGCAGCCCGGAACGGCTTGTCCCTCCGGAACATCCTCTCGTAGCTGTCATGTGTGAAGGGCGTCGCCAGCTGGTTCATTCCGGTTTTCTCACACCAGGCCGCCACGAAATCCGACCGCTCAATCACCCCTTCCCTCTTGGCAACGGCAAGTGCCACGGCATCGACGACCAGGTCGATCACCAAGCCCCACCGGAATGCGCCGGCAGTCGCAAGGCGGTGCAGGAAATCTCCCGTCGGTAGGCCGGCATCTACATTGAGCCCCGCGCTGATCGCGTAGCTCCCGACGATTTCATTGAGGGTTTCGTAGTCCTGCGCTGGATGCCCGGGCGCACTGCTCAGATCGATTTCCTGGAACTCGATCCTGGTCATCAGCCGATCGAGCTGTGGCTCGCGTTGCACGTAGTCTCCCAGTTCCGGAACACCCGAAAGGATCAACATGAGGGGCCAGTCGTGTGACTTCATGAGCGTCTTGAACGCATCCAGGACGCTCAGAACCTCGGCATCCGACTTTCCGCGCATGATATGCTGGGCCTCGTCGTAGTAGATCCCGATGACGCCCTGAAGCTTGGCCTGCTTGATGACCAAATCCCAGATTTCAAACTGCGTCCGGCGGGTCTTGTTCGTAATCGGATAGCCCAAGGCGTGCAGGGTCTTGCGGCCAAGGTCCTTCCAGCTCCCTTTCGCTTCAAGCACGCAACTTGCAAACCTCACCTGCTTGCCGTCCGGCATGGGAACAGCACTCTTGTTGAACCGGTCCAGCATGTCCGAGATCTCGGCTGTCTTGCCCGAACCGGACAGCCCCGTCACAAGGAGGCTACGTGCCTCGAAGCCCTTCCCGGACCGCAGACGCCCCAAGTGGCGACTGAAGAGCTGCGCGAAGGTCTGCTGAAGTTCCTCGCCCCTGGCGAGCGGGAAATGACGCTGCGCCAGGTCCGCATTCAGGTTTGCCAACGAGGGAATGATGAAGGGGTTGGTCACAATTTGCTATCCTTGATGGGGCCGAAGGTCATGGCCTTAATGTCGTCAGAGTCTGGCGCCGAAGTTGTCCCCGTCTCTGGGGGCCCATCCGCCTGTCCAGCGAACCGCGGCGACGATGTACTCGCCCTGGGAGGCGTCGAAGCGGATGGCGGTTTAAACGGAGCCGTACCGGCTGGGCGTGCCGGCACCACACCCGACGTGCGGCCCCTGCTCATGAGCTGCCCGGGAGCAGCAGTGGCGCCGATGTAGGCGGCGGGGCGCGTTTCAACCTGAAGCAGTTCGCTTGCGCGAGCCTCGAGTTGCGCGAGTGTCTGGTAGCTCGACGGATCGCGTGAATCCGGGAAGAAACCGGAGTCGCGCGCGCGACGTGCGCGAGCTTCTCTCAAATGTCGGTCATGCAGCTCACGCAGCGTCGGGTTGGATCTCGACGCTGCCTCCATGATCTCAATGGCCTCCTCGAGCGATTGGTCTTTGAAGACAGTCATGCTCAGCTCTGCCTCCATGACCTCCTCCACTCCCTCGGCGGTTACATAGACCTTGCGGAGGTCATCGGGGTCGAGATGAACCGTAACCCGCTTGGACTTGCCATCATCGAAGCGCACGAGCTGGCTCGAATTGAAGGGGATGTTGAAGGCTCGAACACCATCAGAAGTCGTGGTCGCAATGACCTTGGCGCCAAGATGGAGACACCTGTCACGCTGGGAGGGCGCCTCAATAGCGCCATATCGCTTCTGCGCTTCCTCTCGCTTCTGGCGTGGGGTCGCCCCGTTCATCCCGGTGCCGCGATGCGGTCGGAAGGGATACTCGTCGATGAAGTACCGCGTGATGATGCCGTAAAGCTGATCATGGCTGAGCTTGGCAGAATTCTTCGGGTCGTACCCGGTCAACTCTCCAGGACGACTGCCCGTGTACCCAGGCAGGGTATTGAGCACCTGCCACTGCAGTGTCCCGAACACCCGTTCGACCACTTGCTTATCCAGGGGCTGGTAGGCACGTGCAGTCATGACGCTCATGCCCATACCAAGTTGGCTGGCATAGACGTCGGCATTTCGAGTGGCGGTACCATTGTCGGCTAGGCTGAGGCCCAGCCGCACGGGAGGCACTGGCTCCTGCCTGCATCCGTAGCGGACCTTTTCCTTGGTCTTGTCCCGCGTCGCCATCCGAAGCAGCGCTTTGGTATGGTCGGCGTCTGCTGTCTCGGAGATAACCCAACCAAGCACCTCGCGGGTCGCGACGTCGATAATCAGGTGAAGCCAGCAGCGCCGGACCTCGTTGTCCGCGAGCTCTTGTGGTGCCTGCTTGGGATCGATCACCTTCGCTCTCACGACGCCGTCGCCAGAGGTGAAGATCGACAGCAGGCACTGATCGGTTTCGAACTTCTCGCCGAACGCCAGGGCCCGCACGTCTGTTGAACCGGGTCCCTTTACGTTCGTCGCGTGCCGCTTGCCGCCCCGACCGATAACGCGCACGACTTCCGAGATGGCCTTGATCCTGCTTCGGATCGTCGTGATCGTCGGAAAACTGATACATTGCGCGATCTCCTGGGGAGAGCGGTAAAACTCCTCCTTCGCCTGTGCGTAGAGTTCGGCCAGCTTCGGCTTCTGTGGAACTAGCCAACAATCCAGCACGAAACTGATGAATCGCTCCTGCCAATCCCAGAGCCTGGGTTCCCGGCGTCCTTTCTTATGATCGCGGTCGGCCAGAACCACCGGGTTGCGATCAAAGCGATGATAGACATCATAATAGCTGGCGAGAGTACGCCCCTGAGGAACATCAAAGCCGGCGGCCAGCTTGCCGCCCCGTCGAGTTCTGAGGAAGTTGAAACCAGGTGCGATCCTGTCAGCTCGCTCCAGCACAAGACGGCGATGTTTCCCGGCCTTGTCCATGGAGCGCTGAGTGAGTTTTTCGCCCTCTTCACGTAGCGCGTCCTGGGCCAATACGAGGGCCAGACGGCCCTGCACGATACGCTGGGTCTCTTCCGGAAACTGCTCCACGCGTTCAATGCCGCCGGTGTACTCCAGAAGGGCATACCTCTTCTCTGCATCCGCCGGCTTGTTCACCTCGCAATCTCGCTCCCGGATTGCATCGTCGACCCGTTCAACCGTCAGGCTGAAGCACTCACCGCTGTCGAGACACCGCACCGCATATCCGCTCTCCTCGCGAACCGACACCATCAGTTCGCGGCCATCCAGCTTCAGGATGGATCCCTTGGGGATGTTGTAGAGCGGCTGCGAAGTCATGCGTTCAGAGCGACGCGGGAGGGGTAGTCGATGACCCCATGCATGTCCGTCCAGAGCACATTCTGGCCGATGAGCCGCATCGCCGCCTGGTAGCAGCGACCCGGCTCGAAGTCGCAATTCGCGATCAGATCGCTCAGATACCAGTAGTTGGTCATGCGCGCGGCATCTTCGACGATCTTGTCGGCTTCGGCATCTACAAGCTGCAGATAGTCCCAGATACGGCGCAGGTTGTCGCGGTATGCCCGCGTGTAATCATCGGTGCAGACGACCATGCAGTCGTCAGCGAAGTCCTCGGTGACCGCGGCGAAGATGTCGTCGATCTCGTCCTGGGTTTCGCGCTTCGCCAAGCTCGTCGCGTTGCGCACGAAAACCGCGCGCCGGTACCCATCCTTGAAGGTGAGCCGCAAATCGAAATGATGGGGGTACACTCCCCTCTGGCGACGGCAATAGTAGTAAACAGGCGCAAGCTGCACTTCCAGTCCATAGAGCTCGGGGCTGCGAAGGGCATCCAGGGTGACGGCGTATTCGGACTCGCCATCATAATGGTAGACCTGCCGGATGCCGCCCGTCATCGGCGTTGCGATCGCAACCGACACCCGCTTGGCCGTGTCGCTGCGGGTCAGCGGATTGAGAGCACCAGCAT
Organism: Salipiger sp. PrR003; assembly: GCF_010500785.1. Lineage (NCBI taxonomy): Bacteria > Pseudomonadati > Pseudomonadota > Alphaproteobacteria > Rhodobacterales > Roseobacteraceae > Salipiger > Salipiger sp. PrR003. Next base: position 12,162 of record NZ_JAAGOV010000056.1, read on the forward strand.
AGGGAAGCACCCCGTGGATCGGTGCCACCACCAGGGCTGGCTGTTTCTTCTTGGGTGCCGGTTGGTCTTGCAACCATTCTTCGTAATTCGACATGCCGTCTCCGTTCCCGGAAACGAGGCGTTTCCGGAGTAGTCATATTCTCATCCTGGAGCTCAGACCGCGCTTGCCCGGACCGTTTTCGGCCTCTAGCTTGGCAAGTGATACACGGGCGATCTTTGCCCCAACTTCCAGGCGCGCACCCGAGGGTGCGCGTTTTCTTTTGCGCAGGACGTGGACGTCATGGACCGCCGACCTTGCACAAGGGGAAGGTCCGCGAATCCGCTGAAAATCCAAAACAGAAAAATGCGCCCGGCCTTCAAGGCTCTTGCCGGATTGGAGTCAACCCACTGAAAATGCGAAAAAATATCATGTACATTTTCTTGAGATGGCCATGTTGAAGACCGCAGGCGCCACGTTCTAGGAGCCGGCAGGACGATGGCGGACATGTTTTCGCAAGGCGATGTACAGAACATCGCGAGAAGAAAGTTGCAGCTCTCCCGCCAAGTGATCAGCTATGACGGAAACACAATGGCAATTCGATCGTGCCCTGATTGTGCGCCGCGCCGCTGTCGACGTTCCCGCAAAATCCGCCCAACTTTGGCGCCAGCGATGGGCGAGCCAATGGGTGCAGATAGTCCGGCGGTTTGCAGATCGGTAAGCTTGTGTCCTTGGCGGGAACAATCTCTAGAAGCGTTAAACGTCGGTCTCAATGCTTGGAAATGGAAGCCGCCCGGCGTCAGCTTTTCACTTCGCTATGGCAGGTATGCTGATGAGACAGCTCTGCTCCGCGCACATGAGGTATAACCCGCAGGAATGCATAAGCAATAAATTTGCCTTTGAACTACTGAGCGGGCACTCCGATAAACCTCTCGACATCAAGCAATCGGATTGAGGAACGACCCATTGGACCAGGCAGCGACAGTGTCTTCCCGAGACCACAAAGCCCCATATGAGATTGTCGGAGAACTTGCGCGCTACATTGTTCAAGCGCGTGACGCCGCAGTGCCCTCCGCGGCCAAGGATCCCGCGCTACAGTGTATATTTGATCTCATCGTGGCTTCCATCGTTGGATTTAGCGACCCGGGACCGACCTCACTTCGCCAAGCCGCCGTAGAGCTTTACGCACCCGGCCACGCTACGATCTGGTTCGCCGACCAGACCCGCAGCGCTATAGGTGCGGCCTGGGCCAACAGCAGCGCTGCGGCGGCCAAGGATCTCGATGACGGCAACCGTTTTGCCGCCGGTCATCCGGGCGCCGCGATCATTCCCGCGGCCCTGGCTACCGCGCAGGAGGTCGGCGCAACGCTAGACCAGACCCTCGCCGCTATTGTCCTCGGCTACGAGGTCGCGGTGACCGTCGGCTCGGCGCGCACGACCTACGGCAGCTCGGGAACTTGGACGCCGTTCGGTGTGGTGGCCGCAGTTGCCGCGCTGCGCGGCACCCCACTTGGGGCCATTGAGCACGCGCTGGCGATCGTCGGCGAAAGCGCCCCTAACCAAAGCTTCGCGGGCGGACCTTCGCCGCGCATCCCGCATCCCGAAGGGGCCTCCGTCAAGGAAGGCATCCCCTGGGGCGTTGTCACGGGCATGACCGCAGTCGTCATGGCCGAAGCCGGCCACACCGGACCGCGCAACATTCTGGACAGCCGCCGCCACTACGTCTTCCCTGAGGACCTGCGCCTGGGCACCGCACTGCACATTTGCCAGACTTACTTCAAGCCCTACGCTTGCTGCCGCCACATCCACGCGCCGCTTGCCGCCTTGCATCAGGTGATGGCAGAACACGGGGTCAGCGGCGCGGAAATCGACGCGATCCACGTCGAAACCCATCCTCCTGCCTTGCGCATTTCGAATAAGGCCGATCCGGTGAACCTGGTCGACGTGCAGTACAGCATACCCTTCGACCTGGCGCTGTCCGCGTTGCACGGGCCAGAGATGCTTACACCGGTGACCGAGGCTTCCCTCTCGCTTCCGGGCGTCAGGGAGCTGGCCCGGAAGGTCACGCTGGAGGCGAGCGACGCATTCGCCGAGTCCTACCCCAACGAGATCCTTGGCCGCGTGACCCTGACCTGTGGGGACCGCGTTCTGACCTCGGCACCAACCCCGCCCGAGGGTGAGCCGCTGATGAGCTGGCAAGAACTGGACACCAAGTTCCGACGTGCCACCCGCCTGGCGCTTCAGATGGATCGGCAGCAGGCGATCTTGGGCGCAATAGCATCCCTCAAGGCCGGAGAGATGCGCCCGCTTCTGTCCCAGCTTTCCACACCGCTTTGACCGGAAAACGCCGGCCCCTGTCTGGGACCGGCGTTCACCCTTTTTCGTGCGAGGCGCCTGCGCCCTACGCCAGACCAAGCAGAGCCCGAAGCCCCGATGCGCCCTCTCGCGGCAGCAGGTCGTTCAGGGCTCTGTAATTCCGGCCGTGGCAGGCGCCAAGGATCTTGATGCCACTTTCGTGCAGCGGCGCGGGAACGCCTGCCATCTCTGCAAGCATGACCAGCGGCACCAGGCCGAAAGGCACGTCTTCGGTGATGTATCGGGTCTCGGGATCGACCGGCCCCAGAGGATCGGTTCCGGCCGCGACACGTGCGCGGAATACCGCGTCCAGCCCGCCCTCTGCCTGCGGCCTCACCCTGCGGCCAAAACCGCGAGCAATCGCCAGCCGCTCTGCATCCAGCCCTTCAAGGAAGCGGGCGACGGAAGGCGTCATCAGCGAGTTCTGATGCCACTGCTCCCCAGTCTCTATCCGGGTCAGGTTGCACAGAGCCATGGCCAGGTGAGTCTGCGGGTTGAGGTTGCTGAGGGCGTTGTCCAGAAGGTCGCCGCCATGTTGGAACCGCGGACCAAAGAGCGCCTCGCAAAGCGCCAGGGCGCCGGCGATGTCGCCCCCCGGCAAAGTGCAGATCTCTACCCGCTTGCGCAGCGCCCCCACTCGGATCGCCGGAGGTTCGGGGCTCTTGCAGGTCATGGCGGTGGTGTTCCAGCAGATCACCGGCAGGGACAGGCCCCGCGCGTGCAACGCTTGCCCGAGGTGCAGCGCCGCAAAGGACAGGTGGGCGCTGATGATGATGCTCTGCCCGTCGCGCAGATGCGGCAACAGCGCGTCCAGCACGGCGCGGTGGCCAGTGGCCGGCAAGGCCAGGATGAGGACTTCTGCCTGGGCCAGCTCTGCGATATCCGCGGCCAGCTTGGGTGCGAAACGCTCCTCGACAGCGCCTGAAACGACAAGTTCAGTCACCACCCGCAATTCTGCACCGGAAACGCCGCGCGGCGACCACATCCGGGGGCTGTGCCCCGCGTTGGAGAGATAGGCGAAGTAGGCGCGCGCGATACTGCCCGCGCCGACGATACCGACGTTCATGGAGCTTCCTTCGGGTGCGTGCGCCGCTCCCAAGGGAACGACGCGCTGGCGTTTGCTTATGTTCAGAAGAGGTGACAGGCGACCTGCCGTCCCGGCGCGATCTCTTTCGTGGCGGGCATGCTTTCTCGGCACGCCGCGATAGCGCGCGGGCAGCGGGTGTGGAACGGACAGCCCGAGGGCGGGTTGGCCGGTGACGGGATCTCGCCCGCGATGCGCGGCGGCTTCACCCGGTTCGCCGGGTCCGGGATGGGGGAGCTTTGCCGCAACAGCACCGTGTAGGGGTGCGCGGGATCATCCATGATCTCCTGCGTCGGCCCGCTTTCCACCACATGGCCCAGGTACATCACGCAGGTCGTGTCGCAGAAGTGCCGGATCACGCCAAGGTCATGTGACACGAAGAGGAAGGACAGCGTCCGCTTTTCGCGCAGGTCGTCCAGCAGCCGCAGGATCTGCGCCTGAACCGATACGTCCAGCGCGGAGACCGGTTCATCCGCCACCACCAGGTCCGGTTCCAGCACAAGCGCACGCGCGATGCCGATCCGCTGGCGCTGCCCGCCCGAAAATTCGTGCGGGAAGCGGCCCATCGCATCGCGCGGCAGCCCGACTTCGGACAGGATCGCCTCGGCCCGGGCTCGGCGATCAGCCGAATCCCCGATGCCATGCACTTTAAGCGGCTCTTCCAGCGTCTTGCGGATACTCCGGCGGCTGTTCAACGAGGCATAGGGGTCCTGGAAGATGAACTGCATGCGTTGGCGCAGGCGGCGCATTTCGGCCGGCGAGGCAGAAGCCACATCGATGCCGTCGAAGGTGACGCGGCCGGCGGTCGGTTCCTCCAGCCGCAGGATGGCGCGGGAAGCGGTGGACTTGCCGCAGCCGGATTCCCCTACCAGCCCGACGCTGGAACCGGGAGCGACCGAAAGGCTGACGTTTTCAACCGCGCGCACCGTACGGGCCTTGCCACCCAGGAACCCGCCCCCGATGGTGAAGTGCTTTTTCAGACCCTCGACTTTCAGACCGCTCATGCTGCTACCTCCGCCTTCGCGCGCAGGATGCAGCGCGCCTGGTGATCGGAGCCACCTGCCCCGCTGACAGGCCCGAGAGCCGGGTGACGGCCGCACTCCGGCCGGGCGTAGCCGCAGCGCGGCGCGAAGTGGCAGCCTGCAGGCCGCGCGGTGATTGAGGGCACCGAACCGGGGATAGGCTCCAGCGTGTCGGCCCGCCGGTCCACACGCGGCATCGCCCGCAGGAGTGCCTCCGTGTAGGGATGGGCCGGGTTCGCGAAGAGCTGCTCGCAGTCCGCCGTCTCGACGATTTCGCCTGCGTACATCACTGCGACGCGGTCCGCGATCTGCGCCACGACACCGAGGTTGTGGGTGATGAAGATCACCCCCATGCCGCGCTCGCGCTTCAGATCATCCAGCAGGGTCAGCACCTGGTGCTGCACCGTCACGTCCAGCGCGGTAGTGGGTTCATCGGCCAGCAACACCTTCGGGCGACAGGCCAGCGCGATGGCGATCATCGCCCGCTGTCGCATCCCGCCCGAGAACTGGTGCGGATATTCGGTGATCCGCCGGCCCGGGTCAGGCACGCGCACTTCGTCCAGCAGATCACGCGCTTCCTTCAGCGCCGCGCCATGGCTCATGCCACGGTGGATCGTCAGGACCTCGGCAATCTGGTCACCCACGGTCATCGTGGGGTTCAGCGATGTCATCGGCTCCTGGAAGATCATCGCGATCTCGTTGCCGCGGATCTGGGCCATCTGCCGTTCGGACAGCTTTGCCAGGTCGCGTCCTTCGAAAAGGATTTCGCCGCGACCGATCCGGGCGCCCGCCTGCGGCAGCAGCCGCAGCGCCGACAGCGCGGTGACGCTCTTGCCTGAGCCGCTTTCGCCCACCACGGCCAAGGTTTCATTGGCGGCAAGCGACAGGTCCACATCCTGGATGGCGGCATGCCAGCGGCCGTTCACCCGGAATTCCGTGGTCAGGCCGTGAATGTCGAGAAGAGCAGTCATGACTCACCTTTCAGTTTCGGGTCGATGGCGTCTCGCAGGGCGTCACCCAGGATGTTTAGCGCCAGCACGGTCAGCAGGATCGCCAGAGACGGGAAGACCACCAGCCACCAGGACGACAGGATGTTCTCGAAGCCTTCGCGGATCATCCCGCCCCAAGTGGCAGTCGGCGGCTGCACCCCCAGGCCGATGAAGGACAGCGAGGCTTCGGTGCGGATCGCGCTGGCCATCCAGAGCGAGGCGACGACGACGATGTCAGACAGGATGTTGGGCAGGATATGCACGCCCATGATCCGCAGGGGAGAGAAGCCGAGCGCCCGGCCCGCTTCCACGTATTCCTTCCGCTTGGCCGAGATAGTCGGCGCTCGGGCGATGCGCACGAAAGGCGCGGTTTCGGTAATCGCGATGGCGATGATCAGGTTTTCCAGGCTCGCCCCCAGCATCGCCGCGACCATGAGGCCCAGCAGCAGTGTCGGGAAGGACAGCATCACGTCGACAATGCCCATGATCACCTGGTCGACCATGCCGCCGACATAGCCCGCGAAGATCCCGATGGCAGAGCCCACCGTCATCGCGATCAGCACCGACAGGAACCCCACGGCGAGCGAGATGCGGGTGCCGTACAGCAGGCGCGAGAGCACATCGCGTCCATAGCTGTCGGTGCCAAGCCAGAATTCCGGCGACGGACCTTCCAGGCGATGCAGAATGTTCTGTTGCAGCGGATCATGCGGCGCCAGAAGCGGCGCGAATATCGCCGAGAGCAGGATCAGCGCCAACAGCCCGACACCCACCCAGGACAGGCGATTGCGGTTCAGGGTCTGCAGCACGACATTGGGTTTGCGGACGGGGATGGTTTCAGTCACGGCGGTCATCAGGAATAGCTCACTCTGGGATCGACGACCGCGTAGATCAGGTCGGTCAGGATGTTCACGAGGATCACGAAGCTGGCGAAGATCACCATCAGCCCCTGCAGCAGCGTGTAATCACGTGCCTGCAATGCACCCAGGATCAGCTTGCCCAGGCCCGGACGGGTGAAGACCATTTCCACCAGCACCGAATTGCCGATCAGCGTGCCGAAGTAGAGGCCGACAACAGTGACCACGGGGATGAGCGCGTTGCGCAGACCGTGCCGCATAATCAGGCGACGCGGCGGCACGCCCTTGGCGCGGGCGGTGCGGATGTAATCCTCCCCCAACACGTTCAGCATCGACGAGCGCGTCACGCGGGTGATGTAGGCCGTCATGATCAGGCCAAGGTTCAGCGCCGGGAGAGTCAGGTTGCGGATATGATCCCCGAAGCTGTCGGACGCGGTCGACATGACCGGGAACCAGCGCAGGTAGACCGCGAAGGCCAGCAGCATCAGAATACCAGACACGAAGCCCGGGAAGGAAAGGCCGGTCAGCGACAGGATCCGCGACAGGTAGTCCGGCCAGGCATTGCGGCGCAGCGCCGCCACCATGCCAAGCGGCAGACCGAAGATGGCACCGATGATGACCGCCGCCGCTGTCAGCTCCAGCGTATAGGGCAGCACGCGGGCGACCTCTTCCAGCACCGGCCGCCCGCTGCTCATTGAGACGCCGAAGTTGCCGCCCAGCATGTCCCGCAGGAAAGCCAGATACTGCACGCCAATCGGCTGATCGAGCCCCAGCTTGGCGCGCAGCGCCGCCAGCGACGCTTCGCTTGCCTGGTCGCCCAGCATGGCCATGGCCGCATCGCCCGGCACCAACCGGACCAGTACGAAGACCATGGTCAACATGGCCAGAAGTGTCGGGATCGCGGCCAGCAATCTCCTTAAGATGTATCTTGTCATGCGGCTTTCCTGTTGGTTGCCAGCCGGCCCGGATCAAAGGCCGACAGTTCGGTTCTTGTACGCCCGGTCTCTGCCAGGTCTGCGATCACCCGTCCGACGGACGGGACCAATTGGAATCCGTGCCCGGAGAATCCGAAGACATGAATCAGCCCCGGGGCCCGACGGGACGGTCCTATGACGGGCAGCAGGTCGGCGGTGGCCGCCTCCATGCCGGCCCAGGCCCGGACAAGGCGCAGGTCCGCGACCCAGGGGAAGAGGGCCAGGGTCGTGGACATGGCCCCCGAAAGCGCGCCGAAGTCCACCGAGGCCGAACCACCGCCGGGGCGCAGCCGTCCTTGGACCCCACCGCCGATCAAAAAAGTGCCATCCGCGGTCTGCTTGAACGACAGCTTGCGGTTCTGCGCCGAGATGACCGGGCCAAGGCAGGGTTCGCAGCGCTCGGTCACGATCATCATCGAATTCTTGATGCCAACGTCCAGCGGATCGCCGGCCAACTTGGCGATCTGGCGCCCCCAGGCTCCGGCGGCATTGACGACCGTAGGGGCGACATGGGTGATGCCGCCCGCCACGACGGTCCAGCGCGTTTCTTCACGGGCCAGCCAGGTGACGGTGTGGTTTTCAAGGATCTCCACGCCGGCGTCTAGGCAGGCCGCGCGAAAGGCCCGGATGGTGCGATGCGGGTCGGCAGAGCCATCGCGCGCGACATAGGCCGCGCCAAGCGCGCCGGGCTGCATGACCGGCACCAGTTCAGCCAGGCGCTCCGGGCCGATCCAGCACTCGTGGTGCATCCCCAGGGCCTCCAGCCGCGCGATACGGGCCTTGATCCGGGCCTCGGCATCCGCATCCATGGCCACCTGCACCTGTCCCCCCGCGTGAAAGCCGCAGTCGTCGCCCACGAGGGTTGTCATGTCCTCCCACTGGGCCTGGGCCTCAAGGCTCAGCGGCAACTCTTCTACTGCACGATTGAGGCTGCGCACGCCGGCAGCCGTCGCGCCCGAGGCATGACGCCCGGTGAAGGCGCCCTCCAGCAGGACCACGCGCAGCCCGCGCCGGGCAGATTGCAGCGCCGCAGAGAGCCCATGCAGCCCGCCACCGATCACGATGAGGTCGGTGCGTGCCTTCATGTCTTGGCCTTCCCGAGGGACGCCAGTTCGCCCAGCGTCACGGGCTTCAACGGCGGGCGGATGTTGTGGAAGCCAACCTCGGCGCGCGGGAGGTCATGCGCCTCGGCGATCAGCCGCGCGACAGTATAGCCACACTGGCGGCCCTGGCAGGGCCCCATGCCGGCGCGGGTTTCGGCCTTCACCCGGTTGGGATCTGCCGCGCCACGGCGGGCTGCGGCGCGGATCTGGCCCGCGGTCAGCTCCTCGCAGCGGCAAACGATGGTGTCGTCGCTGATCTTGCCCTCGGGCGCGGGATAGAGGCTATCGAGCAGCGGCCGCGCAGCGCGTGCCTTCGACAGCGCGCGATCGCCCGCCGCCCGGGCTTGCCGCGCCTTTGTGTCCTCCAGAACACCCAGCGACCGGGCAATGCCGATGGCTGCCAGCGTCCCCTTGGCCAGCGCCGCCTTGGCCCCGTCGATCCCCGCCGCGTCGCCCGCGACGAACAGCCCGCTGCGCGTGGTTTCCCCCCAGGCATCCAGCACGGGCCGCAGCGATTTCTGCGTGTCGGACCAGGCGTGCTCACACTGCAGGGAAAGGGTCGGGTGAACCGAAGGCACCAATCCCTCGTGGATCAGCAGCACCCCTGCGGCGGCCGATTTCTCGCCTTCGGGGGTCTGCCAGCGGATACGTTCGAGGCGCTCGCCGCCCTCGGCGCGAAGCTGCGTGACCCCGGTTTCGCGGCGCAGCCCCGACAGCCGCATCCCGGCCTGCCAGCCCAGACCCTTTACCAGGCTCTTCCAGTCGCGCAGGGCACCGTTCAGATGCGGCAGCCCCCGGCGCAGCGTGTCGCGCGGGGCGGTATCGAGAAAGCCTTCGATCTGGCCGCCCAGCTTGCGGAGCTGGTGGGCGTAAAGCAAAGGCAACGGGCCCGCGCCACAAATCCAGACCGGTCCTTCAGGCAGCAGACCGCCGGATTTCAGAAGGATCTGGGCCGCGCCAACGGTCATCACACCGGGGCGGGTCCAGCCCGGGAAGGGCACGGGCCGCTCCTGTGCGCCGATGGCCAGAAGGACGCGCCGCGCCTCGATGACCTCGGCCTGACCCTCGCGGGTCACGAAGACCTGCCAGCTTTGCGCGATGGCCTCCTTGCCGCTTTCCTCGATCTGCCACACCCGTGACAGGGGGCGGTAATCGGTCCCGGAGGCCCGGAAGGAACGGGCAACGTCGGCCCCTTGGCGGTACTCGGCGCCCAGCCCCTGCGCCAGGTGCGATCCGGGTTGGCAATTGCGCTCGACCCCGCGCCAGATCTGGCCACCGGGAGTGGGCTGTTCATCCAGCACGACAACGGACAGGTCGCGCGCGCGAAGATCACAGGCGGCCTGCATCCCGGCGGGGCCGGCCCCGATGATGGCAACGTCGAAGATCATCATCCCACCACCTTCCTCGCGCCCATCTGACGGGCAATGGTCATGCCTTCGCGCACCGGCACGAGGCAGCTTTGCGTCGATCCCTTGCCGTCGATCTCGGCCAGGCAATCGAAGCAACAGCCCATCATGCAGAAGGGCGCGCGCGGACTTTCGCTGACCGGGGTGATGCGCGCGGACCCGAGATGGCGCAACAGTACGCTGGCCGCAGTCTCTCCGTCGCGTGCCTCGACCGGCTGCCCTTCGACGAACACGGTCACGGTTGGCCCAGTCGGGCGGTCAGGCAGGGGTCGAAACATGGAAACGGTCCTCTGAGAAGTGACGGGTATCGCCGGTCAAAGCACCGGCAAGGATCTGTTCGGCCAACCGCTCGGCATGCACGGCGGCCAGGGTGACGCCGGAATGGCAACTGACGGTCCAGAGGCCGGGATAGTCCTCGGGCTGGGTGTAGAGCGGCCCGCCGTCGGGCGAGAGGACCCGCAGCCCCGACCATTGCCGCACGATGCGCGCACCCGCGAGGGCGGGCAGGATGCGCAGGGCGCGCTCTGCCAGCAGTGTCGCGGAGGCCTGGGTCGTGCCCGTGTCCAGGCCGACATCTTCGTGCGTGGCCCCGATCATCACGGTGCCATCCGCCGTCTGACGCAACCCGCTGCAGGGCATGGGCAACATCGGCGCTATCCGTTCAGTGACCAGCAACTGCCCGCGCTGCGGACGCAGCGGCAGGTCGATCCCCAAAGGCGCGACGATGCCTGAGGTGGCCAGCCCTGCCGCCACGATCACCTTCGGCGCCCGCAGCGTCGCACCGTCGGGGCCGGTCAGCTCGTAGCCCTGTCCGGTGGTACGCAAGGTCCGGACCGGCCAGTCCCAAAGGATCTCTCCGCCAAGTTCCAACAGGCCCTGCTGCAGCGCCGCCAGAAGCTTGAGCGGGTTCACGTGACCGTCGCTGGTGCCATAGCTGGCGCCCGCGACGTCAGGCCCCAGGCGGGCATCGGGCAGCCGGGCCTGAAGCGCGTCCCGGTCCAGCATCTCCACACCCTCTGGCAAGGCACCGCCGCCGATCTTCTCCAGCAACAACTGGCGGTCCTTCAATGCCTGCTGGGAAAGGACAAAGGCCAGCCCCCCGGGATTCTGGTAATCCAGACCAATGCCGCTGCATTGCTCCAGCGCATCGCGGAACCCCGGCCACAGCGCCGCGCTTTCGGCCGTCCAGCGGGCATAGGCGGGCAGGTTCCCACCCTTGCCCTGCACCCAGACCAGGCCGAAATTTGCCCGCGCCGCGCGAAAGTCGCGCGCGCCGCCATCCACCACGCAGACCGATTGCCCGCGCTTCTGCAACCCGTAAGCAAGAGAGACGCCTACGGTGCCTGCTCCGATCACAATGTAGTCTGGCTGTGCCACGCTGGATTACCTCGCTTGTTGTTGATTTTTATCCAAATCGAAGAGTAGAAAGTCAAAATCGAAAAGTTGGACGCAATATTCTGATAGGTTATACCAATGCGCGAACCCAGCCTCAGACAGTTCGAAGCCCTCATGGCCGTGGTCGAGGCCGGCAGCGTCAGTCGTGCCGCGGAACGGCTGTCAATCTCGCAGCCTGCAACCAGCAAGCTGATCGCAACGCTCGAAGACGACACCGAAATGCAGCTCTTCGACCGTGCCAGCGGCCGGCTGGTCGCCACGGAACAGGGGATGCGCCTTTACCACGAGGCCAACCGGGTCTTTGGCGGCGTGGGCCAGCTGATCCGCGCTGTCGAAGCCATCCGGCGTGAAAATCGTGGGCAACTGCGCGTCGGCGTCATGCCGGGCCTGTCGGGCGGGTTCATCGTGCGTGCGGTCCGGGCCTTCCGGGAGCGCTTCCCCGACGCCTTCATCTCTGTCGATACGCGCAGTTCGCAATTCCTGGCGGATTGGATGGTATCTGGCCGGCTGGACGTGGCGATCCTGGTGACGCGGCTGGATCACCCCACGATATCCACACGGCCGGTGCATTCCAAACCGATGGTTTGCCTGCTCCCCATCGGGCATCCGCTTGCCGCGAAGGCGAGGATCACCCCCAAAGACCTGGACGGAGAGCCCTTCATCGCCTTTGCCCGCGCAAGCCTGACGCGCAACCGGGTCGATGCAGTCTTTGAACGGGCCGGCCTTCGGCCCGATATCCGGATTGAGGCCGCCACTGCCCCGAACGTCTGCGAATTCGTCGCCGGCGGCATGGGGGTGACGCTGGTCGATCCGCTGGTATCGGAAGGCGTCAAAGGCCGGGTCGAGATGCGCCCCTTCGACCCGGCGACCAGCTTCGAGTTCCACACCAGCTGGCCGTCGCACAGCCGCAACTCGAAGCTGGTCAGCGCCTTCGTCGAAGAGGTCACCCGAGCTGCCGCGATTTCTGCTTGGGAAGAAGACAGCTATCAGTTCTGAGCAAACGTCAAGACGGCGCCCAAGAGGGCGCCGTCTGTAAGTTCCCGAAAAGTATTGGAAGCCCTGCTCACTCCGCAAGCGCGGTGTTTTCGGTGATCGAGGGCGCCAGGTTCAGGTTGCCCGTCAGCTCGTACCCGTAGTCCAGCTTGTCGCTGCGCGCCCAGACCTGCATCAGGCTGAACAGAGGGACGGCACAGACGTCATCGTGGATCAGCTTCTGCGCCTCGGCCCAGAGCTGCATCTGCGTTTCCGGATTGGTCTCAACACGCGCCGCGTCGATCTGCGCGTCCGCCACTTTGCAATGCGAGAAGTTGGTCACGGCTGTGGGCGTGCCGACGATCGCCTGCGAATGGTAGAATTGGCTCAGGTAGCTGTCGGCCACGGGGAAGCGCGCGGCACCGTAGAAGACCAAGTCGCTCAGGTCCTGACGTATCTGCTGGTGATAGGTCGGGTGATCGACGACGTTCATCTCCATCTTGATGCCGGCCTGGGCCAGCTGCGCCTGGATCACTTCCATGATCGGCTTCTGCGACGAGCTGGAGGAAACGACCGCGGTCAGCGTGATCCCGTCGGGGAAGCCCGCCTCTGCCAGCAGTGACTTGGCCAGCTCCGGGTCATGGCTGTAGATGCCTGCATCGCAGCTCTCGCCAAGGTAGCCCGAGGGCACCGCAGAGCAGCCGCGCGGACCGACATCTTCCCCCACGAAGGCCGAGATCTCGTCCACGTTGATGGCATGAGCCACGGCTTTGCGAACGTTGATGTTGTCCAGTGGCGCATGCGTTTCGTTCAGATAGAGGGTGCGGTATTCGCCGGGCGCGAAGATATCGACAATTATGTTCTCGTTGCGGCTGACTTGGTCGACCCAACGCTGTTCGCGCTTGCCGTAGATCAAGTCCAGCTCGCCAGACATCAAGGCAAGTTCACGGCTGGAGTCTGAAGGGATTATCTGCAAGCGGATACCGTCCAGCTCGGGCGCGCCGCGGTAGTAATCGGGGTTCGCCACCAGATCGACGTGCTGCTGGGTCACGGCCTCTTGGAACTCGAACGGGCCGGTGCCGACGGGATCACCATTGAACGCATCGCCCTTTTCCTCGGCGGCCTTGCGGCTGACGACCATGCCACCGTGGTAGTTGGCGACCAGACCAAGGAAGCCCGGAACCGGCGCGCTGAGCTTGATCTGAACGGTTTCCGCATCAAGCGCCTCGACGCTCTCGAAGGCGGCGTAGTCATTCGCGAAGGACGACCGTTCCGGATCGGCCGCTCGTTCTAGGGAATAGACGACGTCCTCGGCGGTCAATGGGCCGTAGCCCCGCTGGAACTCTACACCGTCGCGCAGGTGGAACGTCCAAGTCAGCCCGTCTTCGGAAGTTTCCCAGCTGGTCGCCAGGTCCGGCTCGATGGAAGCCGGGTCGGCACTGCCCGGTGCGAACCGTACCAGACCGTTGAACATCCAGCCCGCCAGCGCGACATCGGTGGTCGCGGTCGCACGATGCGGATCGAGGTTGGTGGCATCCATGTTGATACCAACATTCAGCGTGGCGGCAATCGCGGCCGCACTGGTCATCGACACCCCAGAAGCCACGGCCATTCCCAGGATGCGCCTCAGATTTGTCACTGTGTTTCCAGTCATGATCGTTTCCCTGTTGTTTTGATATGGCCGACTATGGGAACCCATCCTTATGTCGTCAAAATCGAAAATATTCGACCCATATTCCATCAGGTTATACGCATGCAAATCCAGCGACCTCCCCTCAAGGCGTGTCGCAGATATGGGCGAGGAGGACTCACTTGCGAGTTCTGGCTGTTCGGCAGGTTCTCATGGTCGAAGATTGACGCCCCCTGCCAACATACGATGAAAGGCGCGGAATACGCCAAGTCCTCCATAGCCCCGCGACCCGCAGGCTAGAGAGTACGAGCACGCAGTTGGGGCGCCAACTTGCGGCTGCCAGCTTGAGGGCTCCGATCGAGGGACTGTAACTTCGGCGCTTTTCTGACGGTCCAGCGATGCGCCCCGCAGGAACGATGTCCTTCCTCGCGTAGACCTGCATTCTCGGTGCAGCACGACCCACTGCCGTGTCCGTGGACAAAGAGCCGGCTTTCGCCTCGAGCAGCATGAATAACTGCGACCCCGGGGAGTGAACCGCACCGACTTAAGCCCTGCTTTTTCATAAGCAACCTTGTGTAATCAGGCGGATGCAGGCCATGCTGTCTCAACGCCCAGAAAGATATGTCGGTTGCCTAATGCAGATCTCTTCAATTCTCGAATATATCGACAAAGGCCACATGGCCCTGCCGGAATTCCAGCGTGGCTATGTCTGGGGGCGTGAACAAGTCCGCGGTCTTTTCCAATCGCTGTACAGAGGGCATCCTGTTGGCAGTCTTTTGGTCTGGGCGACCGACGCATCAACGGCCACCCATCGTGGAGACGGCCAACTGGCACCCGGTGTCGTGAAGCTGCTCCTGGACGGACAACAGCGGATCACCTCGCTCTATGGCGTGATCCGTGGCAAGCCGCCACGCTTCTTCGATGGAAACGCCAAGGCCTTCACCGACCTGAGGTTCAACCTCGAGACCGAGGAATTCGCGTTCTTCCAGCCGATCAAGATGGGGGACGACCCGCTTTGGATCGACGTGACCCAGGTCCTGCAGAAGGGGAACGCGGGGATCGGTGCCTTCGTGGCCACCCTGAGCCAGAACCCGGATACCCAAGCGAAGGTCGGCGACTACATCGGCCGCCTGAACCAGCTGCTGGGCATTCGTGAAAAGAACTTTCACATAGAAGAGGTCACTGGTCCGGACAAGACGCTGGACGTCGTCGTCGACATCTTCAATCGCGTGAACAGCGGCGGCACCAAACTATCGAAGGGCGATCTGGCCTTGGCGAAGATTTGCGCGGACTGGCCGGAAGCCCGCAATACGATGAAGTTCAGCATCGGCCGCTGGCGTTCAGAAGGCTATGACTTCACGCTAGATTGGCTGCTCCGGTCCGTGAACACGATCCTGACCGGAGAGGCGAAATTCCTCTACCTTCACAGCCAAGATGCTGGTGACATCGCAGACGCTCTGAAACGCGCCGTGAAGCATATCGACAGCAGCCTGAACATGATCGGCGGTCGCCTTGGCCTCGATCATAACCGTGTCCTGTTCTCGAAGTTCGCCATTCCCGTAATGGTGCGCTTCCTCGACACCCATGGCGGCAAGCTAGACGAGAAGACCCGTGACAAACTCCTCTTCTGGTTCGTCCAAACCGGCATGTGGGGGCGTTTCTCGGGATCCGTGGAAAGCTTCATCGACAAGGATCTCGGCATTCTCGACCAGAGCGGGGGCGACCTGGACAAGCTGATTGGCGAACTCCGGCTCGCACAGGGCGGACTGCGCGTTGAACCAGGGCATTTCCATTCGTGGAGCGTTGGTGCGCGTTTCTATCCCGTCCTGTACATGCTGACGCGGATGACCGAGGCGCGCGACTGGGGCACCGGCCTTCCGTTGAAGAACAATCTTCTCGGGAAAATGAGCCGGTTGGAAGTTCACCACATCTTCCCCCGCGCCCGCCTCTATGATGCCAAATATGCGCGATCTGAAGTTAACGCGCTGGCCAACTTCTGCTTCCTCACCAAGGATACCAACCTCTCGATCTCGGATCGTCACCCCGAAGAGTACTTCCCAGAGATCGAGGCGGCGCACCCCGGCGCCCTTCAATCGCAGTGGATCCCGCAGGACCCCGAGCTTTGGAAGATCGATAAGTACCGCGACTTCATCGAAGCCCGGAAGGAACTCTTGGCCGACGCTGCCAATGAATGCCTCGCCTCTCTGCTTCATGGCGACACCGCGATCCTGGAAGGATCGCGCTCGGCCAGATTGACCGACAAGGTTCTTCTCGGCGGCATCGCCAGCGAAGAGGAAGCCAATGAACTGGAAGCCTTGAACGACTGGGTGGCGCAGCAAGGCTTCGCGCAAGGCGAGATGTCCTTCGACTTCGTTGATGCCGAAACCGGCGAACAACGTGCGATCCTCGACCTAGTCTGGCCGAATGGTGTCCAGACTGAATTGTCCGAACCCGTCGCTGTTCTCTTGGGCGAGAGCGCGGAGTTGATCTCACTCGCAAGCTCCGCCGGGTATCGGTGTTTCACCTCGACGCGCGAGTTCAAGTCCTACGTCAACCGCCTTTCGGCATCCGGACAGGGCATCGCAGCGGAATAGAGAGACGCGGGTCACTCGTTCGGCCGTGTGGAAGGAGCCTTCATGGCAAATCAGATCGCTCGACTGCGCGTGGAGCTCTTGCATATCGAGCCAACCATATGGCGGCGGGTCGAGGTCAGCCTGACCACGAACCTACGCGCCCTCCATGAGCTCATCCAGGGCGTAATGCCTTGGGAGAATTACCACCTCTATCAGTTCACGGTCGGGGAGCGTGACTACGGGGAACCCAGTCCGGAGGATGCGGCATGGGGCCACAAGGTCTACCATGCCAAGAACATGCGCCTGGAAACTTTGGTAGGGCGCGGCGTAGCAGAGTTCAAATACACCTACGATTTCGGTGACAACTGGCAGCATCGCGTCGTCATCGAACATGTCGGAGTCGCGGATCCAGACGTCGACTATCCCCTCTATCTGGGTGGCGAGCTCACCGCGCCGCCGGAAGATGTCGGTGGCCCGCCCGGTTTCGTCGATTTCGTGGAAGCCATGGGCAATAGCCGCCACCCGGCGCACAAGGACATGATCCGTTGGTACGGGCGCCCCTTCAATCCAAGGGACTTCGGTGAGTCAGCAGTTGCCACGACCGTCCGCGACATCGCGGCCAAGAGGAAAGTGGCAATGCTGGCGTTCGAGCGGAGTCGCCAGACGAGATAGGGTGAGCGCGCTGGCAATTTTACTCATCTATGATGTCGAAGTCATCTTCTTCGGTCGAAGGCTTGCTGCGCCTTTGTAGCTTCGGCGCACCTGCCTTCTTCTTTCCTAGAGCGTAGTCCGCCATGGAGGGAGACGGATGGCCGGGAAACCCTTCCTCGAAGCCCTGCACCATCTCCTTGTAGTTGAGGCCCAATGCGGACATCTTGCAAAGCTCGCGCCCATCGGTCCCGTCCTTGAGCACGAGGCCGCCACCCTTGGGCGCCACTTCGAGACCCCGTTCTTTGAAGCTGTCGATAAATTCGCCCCACGACCGACTTTCGTTGTAGATGCGCTGCGCAAGCGCAGCGAGCGCATCCGCATCATCCGGCGTGACGGCTTTCGCAAGCTGCCCGCCCCGGATCTCCGTCCAGCCTGCCGGATTGGCCCGAGAGACGACACTTTCGACAGCTGTGTCGGGCAACGTTGCGACAGAAGGTACTTGTCCCGGTGGGGCAAAAACAAGTTCGGGAAGGACGGTCTCCCAAGCATCTCGACGCGCGTAGTGCGCATATTTCTCGTCACCATCCGACTTGCGCCACTGGACCACAGCTCCAACTGCACCCGAAAGCAGGATCTGCCCCGGCGGATGCTCCCATGACTTCGACATGCGTCCTACGAGGCGGCCATGCCGGTCCAGCAACTCCCAGTTGGAGGCTCGGTGGTCCAGGTGCAACGGGTCACCCACCCGGCATTCCTGGATTGCACGGTGAACCTCGTGCCGATCTCCCTGGCGACCGGCATATGACAGGTCGGCATGCTTTAGGTTCGGCAGATGGTAGACCCTCGAAGATAGTCCTCCAGCCGGGAAATGCGGCTCGACCTGTCTCTCAACGACGCAGGGAGTGCCGGGCTTCAGGAACGCATGCTCGCCCGACGCCATAACGATCAGGCCCTTTTGGGCACGCGTCATCGCGACGTAGAAAAGTCGGCGCGGAGCATCACGGTCTTCGTTCTTCGATGCCCGGTCCCAACCGCCATCCAGAATAGCCACATGATCGAACTCAAGCCCCTTGGCCCGGTGCGCTGTCAGCAGGAGCAGCCCGCGTTGCTCGCCCCGTGTCTCACGGGACCATTCGGCCAGCCATTCGACGATATCGGGCACAGGCATAGTCTTTGTCTTCAGCTCTCTCGCCAGCTCGGCGATACCTTCTGCCAACAGGTCGACCCACTTGTTGCCTGATTGCTCGTTGAGGAGATCGATGATGTCGGCAACGCCCAGAAGCTCTCCCTGTCGCCGACGCAGACTTGCCACGAGCGCCTGTGTCTCGCGCAGCCGCCAGATGTTTGGCAGGTCCTGATTGGCCATTTCGACCATGATACCCTGCTTTTCAGCATAGGTCCGGACAGCGCCAAGCCTCTTCCAGTCACGAGAGATGATGGCGGTACGGGCCCAGGACCACTCCGGATCCAACTTCGACAGCCGCACCATCTCGTCGACGGCAGCGATCGCCTGTGGCACATCGCCGGAGGGGACATTCAGAAGCTGGACCCGGCCCTGTCCAACCCCATCCACCTTTGCGAGGACGCCCCCCTCAGGATCACGCCTGCGATCTGCGTTGATCCTGATCTCATGACCAACCTTCATCCGATCCGGCGCCGCCGAAATCACCGCATTGGCCGCCGCAATGATGTGGTTGGTGGAACGATAGTTCTCGACCAGGAACGCCGGCCGCGCCTTGTAGTCTTCTTCGAACTGGCGGATGAACCCGACGGAGGCGCCATTGAACGCATAGATGTTCTGATCGTCGTCCCCGACGGCGAACAGGCTGAGCTTCAGGTCGGCATCCTCGAGAGATCTGCCAGCGACTGCCGAGATAAGCTGATACTCTTCCGGCCCGATGTCCTGATACTCGTCCACGAGGATCCAGCGATAGCCTTGGATCAAGGTCTCCCTCTGCGCTTCGGCTTCGGATTTCGGCAGCCCTTCGCCCTCGAGCTGGCGCACCGCCTCCATTACGATGCCATCGAAATCTTCGGTCTCGGCCCGCTGACCCACAAAACTGGCCCCAACAAGCTTCATCGCCAGCGCATGACAGGTAGAGACGGTGACACCAATGGCATCGTCGCCGACCAGCGACCGCAGCCGCACGCGGATTTCGGCCGCTGCGTGCCGGTTGTAGGCGAGAACCAGAATGCCTCGCGGATCCTCGCGTTTCATACGCAGCAGATAGGCGATCCGATGGACAAGCACCCGCGTCTTGCCTGACCCCGGGCCCGCCAGGACCAGAACATTCGTCCGGTCCCGGTCATCCGTCACGATATCCTGCTGGACCTTGTTGCCCAGCTTCTCGACGATCGCCTCCCAGGAGGCGCTGGTGGTCTGCCGTCGGACCTCGCGGCCCATGCCAGGCATCCACCGTTTCATGAACTGCTCCTTGTTGAGCAGGAAGTAGTCCTCCGACAGGCGTGACGCATCGCTCATCGCCCGCAGCCCGGTTTCGGCATAGGTCGCCATGACATGGGTCTGGAGTGTCTGCTCGCCGTAGTGGTCTTCCAACGGCGCGAAATGCGCCTGAGTGAACTGCCCCCCTGCCGGATCGAGATAGACCGTCATGGCAGAGCGGAACACCGTAAGCCCCTTTCCGAGCGTCACCACGCCCTGCTCATGCAGCCACATAAGCGCCCGCTCCATGAGCTTGGTCATGTCACCAATGCCACTGGTCTTCAGGAAGGCATCCTGATTCAGCTGTGCCAGCAGGTCGCCGACCGTCGTCTCGACCTGAAGATCCTTGCCCCGCACACCCTTGTCGAGCCGGCCTGTCAGATAGGTCAGGAGCAGCTCGGCCGCTTGCCACCGCAAGTTTGCCGTTGCCCGAACTGTTTTCCAGGGTCGCACCAGAGTGACCATCAGCGTATTGCGACTGACCCTCCGCAGAGAGATGTTCCCGCGACCGCCGTCTTGGCTTCGGCCATCCTGGGCGATCCCCCGCACCAGCCTGTCGACCGCATCGGGCCTGACATCCGGGTGGTTCTTGTCGCGCAAACGCTGACAGGTTTCAGAAAGGTTCAGCGGAACCGGGGTTCGGTCATCCATGTCCGGCGCCAGCTCCTGCATGAGTGCGATAAGATCGCCCTCCAGCGCAGAAGCCTGAGCCAGTCTCTGTGCTGAGGAACTGGCTACACCAACGTGGACAAAAACCGTCATCGCAACGTCGTTGCGCGCGATACCAAGCGTTTCCAGCGTCGACATGGCCTTTGGCAGCGCACCGGGTGATATCCCCGCCACACCGCAAAGCTCATCGGTCGACACGCCTTCATCAGCCGGGGCGGAGACCAGATGCGCCACGATGGCCAGAAGTTGGTTGCGATGCGCTCGCGTCAGGTCTGCCCCGGCCAACCGCTGCTTCGCCTCATCCACGGACCGCACCCTGAGGGAGGACGGGAACACCTGCACCCGGTTCTCTTCCCGCGATACAAGATGTGCTTCCTCCAGCCAGGACACAGCGGTCTTGACGCGAGTGTCGTCCGTGGTGCTGTCGCGTTCGAACTCCTGGTCCTTCTCGGACCGGACGATCTCACCAGATGTCGCGACGACCTTTCCAGTTTTCTTCGTCCGCTCGTCGATCCGACGCAGCGCCTTGAGGATTGCGCCGATTTCATGCCGGGCGAGGCGCGAACTGGCTGTCAGCCGGAACTGCCGTTCCACATCATCAGCCGCGAACAACAGGACGCAATGGGCGTCCTCCCGGTCCCGTCCGGCGCGCCCGGCCTCCTGAAGGTAGTTCTCCAAAGACCCCGGGATATCGGCGTGGACGACCAAGCGGATGTCGGGCTTGTCGATCCCCATCCCGAAGGCATTGGTCGCGGCGATCACGCGCAGCTCGCCCACCCGGAACTGTTCCTGCACGACCTGCTTGTCTTCCGCGCTCATCCCGGCATGGAAATGCGCCGCATCCACACCCTGAGACTTCAGGAACTCGGCCACCCGCTCGGTTTCCTTGCGCGAAGAACAATAAACCACCGCCCCAGAACGCCCCTCGGCGGGAAGCAGTGCGTCGAGGACGTTCATCACATCCGACAATTTGGATGTCTTGTTCGTCAGTCGCACTTCAAACGCCAGGTTTGTCCGCGAGGCGCCCCCGTCAAGCGACAACAGCTCGACCCCGGCCTTGGACTGGAAGTGTTCGATGATATCCGCAACCACCTCGGGCTTTGCGGTCGCGGTGAGGCAGAGCACAGGCGCGGGTGGTTGATCCCCCGAGAATTCTCTGATGAAGCGGCCGAGGTAGCGATAATCCGGCCGGAAATCATGCCCCCATTTCGACACGCAGTGCGCCTCGTCAATCGCCCAAAGCCCCACTTCGCGCTGCGCCAGCACACTACGGATCGAGGTGCTGCGAAGCTGCTCAGGAGAGATGATGAGGATCCCGGTGTCGCCCATCCGGACCTTGTCGAGCGCATCCTGACGTTCCGGCATGGACATCATGCCATTGATCGTGACCGAGCAGGAGATCCCGGCACGCTCCATCCCCTGAACCTGATCCGCCATCAAAGCGACCAGGGGAGAAATCACCACCGTCAGCGCACCGATCTTGTCGAACCGCGACAGCGCCGGCACCTGGTAGCACAGCGACTTGCCCGTCCCTGTCGGCAGGATCCCCAGCAGGCTGTTGCCGGACATGGCCTCATCGACGATGCGTTCCTGCAGCGGGCGTCCCTCCGGGTCGACCGGCTTGGGGCGGAAGCTGGGGAACCCGAACCACCTTTCCAAGGCGCGCACCGGGTCGTTCTGCTCGGCGCACCAGTTGCAGGCCGGATCCTTGCAGGACGTGTCCCGCAGGTGCCTGACGATCAGAGATGCCTCGCGGAACTGCGCCCTCACCCAGGGAGGCATGACGGAGTCGCCGCCTGCCACCGTAATCCAAGAGAGGGCATAGGCCATCGGCCAACCGTTCTGAGGGCTACTGAGGCGTCGCAACGTCTGTTCGACACGCAACCCGCAAGCTCGCCCGTCGAGCAACCGGGTGATCCCGGCAGCAGCCTCGTCATAGCTTGGGCAACTCTTGCCGCGCAGGTAGGAAAACAGGGCATCAAAGCCGCCGGCGCGTTCCATGCGCGTGGTCAGATAATGGTAGACAACCAGCGCGTCGGGCGCGTCCTCCGCCAGCTTTGCAAAAGCATCCAGCTGATTGGCGAGCACCTCGAAAACAAGGCGCGCGTCCAGCTCAGGATCATTCACGTGCCCGGTAGCAAGGCGCCCGTCGTGGTAGTGCTTCACGAGGTGGTGGTATGGGTTCCGCGGGAAGGCGAGTGGGTTCAACCACAGGGTATCGATTGGTGCCTGAATGATCTGGCCAAGACGGGGCCGTTTCGCGATCAGATGTTCGAGGTCGTGCTTCAGGAAGTTATGACCAATCGGATGCGCCACATCACCGACCTGCGCTTCGAGCTGATCGAGGAACTCTTCGGAAATCCCTTCCCACGACTTTAGCACCGGCCGTTCATCACCGCGCACGGCCGCTATACCAAAGATCTTTGCCCTGGAAGGATCGACCTCGAGATCGATTGACAGGCACCGGGACAAAAGTTGGTTGTGACGCATTTCCATAGGCTTATGAGTAACGATGAGAAAGCGCCGAACAAAGCCCCTTGATTTCGTAGTGGGGCCCGAAGGCAATGACGTGCCTGATGCGACGGGCAGTGGCGCGACCGCCCGATCGCTCTTCCTCACTCACTGGCAATAGATCGCCATCCAATGCACTCCGAAAGGTATGAACGCGCATCCGCTGACAATCTGGCAATCCCCGCGTACCGCGCCAAATCGAGAACGGGATCCTCGCTCCTGCTCAGCTCGGACACATGGCGATCATAAAGCTCCGCAATCTCCGTCCGGGAAATATCCCGGATAGACCGATCCAGTCCCGACCGGAAACCGACCCTGTCGGCTTTCGTACCCACCGCCCAAAGGAAATCGACACCATTCTCGGGATGCAGCTCAACCAGACCAAGCGCCCTGGACACCTGCTCGGAGATCCGCCTCCCCGTCCGTTGCCAGCCATGCATCCCGGAGACCCGCTTGCCCAGCAAGGCAATCGGCATGGGCCCTTCGCGCTCGACCACGCCCGCGATCAGGCGCTCAAGGACCGGAATGTAGTCCGCATCGTAGAACCTTTCGGGATCGGGATTGGCTTCGCTCGAACCAGTTTCTCCCACCTCCGGCCTAGCAGCTGACGGCGCTGCACGGGCAAACTGTGCCTCCTGCCGGACAGGCTCTGACGGTGCGATGTCTCCTTCAACGCCAACCTCCACGATCGGCAGTTCGACCTCAGCGGCCTCTGCTTCCTCGGCCTCATGTGAGACCGCGATCTCATCGGCATCTTCCGCCAGCATGGCGTCGCGTGCCGCGTATTCTTCGACCCGCTCGGCGCGATCCGCCTCGAGGTGCTCCGTCAGCGCGGTGTGGATGCGTTCGACCACAGCCGCAGGATTGCGGAACCAGTCGGTCGACCAGATCCGGAAGATCGTCCAGCCAAGGTTTTCGAGCACCGCTTGCCGCACCTTGTCCCGGTCCCGCGCCGTGGCGGAGCCGTGATAAGTCGCCCCGTCACACTCGATCCCGGCAAGGTAGACGCCCGCGTGATCCGGATGCACGACGCCCAGGTCGATGCGGAAGCCCGACACCCCGATCTGCGGACGCAGCTCCCAGCCCTTCGCCTCGATGGCTGCCTTTATCGCTGCCTCAAAGACGTTTTCGACAGGCCCAAGAGACCCATCGTCCTGCGCCGGAAGTGCCACAGGACCACGTGCTGCAAAATCGAGGAAGCCCTTCAGGTGCTTCACCCCGATGGCCTTGGTGCGCGTCAGATCGATCTGATCGGCCCGGATCGAAGCAAATACGTGCAACTCCGCCCGAGCGCGCGTCACCGCCACGTTCAGGCGCTTCTCGCCGCCGTCTCCGTTCAGAGCACCGAAGGCCATCGAAAGCTTGCCTGCATGGTCAGGGCCAAAGGTGATCGAGAACAGCATTACGTCCCGCTCGTCCCCCTGGATGTTTTCCAGGTTCTTGACAATGACCGGCTCTTCCCGTGCATCCTCGAAGAACCATTCTAGATCTGGGTTCTTCCGCCGCTCCTCATCCAGCAAGTCGAGGATCAGACCCTGCTGCTCGGCGTTGAAGGTGATGACACCAAGTGTCAGCCGCTCATCTTCAGGCCAAGTCAGCCATTCGTTCAGGCGGCGTACCGTCATGCGCACGATGGCGCGGGCTTCGGCCTCGTTGGTTCGCCCTTGGCCCCGCGCATAGACGCCATCTACTTGATGCAGCCTCACCGCTTCCGACGCCGTTGCCGGAGACGGGAAGGTCACCAGGCGGCCGCCGTAGTAGTGCCAGTTGGAAAAGGCGATGAGCGCCTCGTCCCGGCTGCGATAGTGCCAATCGAGCTGCTGCGTCGGGATGCCTGCCGCGGCGACCTCGTCCAGGATGGACGCCAGATCCCGCTCTGCTTCAGGCAGCTCGTCCTCACCGGCGTCGCTGCGCCCGAAGAAGTTCGTCGGGGGAAGCTGCTTTGGGTCGCCGACGATGATCGCCTGCTTGCCCCGCGCGATCGCACCGATCGCGTCCCAGGTGGTGATCTGCGACGCCTCGTCGAAGATCACCACGTCGAAGGCCGCTTGCCCCGCAGGGAGGTACTGCGCCACCGAAAGCGGGGACATCAGCACGCAGGGGGCCAGCTTGGTGAAGGCATCGGGCATTTCCGAGATCAGCTCCCGGATCGGCATGCTGGGCCGCTGCAGCCCAAGCTGATGCCGCAGCGTGCCAAGTTCAGACCGGCGCGCAACAGCATCCTGGGCTGGCAAGCCATGCTGAATGCGAGACAGGACCTGCCCGGCCGCCATGTCCGTTGCGCGGTCGTCCAACTCCCGGAAGCGCTTGATCGCGTCCTCGTGCGACCAGTGGGAGAACCCCCGCAATTCAGGCTGCGCATCCATGGCCTGCGGCAACCACCAGGCCGCATAGGCCGAGGCGAAGGCTGCATCGACATCGCCCTCGATTTGGCCTTCTTCGACTGCATGGACGAGGGGCTCAAGCCCTGCGCCACTGGCTTGTGTGCGGACTTCGACCCACCGGGTCCAATCCTGCAGGTGCTCCTTGTTGTCCTGGATGGCCTGCAAGGCTGCGAGCAGATCCGACAGGGCCATCCCCTCGGGCGAGGTATGCGCCACCTGCGCGAAGGCCCCGGCATGCTCCTGCCAGCTTTCATGCTTGCGCTGGAAGAGCGTGATCGCGTTCCGCAGGTCACCGCCGCTCCGCTGGGCAAGGCTCTGGCGGGCGAGATCCCAACGGGCCGGATCGGCGACCGTGGGCGCGATATCGGCGAGTATCGTTTTCATGGCCCGCGCCTGGTCCATCCAGCCAGCCAGGCGTGCCGGATCCGTTTCCACGCCCTTGACCACCGGACACCCGTTGAGCGGGGTTGTCTCAACCTCGGCTCGGGCGCGCTTGGCGTCCGCCAGCGCGGCGATATCGGATTGGGGATCGGCCTTTCCGCCCTCCGCATAGGTCTGCAGGAGCTTGCGCACCGAGGATTTGGCAAAGATCGAGAACGGCCACATCTTCGTCTGTGCGAGTCGCCAGTTGGCATCAAGCTGATCCAGCGGAATGCTTTCAAGCCGCGCCATCGGATAGCTGGCAGAGGTGCGACCGGCTGCGACGGTGTAGGCAGCGAGCTTGTCCGTCAGCATCTCTGCCTGCGCCTTCATCTCGACGACATCCCGCGTCAGCGACCAGCTTACATCCTCGCCCGTCTCAGGGATCGACGACAGGAGTAGCAGCGGCGCGACCTCAGACGCCTCGCCAGCGCCGGCCCAGGTCAGCCCGGCATGGCGAGCGAGCGCCTCGGCCGCCTCTGCCAGCTCACGGGTGGCCGTGCCTAGCTTCGCGCCTCGTTCCAGAAGTTCCGCCTGCCAGCCGAAGGACCACTCATCCGCCTGTACCAGCGGCAGCGGCTTGCGGCCCGCGATGATCTCCTGGCACCGGCCAAGGGCTTCGGCCAGCTTCCGCAGATGCATGTAGCTTTCCGCATCATGCGCGTCTTTGTTCGCGAAGCCCAGGCTGAACGGCTGTTCCTGACCGGCAGCCTTGCCGATTGCTTGGAAGACACTGAAGCCTTGCATGCCCTTCTTGTGCAGCGCCGTGACATAGGTGTTCAGCTGTTCGCGGGTGACCGTCAAATCATCCGTCACCTTGATCCAGTCGGCCTGCGACGCGCTGGCCGCCCGCGCCCAGCTGCGGCCCAACTGAGACAGCACCGATTTCCGGTCGGCCTTGTTGGAATGCAGCTCCAACACCGCATCGCCAAGCCCATGTGACGCAAGCCGCCGCTGCACCACGTCCAGCGCCGCCGATTTCTCGGCGACGAAGAGAACCGTCTTCTGCATGGCGAGGCATTGCGAGATGATATTGGCGATAGTCTGGCTCTTGCCGGTGCCCGGCGGCCCGATCAGGACGAAGTCATGCCCCTCCTGCGCGGCCAGAACGGCGGCAAGTTGCGAGGAGTCAGCGGGCAGCGGCGTGAATAGGTCGCGCGGCGCCAGCCTGCGGTCCACATCGACCGCAACCGGCAGACCCGGCGTCCCTTCGGCCAGGAAAGGCTCGGTCGGGTTGTCCACCAGATGCTTCACCAGCGCGCTCTCGCGCAGGCTGTCGGTCCGCTCTACCAGGTCCTTCCACATCAGGAACTTTGCAAAGGAGAAGGTCGAAAGCGCAAGCTCCTCTACCACCTCGAATCCAGCAACATCGCGCACCTTGCGGCGCATGATCTCGAAGATGCGTGGCAGGTCGAAACCGCTGTCGTCCCGGGGAAGATCGCCCTCCAACTCGGGCACCTTCAGGTCAAAGTCCCGCTTGAGAAACTCCAGCAGCGTGGTGTTAAAGCGCACGTCGTCCTCGTGATGCTCGATCACGAACTCCGATTGCGCCGACTTGCGCGAGATCTTCACCGGCACCAGCAGCAGTGGCGCGCGGTAGCTGCGCGTGTCCCCTTCGGACTTCTTCCAGCGCAGGAAGCCAGCGGCCAGGAACAGGGTGTTCGTGCCCCCTTCCTGCATGTCGCTTTTGGCGCGCCGGTGCAGCTCGAGCAGCCGGCGCTCGCTTTCCTTGCGGGTCAGCGGGACCGCAATCTGGCCCTTTGCGAAGGCATCCTTCGCGACTTCATCAAGGACTTTGGGTTCTTCCTTCGCCAGAAGGTCGCGCGTGCCGACCGGATCCTCGTCCTTCAACGCCAGCGCGCGGAACTTCTTGCCGTCGGCCAACTGATCCTCCAGTGCCGAGACATCAGGGCACAGGAAGGGGAGCGTCTGCTTGCTGTCCTTGAAGTTCAGCAACCGGTTGCGCAGCGACAGGTCCAGAAGCTTGCGTTGCCAGCGAGAGATCCGGTCCGCTGGCGTCGAGGCCTCATCCTCGATCAGTTCGCCCGGCAGCAGGCCCAGATCCAGCGGGCGCGGCAGGGCTGCCGGACTTGCAATGACGTCTTCCGCCTCGGCCTCCAGCTCGGAGCGGTGGCTGGCAAGCGGGCGAATCCGGGCCGCCCGGGCACGCCGGATGTCGACCGCCATGACAAAGCTGTGCTCATTGCGCTCGGATGTCAGCTCGCGCGCCGTATCAACCGCCTGCTCGAACCCGACGCTGGGCTTCTTCGTCAGCAAGGTGGTCTCCATGACCACGAACTCACGCGCATCGATGGCCTTCCGGACCGTCATGACGTCGGGCTCGCTGATGGTCCCGAAATCCCGGTCCGTCAGCCAGACCCCGGTCCAGGCATGCCCTTCGGAGAAGAGCACAACGGGGTTGAGGCCAGCAGCCTCGAAGCAGCCGGCCAGCAGAAGAGCACTATCCAGGCAGGTGGCCAGTCCTTCAGACTTGATGCGGCCGGGGTCGCGCACCTTCTGGCCGCGCAACTCGAAACTTGCCCGAGGTACTGCGTAGGTAAGCCCCATGCCGGTCGCGGCCGACCAGATCGCCCCGGCCAGCATCCATGTACGGGACGGGTCGCGGGTCTGGTAGCCATCCATGGCACCGCTCTGTCCGGCACCCTCCAGTAGTCGGCTGGCCTCCTTTAGGACACTAGCGATAACCGTGTCATTGGGAGAGACGAAGGCCGCAAGCAGATGCGCCATGTCGCCGACACCACCCCATTCGTCTCGGGCCAGCATCTCGATCGGGCGCTGCTCGTGCAGCAGCTCCGTCTCGCCGTGCTTTACAACGAACTGCAGCTCTCCCCACTCTGCCTCGTTGAGACCGCCCAGGATCACCGTGTCCAGGGGCGTTTCCAGGTCGCGCAGCTCTTGTCGTTGCCCCGGCGCCAGCCGATCCACCGTCCAGTTTTTCGGGCGGATCAGACCGGGACTGCAAGCCAGTTCGAGAGTGATATTCTCCAGCGGCTCATCTGAAAGGTTCTGCAACACGACACTTTTCAGAACCGAGACACCGTTCTGGGACGATGCAAAGTTTACTTTTTGAGCGACGGACAGCTCCAGAACGAGCTGGTCACGCGACTCTTCCCCAACCGTATCAAACGACATTCTTACGCTACCTGGCCCTTTAATCCCCAAACTACTCAGGCATAGAGGTATTTGACTGTCAATTGCACGGCTGAATCCCTTGAGCCTCAGAGGTCAACTCCTCACTGCCGCGCCCCACCAAGTTTGCGAAAAAGAAATTTCTAGGCCCACAAGTCGAGCAAATTCAAGTCTTTGAGGAGGCCGCATCAAATGCGAAAAAATTATATAGCAAAATCAGCGGCTTGAAGTCATTACCGTGATGAGGCAGGTAATGTCTGACTGAAGAGGCTAGCGCGCCAGCGCACCCTCGATCAGCTGCGTCCTGGCCTGCCTTCCCTGTGGGTCAAAACTCGTACGAACTCATCGGAGGCGATTTTGCCCGGCCCCACCGTTATCGAAATCCCGGACAATGGGGGAACGGTCGCAGTAATAGCCGACCTGCATCTCCGGTCCCATTTCTGGCTGGGCAGCAACCCACTCCAATTCTATGGCCTGCAAGATCGGCTGCTCCAGGAAAACGTTGACGCCTTGATCGTCGCGGGTGACCTGTCCGACACCTTTGGCCCGTCTCTGCAGGACGCGCTCACATACCTGACCCGCTATGTACCGGCCGATCGCATCTACGTCGTCCCCGGCAACCACGACTACTATTCTGGGCGGCTGGACGACGAGAACCGGCTCCGTGACCTGGTTCACGCCAGCGGGAGTTGGTTCGCGCAGAAGACCGAACTCCGCCACCGCAGCGACCGGTTTCTCTGCGCCACGTTATGGACGAACTTTGACTTACTGGGGGATCAGGAGGCTGCCAAGAGCTTCACACGCCGGTTCATGCGCGACTTCGACATGATCTCCATCGAAGCGCCTGGTCATGAGTTGCTTGACCCGGACGAGGTGCTGCCGCGCCGCATTGTCCCGATCACACCTGAAGACATGATCGCCGTGCATAGGGAACACCGCGCTTGGCTGGAAGAACGACTGGCGACCCCACATTTCGCCGGCAATGGCAGGACCTTTGTCGTCACGCACCACGGCCCGCACCCCTCCGCCGCAGGCCCAATCGATGGTCTCACACCAGCCTTCCACTCAAACCTGACCGAAGTCCTCGAGCGGAGCGACATCGACACCTGGTTCTTCGGACATTCGCACCGGCGGCTGTCCTGCACAGTCGCAGGGACACGTATCCAGAATGTTTCAATCGGCTATCCGGACGAAGATCACGGTGACGACGAGGATGACCTGGCGGAGGTCTGCTTCATTGCGGCGGCGCTGAACACGCAGTCCTCGAATGAGGTTAGGGAACTGCCGGACGACCGACAGGCACTTGAGCAGGACTTCGAGCACGCGCTTCGGAGCAGCGAAACCGGCGTTCCTGTTCTGGTGGACAAGCTCTCCCCCTCAACGCGCACCTTTCTGCGCCGCGCGTTGAGGGGTTGCGCCTGCCCTGTCGTGCCGGAAGGAGACGCGTACTACGCAACCGATGTCATCGTCGCGCTCGGCCGGACACGGCCAGGTTCTGAATGATGCCGTTTGATGCGATCATTTCGATCTCGGGGATGCTGGCCTGCCTTGCTGGCCTTGTTCATGTCGTCATCGCCTACCGGCGGACGTCGCGCTCGGCTGAACCTGATCCGGAGCGTGTGAAGCGCTTT
Organism: Salipiger sp. PrR003; assembly: GCF_010500785.1. Lineage (NCBI taxonomy): Bacteria > Pseudomonadati > Pseudomonadota > Alphaproteobacteria > Rhodobacterales > Roseobacteraceae > Salipiger > Salipiger sp. PrR003. Next base: position 42,355 of record NZ_JAAGOV010000056.1, read on the forward strand.
GTCGAAAGCGCCCCGCCGATCCCGGGCCACCTGCTTTACGCTCATCAGGATCAATGCCCCGAAGCGAGGCCCTCTCGCGCGCAAGAGGCCGAGCCTGCTGAGGAAGACTCAAAAGACCACGAGGCGCCGCGTTGACCACACCACTCCCCCTCGCGCCCGACCTCCTGGATCGGGAAACTGCCTTCTCCTTCGTATCGCGCCTCGCCGCGATGAACGGCGTCGATACTGCGGGCTTCTGCACCGACATGGGACTGTCCTTCAGCCAGGTGATCGACGGCAAGCCCGAAGCCTTGGCCCGTCTGGCAGATCTCAGCGCGACTGATGTCGAGGAGCTGCGGCGTTGGTCGCCGCGCTACCTGGGGAACCGGGAGCATGAGTTCCGCGGCAATCGCCTTCATGCCAAGGCCATCAAGGAAAGCACCGTCCGGGGCTGCCCTGCCTGTCTGCGGGAGGATGCGGAAGCCGCCCCAGACAGTTTTGAAGGCGACATGTACATCAGGGGCCACTGGCTCTTCCGGCCTGTGACACTCTGCCTGAAGCATCACCATCCTCTCGTTCCGCTATGGGCCGAGGCCAATGTCAGCCGGCGCTACGACGCTGCCGCTCGCTTGGCCGAGATCGCGCCCGGCGTATGGGCCGGAAAACTGGACAAGGAGCTTCGCGCCCCCAACCCGTTCGATGAATGGATCGAGGCGCGCCTTGCGGGCACCCCCACGGAGAGCTGGCTCGATCAGTTCGACCTCTACGCCGCAGCACATTTCTGCGAGTTGCTCGGCCGCGCCATCTGGGCGGTCAGATACCCGAAGTGGAAGAAGTTCGGCCCGGAACGTGCCTGGATGTCCTTCGAGATGGGCTTCCGCTTCGCGACCGAAGGCGAAGCGACGGTCCGCGACACCCTGATGCAACTGCAGGAGACCATTGGCGAGCCGACCGACGGCCCCAAGAAGAAGTACGGCGCGCTCTATGACCGGCTCGCGTTCGACCTCCTGGGCGAGGCCTACGCTCCCTTCCGGGAGCTTCTCCGCGACCACATCGCAAGCACCTGGCCACTAGGTCCGGGCGACGATCTCATGGGAGAGCCTGTGCTGGAGCGAAAGGTCCACTCGGTCCGGACCGCCGCGCGCGAGCTTGGCATGGATCCCCGGCGCCTGCGGAAGCTGCTGGTCGATGTCGATCTCGTCCGGCCCGCCGAGACCGGCCGCGATGACCAGTGGGAGCTGTTCGATGCCAAGGCGGCGCAGCCGCATCTCGACCGGATCAACACCCTGGTGTCCGCAAAGGACTTCCAGGAAGCATTGAACATGTCCCGCTCGCAGTTCGAACTTTTGCGAAAAGAGGGCCATTTCCCGCCCGCGATCGACGGTGGAGATCACAAGCCACTCTGGGACATCCGTGCCGCGCACCTGCATCTGGAAAGCCTGCTGACCGGTGCCGAGCCGATCTACGTGAACATGCACGGCTGGGATGACATCCCGACGACCGCGCAAAGCCTGAAGGTCTCCCCAGGCATGGTCCTGAAACTGCTCGAGGGCGGCAGGGTTCAGCGGATCGGTCGGCACACCAAGCGTGATGGCTACGCCAGCATCGTGGTCACGAAAGGTGAGATCGAGCGCCTTCTGGATCGCCCCGAGGCGCCGGGTCTCAGTATCGATGTCTTCGCCCGCCAGTGCGGTCTGACACGCTCCGCCGCCATGCGGCTGGTGCGCGAAGGGCATATCCCGTCCACGGAAGGCCGACACCCCAAGACCAATGCGCGGCAGCGCTTCCTGGCACCAGGCGACCTCGCCGCTTTCCATGAGCGGTTCGTGACCCTGCGCGGCCTGGCCGTCGAGCTTGGCATGCCCTGGCAGGCGCTCCGGCCCAAGCTGGCGGCTGCGGGGATCGAGCCCTTCAGTCCAGACGGGCAGGACTACGGCGCGGTTTTCGAGCGCGATGTCGCTATCGCAGCTGACCTTCCCTCCACGAAACCAAGAAGCCAACAAAACAAGGAGAAAGACGGGGAATGAAATACCTCATCACGACATATGACCGCCATGATGTGACGGATCATGCCAACTACTGCGAAGCTCATCAGATCCCATGCATTTACGCGCTGGTTCTGGGCGAAAAATGCACTGTCTTCGTTCACTGCGAAAAACTTACTGGCCCCCGGAGCCAAGCCATCAAAGCCCATGAGGCCGAGTTTGCGGAATTTATCACTCGTCTCCGCAACACCTACGGGGAGCCCGCTTGGATTCAAGAAACCCTGCCAATGTCGTTCTGGTATCACGACCTGCCTGCTTCAGCTGCGGAGGACGTGGCGGAAGAGACATATGAGTTCTTGAGAACGATCCTGGCTCCGTTCGACGACAAGTAGGTGACGAGCGGCTTCGCCACGCTAGGCATACCACTTGCGAGACAGACCAGGCCACTTGGCCAGCGTTGCGGTCGAGCTGTAACGGGATCCCCCAAAGCCCTCGGTCACCCCGCTTCACGGCATAACGAGCGCACACCCCGATGCAGTCTTTGCATCGAGCTTCGTCCCTGGCCGGCGGTGTCACGCCCCACATATCGCACTCCCGAAATCGAACTATGGAGAAGACGCGCATGGACTATTCACCTGACGACTGGGTGATCCTGAAAGTTTCGTTTGCGACGCGGGACAGAGCTTTCACTCAGCTCAGAGTGTTGGGTGGCTGGCGCGGGGGGTATCTCGACGGGGATGCGTGGCGCATAAACTCCGGCATCCAAGCCATTGATGCGGATGACGTCGAATACCGCTTCCTTGGTCGATCAGGTTCCGTCTATCTATGCCATCGCGGCGGATATCGTATGTCACGCATCATGGCCTCTGGCCTGGAAGAGCTGAAGCGCCAGCCGACCGTTGTCGATGCAGAGGTTCTGGAGGACCGGGATTGGCTTGAACCAGGGCTCCTTGAAGCACTTCTCTCGACTGCGGCTGGCGATGCAGCGGCGAAGTGACCTCGCCTCGAGACCTTCGCGAATAAGAGAGGGGCTGCGTGATGCGCAGGTGCGGGGCCTCAGCCGGAAGCGCCGCTGCTTTCGGCCCTCGGACGAAGCCGCTCGCGCGGCAATGGCGCGTGTGGCTGGGGTGTGGGACTGATCGCCACCCTGTGCATTTGGGAATG
>NZ_JAAGOV010000057.1:0-44690 GCF_010500785.1 Salipiger sp. PrR003
GCCGCCCGCATATCTCTTCAGATATCTGCGATGTCAAAGAGCGTGAGAGACAAAACCAGACCAGTGCGCCCTAACTTCCGGCGCGCCCGCCTGCCCGTCTCTCGAATTTCCTGTCCGCCTCGTCTGCGCCAGCCCCGCGTTTCCGCTCGCCGCCGCCCCGTCTGGCGTCCCGTCGTGCGCCTCAGCGCCGCCGGTGAGGGGCCTTTTACGGATACCCCCCGGGGCCTGCAAGCGGATTTTTCCGAAGAGACCGAAGTTTTTGCGAGATTCCTGGATAACTGCGCAATAACAACAAGATACGTTTCTATTTTTCTGTGCATCCCCACCCGACGGCGCGGCTTCCGCAGGGTCCGCCAAACGCCCCGAAACCCACATCTTGCGACGCCCACAGAGTTATCAACAAGGGTGTCCACACTCGCACCCAAGCTTGGCCGAGTCGGATGGGACTCGCGCAGTGTCGCCAAGGCACAACGCAGGCACATCCCATGAGCGCCACCCGTGAGGACCGGCTCCCCGAGGACTCGCACCCCAGGGAACGTGGGTCAGCGCTGTCCGCCGCGAGTCGTCGTGACAAATTCTGGTGGAGGCCGTCTTGCCTTGTGGCCGCCGCAGTGCATCTTTACGGCAGCCCGCCCGCGCGCCGCCAATCCGCCCTCTTGCCAGCCCCACCGCCGACCAGACACACTGCCGAGATGACAGCCCAAGACAGCCTTCCCAAACCCCTCGGCGATTACATGCGCTCCGCGCGCGTTGCCCTTGCCGTGTCGCGGATCGGCGAAGACGCCCCGCTGGTCCTGGTGAACGAGGCCTTCTGCACGCTCACCGGCTATGCCGCCGACGAGGTGATCGGGCACAATTGCCGGTTCCTGCAGGGCGCGGACACGACCGAGGAGATGCGCCGCCCCCTGCGTGAGTTTGTGCGCGGCAAAGAGCCGCACAGCGGCCGCTTCCCGATCCTCAACTACCGCAAGGACGGCACGAGCTTCTTCAACTTCGTCTTCATGACGCGGCTCCTCGACCGCGACGAAAGCCCGCGCTTCCTGCTCGCCTCGCAGTTCGACATGACGACCGCGATGCGCCGCAACAAGCTGCCGCAGAACGACATGGAGTTGACCCGCACCCTCGACGATCTCGAGCAGATCAGCCGCGAATTCGGGTTGGCGATCATCGGCTCGGCACAAATGATTTCGGAGTCCGTTGCCCTTCTGGCGCGGCTCTCCCTCGACACCGACGAAGACTGACACGCAAGCCGGCGGGCCGCCTGGCCGCATCGCCGAGGAAAGAGCAGGCATGAAGGACAAGGAGGCGCAACAGGCGCAGGCCGGGAAGGGCGACAGCGAGCGCCTGTGCATCGTCGGTATCGGCGCCTCGGCGGGCGGGCTGGAGGCGATCCGCGAAATGCTGACCGCGGCACGCGCCTCGAGCAACCTCGCCTATGTGGTCATCCAGCACCTCGATCCGAACCACGAGAGTCTGCTGGCCGAGTTGCTCGCACGCCATACGGAGCTGCGCGTGCGCCAGGCCTCGGGCGGCGAGAGGATCACCGCGGGCAATGTCTACATCATCCCGCCCGGCCACGGGCTCTCGGTCACCAAAGGGGTGCTGAACCTCACCGAGTTCGCGCAGCCGCGCGGCCTTCGCCGGCCGATCGACGACTTCTTCGAGAGCCTCGCGCTCGACCAGGGGCGCTTTGCTGCCTGCGTGATCCTCTCGGGCACCGGCGCCGACGGCAGCGCCGGGCTGCGGGCGATCAAGGAGCATGGCGGGCTGTGCCTCGTGCAGGAGCCTGACACCGCGAAATACGATGGCATGCCGACCTCGGCCCAGGCCACCGGGCTGGTGGATTTCGTCCGCCGTCCTGGCGAGATCGTCGAGGCGATCGAGCAATTCTATGCGCACACGCTGGTCGACACCGCCGACCGCCAACTCGCCAATACGGTCGAGGCGCATCTCGAGGACATCTGCGGGGTGGTGCGCAACTTCGTCGGGCATGATTTCTCGGGCTACAAGAAGTCGACGCTGATCCGACGCGTGCAGCGGCGTATCCAGGTGCTCGATCTCGACGACGCAAGCGCCTACCTCAAGCGGGTGCGCTCGGATTCCCGCGAATGCGAAATCCTCTTCCGCGAGCTGCTGATCAACGTCACCCGTTTCTTCCGCGATCCTGAGCATTTCGAACGCCTGCGCGAGCTGGCCGTGGCGCCGCTGATACGCAACGCCGGCAACGAGGACGAGATCCGCGTCTGGATCCCGGGCTGCTCCAGCGGCGAGGAAGCCTATACCTTCGCGATGATGTTCGCCGAGGAGGCACGCAAGCAAAAGCGCTCGGCGAAGATCCAGATCTTCGCCACCGACATCGACGAGCAGATGCTGCGCATCGCCCGCGAGGCGGTTTACCCGCAGTCGGCCCTGGCCGACATCCCCGAGGAGATGCGCGACCTTTATACCGTTGCGCTCGACGGGCGCTTCCGCATGTCGGCCAAGATCCGCGACATGATCCGCTTCTCGGTGCATTCCATTGTCCGTGACCCGCCGTTCTCGAACATAGACCTTCTGTCCTGCCGCAACTTGCTGATCTACTTCGGCGACCAGTTGCAATCGACCGCCCTGCCGATCTTCCATTACGCCCTCAAGCCCGGCGCGACGCTGTTCCTTGGTCCGTCCGAGACGGTGGGCCGGCACGACCATGTCTTCAAGCCGCTCGACCAGGGCGCGCGCATCTTCCAGCGCAACACTGGCCGCCCCGAGTACCCGCTGCACCTGCGCAGCGCGCAGCGCAGCCAACCGTCGGGCCGCCGCCACGCCGCCGACAACGCCGAGCCCCCTGCCCGTCTCGACTGGCAGGAAAGCGACGTGGCCGAGCGCATCCTCTCGGTCTACGCCCCGCCCACACTGCGGGTCACCGTGCGCGGCGAGATCCTGCGGTCCACCGGGCGGCTCGGCAAATACCTCGAGGTCACGCCCGGCCCCGAAAGCGAGAATTTCGCCCCCTCGCTCGCCCGCTCCGGCGTGCGCGAGGCGCTTTCGGCGATCCTGCGGCAGGTGGCACGCAGCAAGAAGCGCACGATTTCGCGGGATCTCTCGGCGCGCTCCGAGTTCGGCACGCAAGCCTTCGATCTGATCGCCGACCCTCTGGAAGATGGCAGCATCCTTCTGGTGTTCCGCGAACGCGACCGCTTCGAGGCACTGGAGGATGACGCGTTCGAGGAACTCGATTCCACCGACAGCCACGTGCAGAGCCTCGAACACGAGTTGCGCGACACCCGGGCCCGGCTCCACACCACGGTCGAGGAACTGGAGACCGCGAACGAAGAGCTGAAAAGCTCCAACGAAGAAATGATGTCGATGAACGAGGAGCTGCAGTCGACCAACGAGGAGCTCTCGACGGTCAACGACGAGCTCAAGAGCAAGGTCGACGAGCTTTCGGTGGCCAATGCCGACCTGTCGAACTTCTTCGCCTCCACGGCACTGCCGCTGGTGGTGGTCGACTCCAAGATGGCGATCCGCAACTTCACCGACGCCATCCAGTCGATCTATCCCTTCCGCGGAGCCGACCGGGGCCGACCGCTGGCCGAGGTGACCTCTTCGCTGCGCCGCAACGAAGAGGTGCTGCAGGCCATTTCAGACGTGATGCGTACCGGCGAGCTGGGCCACATGCGGGTCAGCGACCGGAGCGAGTCGCGCACCTGGTCGCTGGTCATCACCCCCTATCGCAGCCGCGACGGCCACCTCAACGGCGCCACGCTGGTCTTCACCGAGGTGACCGATGCCTTGCGTCTCGAGACGGCGCTCAAGCACGAGGGCGAACGGCTGCGGCTGGCGCTGGATGTTTCAGGGATGGCGGTCTGGGAGTGCGATCCGCGCGGCGGCACGGTCACGCTGGACGACTCTGGCTGCGCCCTGCTCGGGGTCGAGGATCACACCCAGCCCCTTGAGCGGCTGCTGCAATCGATCGTCGAAGACAGCCGGGACGACGTGCGCGCCGCCATCGAGGCGGCCATCGACCGCGGCGAACCCATCGACGTGGTGGCCCGGCTCAGCGGGCTCGGCGCGCATGCGCGCTCGATCGAGATCGTCGGCCGCCGCATTGCCACGCCGCACGCCGAGCGGGTACTCGGCGTGCTCTTTGATGTCACCAAGGAGCAGGACGCCAAGGACGTGCGCGAGATGATGCTGCGCGAGATGAACCACCGCGTGAAGAACATGTTCTCGATCATCTCGAGCATGGTGCGGATGGCAGGGCGGCGGGCCGAGAATGTGCCGGACCTCGTCGAGGGGGTTCAGACCCGGATCAACGCCCTCGCACGCTCGCATGACCTCACGCAGAAGACCCCGAGCGGACGCAAATTCGGGCTCGAGGACGCGATCCGCGCCTCGCTCGCGCCCTACCGCAGCGACCAGGAGCTGAGCCCCGGCGGCCCCGAGATCCCGGTGGCCACGCAGGAGCTTACCTCGCTCTCGCTCCTGCTGCACGAATGGTCGACCAATGCGGCGAAATACGGCGTTCTGGGCCACACGCCGGGGCGGCTCGAGGTCTCGTGGCGCCGCGACGGAAGATTTGTCGAACTGGTGTGGAACGAAATTCACGAAGCGCGGGTTGAACCAGACGACGGAGCAGCGGGCTTCGGCTCGACGCTGGTCCAGCTTTCTGCGGTTCAGCTGGGCGGAACGGTGTCCGTAGACTTCAGCGACTACGAAAGAAGGATGGTGCTGCGTTATGTCCCTGACGAGCGGTGAGACGACCACGACCCGAGGCCGTGTTATGATTTGCGAAGACGAGGTGATCGTCGCCATGGACCTGCAGATGCTGGTCGAGGACTTCGGCTACGAGGTGATCGGCCCCTTCCCCGGGTTGCGCGAGGCCTTTGCCGCGCTGGGAGACCAGCGACCCGACATCGCTCTTCTGGACGTGCGCCTGAAGGATGGCGAGGTCTTCCCCCTCGCGGATCGGCTGCGCGACATGGGCGTGGGGCTGGTGTTCCAGTCGGGCCATGTCTACGACGACGAGATCCACGCCAAGTACCCGCAGGCCGGATGCTGCCTGAAGCCGATCAACCCTGCCGGGCTGCGCACGGCCCTGCAGACTGCCGAGACCGTGGGCGCCGCCTGAGCGGTCAGCCTGGCAGCACCGCCGCCATGCCGCCGATCGCAATGAGCCATGCGGCGCAGACTGCGCCTGAGATCCGCCCCAACCGCGCTTGCAGCAGGTCGAGCGCACCCCACATAAGCAGCACGAAGGCGGCGATCCCGAGGACGCCGCCGAGCGCGCCGAGCAACCCCTCGCGCGTGGCCGACGGCGCATCCCCCGAGAGCGCCGCAAGCGCAGCGCCCGCCATGGCGAGCGCCGCGAGCAATGCCCCCGGCAGCGCGATCCCCCATAGCGCCAGCGCCCCCAGCGCAATGGCCAGAAGGGCACCGATCCGCATCGACGTCGCGACCTCCGGCCAGACCCCGTGCAGCACGAGTCCCGCCGCCCCCGCCAGCACCAGCGCCGGATAGGCGCGCCGCACCGAGGCCAGCGGCTGCCGAGCCAGAAGCAGCGCCACGGCCACAAGCAGAAGCGTCTGCAGCGGCGCCATCACCGGATGCAGCAGCCCCGAGTAGAACGGCCCGAGGTCTCCGAAGGCGTCATGCGCGAGCGCGGCCCCCGGCGTCAGCGCAAGCGCAGCGACCGCCGCGAGGGCCGTCCGCCTCACAGCGCGCCGGTCAGGAAGCCCGCGCCGAGTGCCGCGATCACCCCGCCAGCGCCGCGCACGGCCAGCGTGCCGGGGCGCGAGCGGGTCAGCATTCCGAAGGCGATGCCGCAGAGGTGCAAAAGCCCGGTGCCGATCACGAAGCCGCCCGCATAGGCCAGTGGGCTCACCGCACCGGGCATCTCGGTCCCATGGGCATGGCCGTGGAAGATCGCGAAGACCGCGACGATCGCGGCCGCCACTGGCAGCGGCGGACGCGCCGCGAAGAGCACCGCAAGCCCGATCACCAGACCCGAGGCGGCGATCCCCGTCTCGATCCCCGGCAGCGGCACCCCCGCCGCGCCCAACATCCCGCCAAGCGCCATGACCAGCGGGAAGGTCACCGGCAGCAGCCAGACCGCGGGCGCGCCGAGAAAGGCGCCCCAGAGCCCCACCGCCACCATGGCGATCACGTGGTCCCAGCCGAGGATCGGGTGCAGGAAGCCCGTCACGAAGCCCCCCGCGGCAGCATCCCCCGAATGGGCCAGCGCCGGCGATCCCGAGCCGAGAGCCACGACGGTGAGCGCGATCAGAACCGCACAGAGATGTCTGGAATGCATGGCAAAATCCTTTCAGGCATCGAAATAGGTGACCCGCCCTGAGAGTGCCATGCCCCTGTGCCTGTGGCGAGGGGATTTCTGCCGGGTCGCGCGCGCGGCGGCCTCAGTCCCCGCGGCGCGACAGGATGTCGGCTAGAACCATATAGGAAGCGGCGACATGGCTGCGCATCAGCCCGCGCGCGGCCTCGGCGTCCTGCCGCATGATCGCCTCGGCGATGGCGTCATGCTCGGCGCGCGAGCTCGATAGGCGCGAGGCATCCACGTGGAAGTTCGCCTCCCTCCACGCTTGGGTGCGCAGGTTCAGCTCGTCCAGCACCGAGGCCAGCGCGGCATTGCGCGCGCCGGTCGTCAGCGCCGCATGGAACCGCGCGTTGATCAGCCCGTAGCGCTCCGGGTCTTCGCCGCAGGTCTTGCCTTCCTCAAGGATGGCCAGCATGTGGCGCCGCTCGATCTCGGTCATCCGGTGCGCCGCCAGCGCGGCCAGCACGCTTTCCACCTCTCCCACCGCTTCGAACAGTTCGGCGAGATCGCTGGCCTTCATCTGGCGCACCACGAAAGCGCGCCGCGCGCCGCGCTCGGCGAGGTTGGCCTGTTCGAGCCGGTGCAGGGCCTCGCGGACCGGGGTGCGCGAGACGCCGAACTGCTCGGCCAGCGCCTGCTCGGCCAGCGGCTCTCCGGGCTTCATCCGCCCTGCCACGATCTGATCCACCAGACTGTCGAAAATGCTTTCTGCCGTCCGAATAATCATATGCGCCCCGCCCCCGTCGAAATGAACACTTTTATCTTGCTTATGTATACATGTCCTCACAACCTGAAATCACGAGACAACAGGTCGGTACAGGAGGAAACACGAAAAAACGCCGTCCAATTGGGCTGTTAGCACCTCAGAGCCGGGACAACCGGACAGGCGGGGCCCGATGGGTTTGTTTCGACATGGGAGGAGACCATGCCAACAGGAGAGACAAGACATGACGCAAGTCGACCACAAGAAAGTGCTGGCCGAGCGCCTCTCGGCCCGGCTCGGCCGTCGCGCCGTGCTCAAGGGTCTCGGCGCCGGCATCGTCGCCGCGACGAGCGCGGGATCCTTCCCCGGGATTGCCCGCGCCCAGCAGAGCGGACACCTCAAGATCGCCTCGGTCAAGGTGATCGACACGCTTGATCCGCATTTCACCGGCTTCCTGTCGGCGATCCAGATCATCAACAACATCCACAATGGCCTTCTGAAGATCTCCTATGACGGCGAGCAGGTGACCTTCGAGCCCGATCTGGCCGAGACCTGGGATCTCGAGGACGACAAGACCCACGTCTTCAAGCTGCGCGAGGGCGTCAAGTTCCACGACGGCACCCCCTGCGACGCCGAGGCGGTGAAGTTCTCGCTGCTGCGGGTGAAAGAAGGCGAGCCCAAGTCGCCGCACGCCTGGAAGCTGGAGCTTCTGGAAGAGATCGAGATCGTCGACGATCTGACCGTCAAGCTGCACTTCTCGCAACCCTATGCCTTCCTGCCCGTGGCGCTTAACGGCTCGACCGGCCGCGCCGGCACCATCGTCAGCCCCGCCGCCGCGCAGAAATACGGCACCGATTACGGCCGCAACCCGGTTGGCACCGGCCCGTTCAAGTTCGTGTCCTGGCGCGAGAATGACGCCATCGAGCTCGAGGCCAACACCGAGTACTTCGAGCCGGACATGCCAAAGCTCGAGCGCGTCACCTTCGTGCTGATGAACGAGGCCTCGACCGCGCTCGCCGCGCTGATGTCGGGCCAGATCCACGGCATGACCGACTGCCCGATGCAGCTGGTCGACCAAGTCGACGCCTTCCCCAAGGCGAAGCTCTACGGCGAGATCGAGGGCAACTACACCTTCGTCGGCATGAACTGCAAGAAAGGCCCCTTCACCGACATCAACCTGCGCCGCGCCGTCGCCTGGGCGCTGGACCGCGAAAAGCTGGTGAAACAGGCCTACTTCGGCCGTGCCCAGCAGGCCTATACCCCGATCTCCCCGCCGATGAGCGGCTTCTTCGACCCCGAGATCGCCACCTCGGGCCGCGGCCAGTGGTTCGACCTCGACAAGGCCAAGGAATTCCGCGCCAAGGCGGAAAACCAGGACGAGATCGAAGTGACCTACATGATGGCCGAGCGCGGCCCGGTCGGCACGCGCATCGCGCAGACCGTGGCGCCGATGCTGGCCGAGATCGGCATCAAGGTGAAGCTCGAGCTGATCGAGCCCGCCGCCTGGGTCAAGCGCCGCAACGAGGGCGACTTCGACCTCTACGACTTCGAATGGGTGGCCGACCTCGACCCCGACGAGACGATCTACCCCGAGTTCAAGTCGGACGGCGCCTGGAACTTCTGCGGCTGGGTCAACACCGAGTTCGACGACCTGTGCAAGCAGGCGCAGGTGATCCTGGAAACAGAGGAGCGGGCCAAGCTCTACTATGCGGCAGAGGATCTGCTGATGGATGAGGCGCCGATCGCGATCATGGCGCATATGCCGATCTACAAGGTCTTCTCGGACAAGGTGCAGGGCTTCAACTACATCCCCGCCGACCTCGTGAACCTGCATACGGTGAGCCTCGCCTGATGCTGCTGGTCCAGACCCTCGGAAAGCTCGGGCAGACGCTCGTCGTGCTGTTCATCGTCTCGGTCGCCACCTTCGGTCTGCTGAAGCTGGCGCCGGGCGACCCGGTGCAGATCATGCTCGGCTCGGAATACTCGCAGGAGTCCTACGAGTCGCTCACCGCCGAAATGGGTCTGGACCGGCCCTTCCTGGCGCAATACGCCGATTGGGCAAAGAACTTCGTGCAGGGCGACTGGGGCACCTCCTTCGTCGCCCGCACCGACATCTTCACCTATGCCTTCAAGGAAGCGCTGCCGGTGACGCTGACGCTGGCGAGCTTCTCGCTCGTCTTCGCGGTGCTGATCGGCGTGCCGCTGGGGGTTCTCTCGGCGGTCAAGAAGGACACCGCCTTCGATGCGGGTTCGGCGGTCTTTGCCCTGACCGGCACCGCCTTTCCGTCCTTCCTGCTTGGCATCCTGCTGATCTGGTTCTTCGGGGTGCGGCTCGGCTGGTTCCCGGTGATGGGCTATGTCTCGCCCTGGGAGGACTTCTGGACCGGCGTCTACCACATGATCCTGCCGGGTCTGACGCTTTCCACCTACTTCATCGCGATGATCACGCGCCTGACCCGCGCCACGCTGATCGAGGTGCTCGACCAGCCCTATATCGCCGCCGCCCGCGCGCGCGGCGAGCCCGGCTGGCGGGTGATCTGGGTGCACGGCGTGCGCAACATCGCCATGCCGCTGGTCACCATCCTCGGGCTGCAGCTCGGCACGCTGCTGCAGGGCACGGTGCTGACCGAGACCGTCTTCAACCTGCCGGGCATAGGCCAGATGCTGACCTCGGCGGTGCTGGGGCGCGAGTACATGGTGGTGCAGGCCGGAGTGATGATGACCGCCTTCCTCTTCATCGGGGTCAACCTGCTGGTCGACCTCTCCTATCCGATCCTCGACCCCAGATTGAGAGACCGCAAATGAGCGCAGAGGCCACCAACGCCCCGGCCCCCGCGACGCTGCCGCCCGCCGGGCCGGCACCGCAGGCGCAGAGCCGCAAGCGCCGCTCGATCTTCGTGCGCCGCCCCTTCTTCACCGTCGCGCTGGTCATCGCCGCCGCCTACCTGCTGGCCGCGATCTTCGCGCCGCATGTTGCGCCCTACGATCCGGTGATGCAGTCGATGGACGCCATGATGCAGCCGCCTTCGGGCGCGCATCCACTGGGCACCGACAGCTACGGGCAGGACATACTGTCGCGGGTCATCTATGGCGCCCGCTATGCGCTGGTGATTGGCCTCTTCTCGGTGCTGATCGGCGCCGCCGGAGGGCTGGTGATCGGCCTTGCCGCCGGGCTTTCGGGCGGCTGGGTGGAATGGTCGCTGATGCGGCTCATCGATTCCATCCTCGCCCTGCCCTCGCTGATCCTTGCCGTCGCCTTCATCGCCATCCTGGGACAGGGCGTCGACAAGGTGGTGATCGCCGTGGGCCTGTCGATGATCGGGCCCTTCTCGCGCACCGTCCGCGCCGACGTCATGCAGGTGAAGGTGCAGGGCTTCGTCGAAGCGGCACAGCTGATGTCGATCCCCTCGCTGCAGGTGATCCGCCGCCACATCCTGCCAAACGTGGTTTTCCCGCTCGCCGTGCAGGTCACCATCCGCATCTCCGAGGCCATCCTCGTGTCGTCCTCGCTGTCGTTCCTCGGCATCGGCGTGACACCCCCGACCCCCGACTGGGGGCTGATGATCGCCGAGGGCCGTGACTTCGTCAGCTTCGCGCCGTGGATGTCGGCCATGCCCGGCTTCGCGCTCGCTCTGCTGTTGATCGCCCTGTCGATCGTCGGCGACGGCATCCGCGAGGAATACGACCCCAAGAGCCGGAGGGGCGCATGATGTTGCAACAGATCAACGCCGAGGCGCTGCTGAACGTCTCGGAGCTGACCGTGCACCGCGGTCCGGCAAAGATCCTCGACCGGGTGAGCCTCTCGCTCGCCAAGGGTGAGACGCTGGCGCTGGTGGGCGAGAGCGGCGCGGGCAAGTCGACCATCGCCACCGCGCTCATGCAGCTTCTCGACGGGGCCGAGGTCGAGGGCACCGCAGATCTCCAGGGGGCGGGCGACCTGCTGTCGATGCGCAAGCGCGAGATGGTGAAGCTGCGCGGCCAGCGCCTGTCGATGATCTTCCAGGACGCCGGCGCGGCGCTGAACCCGGCCTATACCGTGGGCCGGCAACTGATCACCACGCTGCGCCGCAACCTCGGCCTATCGCGCAGCGAGGCCCGCATCCGCGCGATTGAGCTTTTCACTCAAGTGGGCATCAACGACGCCGAAGCGCGGCTCTCGGCCTTTCCGCACCAGCTCTCGGGCGGGATGCAGCAGCGGGTGATGGTGGCCATCGCGCTCGCCTGCAACCCCGACCTGCTGCTCGCCGACGAGCCGACCTCGGCGCTCGACGTGACCATCCAGGCGCAGATCATCCGGCTGATCCTGAAGCTCACCCGCGAACGCGGCGCGAGCTGCATCTTCGTGCTGCACGATCTGGCGCTGGCCAGCCAGTCCTGCGACCGGATCGTGGTGCTCTACGCCGGACAGGTGGTCGAATCCGGCCCCTCCGAGGAGGTGCTGAAGCGCCACAGGCATCCCTATACCCGCCAGCTCGAAAGCTGCGTGCTCGAGATCGGGCGCAAGGATCTGCAGGCGCCCGAAGGCACCGTGCCCTCGCACGACCAGATGCCCGCCGGATGCCGTTTCGCCACCCGCTGCCCCCGCGCGCTGGACCGATGCGCGCGCGAAGCGCCGCCGCTCACCCCCGCCGATCCCGCGCGCAGCGACGCGCGCGACCACCTCTTTGCCTGCTGGAACCCGGAATGATGCTTGATACCGCCGCCCCGGCAGCCCCGTCCCGCACCGCCCCCGTCTTCGAGCTGATCGAGGTCGAGAAGGTCTTCCAGATCCGCCCGCCGGGCCGCCGTTTCACCCGCGAGAAGGTCGGGCTGCGTGCCCTTGACGGCGTCCGGCTCAGCGTCGAAAAGGGGGCCTCGCTGGCGTTTGTCGGCGAAAGCGGCTCGGGCAAGTCCACCCTGCTGCGCATGCTGCTGGGGCTCGACGCGCCGAGCGGTGGCCGCGCGCTCTATCACGGCCGCCCGATCCGCGAGGTACGCGCCGAAGGCACGCGCTTCGCCCGCGACGTCGCAATGGTCTACCAGGACGCCCGCAGCTCGCTCGACCCGCGGATGACCGTCGGCGCGCTGATCGCCGAGCCGCTGCGCCACTTCGGCATTGTGCCGAAGGCGCAGGAAGAGACCCGCGTGGCCGACCTGCTGGAGCGCGTCGGCCTGCCCGCCGATGCCGCCAAGCGCTACCCGTCGGGCCTTTCCGGAGGGCAGGTGCGCCGCGTCGCCATCGCCCGCGCGCTGGCCTCCGAGCCCTCGGTGCTGGTGGCGGACGAAGCGGTCTCGGGCCTTGACGTGTCGACCCAGGCGCAGCTCCTGACGCTGCTGCGCAAACTGCAGCAGGAGATGGGCCTCACGCTGGTCTTCATCACCCACGATCTTGGCGTGGCGAGCTATCTCTGCGAGCAGATCGCCATCATGTACCTTGGCCGCATCGTCGAGACCGGCCCGACCGACGCCGTGCTGAACGCTCCGGCGCACCCCTACGCCGCCGCCCTTCGGGGCGCCGCGCCGCGCTTCTTCGAGCCGATCCCCGAGCCGCTGCCCGGCGAAATCCCGAGCCCGCTTGACCTGCCGAAGGGCTGCCGCTTCTCAACCCGCTGCCCCATGGCGCAGGACGATTGTCGCACCCGCGACCCGCAACTGGGAACGCTGGGAACGGGCCGCGCCGTGGCCTGCCTGCACCCGCTTTCCCCATCAGACACTTGACGAGACTCTGCCGAGACCGCCATCACTCACGGACAACTAAATCTCGGCACTTTTTATATCCGACAGGACGATCCAAGAATGTTCGACTTCTTCTCCGCCAAACGCCCCAGCACGCTGGCCTCGCAGGCGATGATTGCCACCTCGCATCCGCTCTCGACGGCAGCCGGTATTGAGATCCTCTCGGCTGGCGGCAGCGCCGTCGATGCGGCCCTCGCCGCCGTGGCGGTGCAATGCGTGGTCGATCCGCTGATGACCGGCATCGGCGGTGACTGCTTCGCGCTTTACGCGCCGAAGGGCGGTCCGGTGAAGGCGCTGAACGGCTCGGGCCGCGCCCCGGCCGCCGCCACGGTCGCGGCGCTGAAGGAGGCGGGCCTCGGCGATGAAATTCCCCAGACCAGCCCGCATTCGGTGACCATCCCCGGGGCCATCTCGGCCTGGTGCCTGCTGCATGCCGACCATGGCACGATGCCGCTCGAGCGGCTCTTCGCCCGCGCCATCGGCTATGCCGAGAACGGCTACGCGGTGACCCCGCGCGTCGCGCAGGACTGGGCCGAGGCTGCCGAGCTGGTCGGAAAGGACGAGCACGCCGCCAAGGTCTTCTTGCCGAACGGCCGCGCTCCCGTCGCGGGTGAACGCCACGCCCAGCCCTTGCTGGCGGACCGCCTGCGCGAGATCGCCTCCAAGGGCGCCGCAGGCTTCTACCAGGGCGAGACCGCCGCGAAGATGGCCACCCACCTGCAGTCGCTCGGCGGGCTGCATACGACCCAGGACTTCCACGAGGCCACCGACCAGGCCTTCTGGACCGACCCGATCTCGGCCAGCTACGCCGGTCATGAGGTGATCGAATGCCCGCCCAACGGCCAGGGCCTCGCCGCGCTGCTGATCCTGCGCATCCTGTCGAAGTTCGACATGGGCCGTCAGATGTCCGAGGCGGACCGCATCCACCTGCACGCCGAGGCCACCAAGCTCGCCTACCACCACCGCGACGCGCTGATCGCCGACCCGGCCAGCTGCCCGGACGTGGTCGATACGCTGCTCTCGGACGAGGTGGTCGACACCCTCGCCGCGCGCATCGACATGACCCGCGCCATGGAGCCCGCCCTCTGGGACGAGCCCGAGCACAAGGACACGATCTATCTCTGCGTGGTCGATGCCGAGGGCAACGCGCTGTCCTTCATCAACTCGATCTTCCACGGTTTCGGCTCGACCCGGCTCGACCCCGAGACCGGCGTGCTCTTCCACTCGCGCGGCGCGTCGTTCCGGCTGATCGAGGGTCACCCCAACGCCATCGCGCCGAAGAAACGCCCGATGCACACCATTATCCCCGGCATGCTGCGCAAGGACGGCGAGGTGGTCATGCCCTTCGGCGTCATGGGCGGACAGTATCAGGCGGCCGGCCATGCGGCCTTCCTGTCGGGGGTGCTCGATCTCGGCCTCGACCTGCAGGCGGCGATGGATGCACCGCGCAGCTTCGCCCATGACGGCGAGTTGCAGGTCGAGCCGGGTGTGTCGGCCGACGCCCGCGCCGAGTTGGAAAAACGCGGCCACAAGCTCAAGGTGATGACCAGCCCGATCGGCGGCAGTCAGGCGATCCGCATCGACGCCGAGACCGGCCTGCTCTCTGGCGGCAGCGACAGTCGCAAGGACGGGATGGCGCTCGGCTTCTGAGCCAAGCCAGAGACGAAGGCCCCACAGCATCGCGCCCCTCCGGCGCGGTGTCTTTCTTTGCGGCCCCGGCTCGTCCCGAAGGGAGCGCTGGCGCGCGAAGGGAGCTGAGGCCGAGGATCTTGGCGCCCTGCTTTCGAAAGCCTAGAGATATGCCCCCGCCTCGTGCAGCCGCTGCTCGAAGCGGGTGATGTTCCCCAGCGCCCGGTCCGATTGCACCACCATGCTCGCCACCAGCGCTTCGGCCAGGGCAAAGGCGCCGATCATGCTCGGCAAGGGCTGCGGCCCGTGCATCTCGGGCAGCATCACCACCTCTGCCCCACGCGCCAGAGGCCCCCGGGGATCGTCGGTGATGGCAACCGTCCGCGCCCCCTGGCGCAGCGCCAGGTCATGCGCCGCGATGGTCTCGACCGAGTAATGCCGGAAGCTGATCGACAGGACCACGTCGCCGGGCCCCGCCAGGGCGATCCGGTCGCGGATGTCCCCCGGCGTGCCCGCCCGCGGCGCGAAATTGTCGAAGGCCATGCGGGCAGTATAGCCGAGGTAGTCGGCAATCGCGTAGCAGCTGCGGACCCCCACCACGTAGACCTGCCGCGCCTCGAGCATGATCCGCGCGGCCTTGTCTATCGCCACCCGGCTCTCGGGGGTAAAGGCCGACTCTAGGTTGCGGTGCCCCGCCTCGCGGATCGCATCGAGCACCGAGGCGCTGTCCCGACCCGAAAGCTCCTCCGCCCGCTTGCCATAGAACTCGCCGCCCTGCCGCAGCGCATCCTGAAAGGCATTGCGGCAGGCTTCGTACCCCGCAAACCCAAGCGCCTGTGACAGGCGCACCACCGTGTTGGCATTGGCCCCCGAGCGCTCGGCGAGGCTTCGCACGGAATTCAACGCGATCTCTTCGGGTTGATCCGACGCCCAGCGTGCCAGCGCCGCGACGCGCGGTGTGCCGCTGCGGCCGAGCTGGCGCAGCGCGCGGGCCAGATCGTCTAGCGAAGAAGCTGTCGGCAGTTCGGCCTCCCGGGTCTTTACTCGAAGGGGTTTCGACTTAGGTCGTGGGGTTGGCAGGCGTGATACATTTGTATTGTTTAACTTGACCCTTCGCAATGAAATGTTTCACTGACACGCGAGAGCCGAATCTCGGACACTTTCCAGGGAGACACACGACATGACCAAACCCCTCATCGGCGCCCTCGTGGCCGCCGCCACCGCGATCGGCGCGAGCGCAGCCACCGCGCAGGAGCAGACGTTCATCTCGATCGGCACCGGCGGCGTCACTGGCGTCTACTACCCGACCGGCGGCGCGATCTGCCGTCTGGTGAACCGCGGTCGCTCCGAGCACGGGATCCGCTGCGGCGTCGAATCCACCGGCGGCTCGGTGTTCAACATCAACGCCATCCGCGGCGGCGAGCTGGAATTCGGCGTCGCCCAGTCCGACTGGCAGTACCACGCCTACAACGGCACCTCGCGCTTCGAGGAACAGGGGCCGTTCGAGGGCCTGCGCGCCGTCTTCTCCGTCCACCCCGAGCCCTTCACCGTGGTTGCCCGTGCCGATGCCGGCATCGAGACCTTCGAGGATCTCAAGGGCAAGCGCGTCAACGTCGGCAACCCCGGCTCCGGCCAGCGCGGCACCATGGAAGTGCTGATGGACAAGCTGGGCTGGACCATGGACGATTTCGCCGTCGCCTCCGAGCTGCAGGCGGCCGAGCAGTCCCAGGCGCTCTGCGACAACAACATCGACGCGATGGTCTACACCGTCGGACACCCGTCGGGCTCGATCCAGGAAGCCACCACCGCCTGCGACTCCGTGCTGGTCGACGTCGAGGGCGAAGCGGTTGACGAGCTGGTCGCCGACAACCCCTTCTACCGCACCGCCACCATCCCCGGCGGCATGTACCGCGGCAATGACGAGGACACCCACACCTTCGGCGTCGGCGCGACCTTCGTGACCTCCGCGGATGTGCCGGAAGAAGTCGTCTACCAGGTGGTCAAGGCGATCTTTGACAACATGGACCAGTTCCGCGGCCTGCACCCGGCCTTTGCCAACCTCGACCCGAAAGAGATGGCAACCGCGGGTCTCTCGGCGCCGCTGCACGCCGGGGCCGAGCGCTACTTCCGCGAAGCCGGCCTGATCGAGTAAGATCGCGGCTCCGCGTATGAAACCCGGCCCGGGCGCTGCGCAGGCGCCCGGGCCTTTCCGGAAGGCGGCATCAGAGGGGCGCGCAGCATGACCGACCACCCACAGCAGACCGGTCCCGACCACGGCGGTCGCCAGTTCAGCGACGAAGAACTGCAGGATCTCGTTGCCAGCACCGACAGCGGCGCGCGGGCCCCGACGAACCGGTTTGTCGGCATGCTCATCGCGGGTCTCGCGCTGGCCTGGTCGCTGTTCCAGCTCTGGATCGCGCAGCCGCAGCTCTGGTTCGCCGACGTGCTGCCGGCGCTCAACTCGTCGCAGACCCGGCCGATCCACCTGACCTTCGCCATCCTGCTGGCCTTCCTCGCCTATCCGGCGCTGAAATCCTCGCCCCGCGATCGCGTGCCGCTGACCGACTGGATCCTCATGGCCATCGGCGGCTTCTGCGCCTTCTACGTTTTTCTCTTCTCCAAGGAACTCGCGCTGACCGCCCGCTCGGGGCTTCCCACGCAGTTCCAGGTGATCATCGGGGCCGTCGGCCTTGTCATCCTTCTCGAGGCCAGCCGCCGCGCACTGGGTCCGGCGCTGACCATCGTCGGCGCGCTCTTCCTGCTTTACGCTTACATGGGCACCGGCTGGCTGATCCCCGAGCTGATCGAGCACGAGGGGCTGTCCTTCACCGCGCTCATCAACGCGCAATGGCTCGACACCGCAGGCGTCTTCGGCATCCCGCTCGGGGTCTCAACGGCGTTCGTCTTCCTCTTCGTGCTCTTCGGCTCGCTGCTGGATAAGGCCGGCGCGGGCAATTACTTCATCAAGCTCGCCTTCGCCGGGCTCGGCCACCTGCGCGGCGGCCCTGCGAAGGCCGCGGTTGTCGGCTCTGCCATGACCGGCCTTATCTCGGGCTCGTCGATCGCAAATGTGGTCACCACCGGCACCTTCACCATCCCGCTGATGAAGCGCGTCGGCTTCACCAGCGAACAGGCCGGTTCGGTCGAGGTTGCCTCGTCGGTCAACGGCCAGATCATGCCGCCGGTGATGGGCGCCGCTGCCTTCCTGATGGTCGAGTTCATCGGGATCTCTTACGTCGAGGTGATCAAGCACGCCTTCATCCCGGCGGTGATCTCCTACATCGCGCTGGTCTACATCGTGCACCTCGAAGCGCTGAAGAAGAACATGCCCGCCCTTGGCGAGGCCAAGTCCTTCGGCGGCATGATCCTCAAGTTCTTCATCGGATTTGCCGTCGCCGGCGCGGGCTTCACCGCGCTGATCTACGCGGTCGGCGCGCTGAAGTCGGTCGCCCCCGGACTGTCGGGTCCGATCATGATGGTGGTGCTGGCCGCGGTCTATCTCTGGCTTCTCGCCATCGCCGCGCGCCGCCCCGATCTCGAGGTGGACGACCCCAGCGATCCCAACATCAAGCTGCCCACCGTGGGCGAAGTCTATGCCACCGGGCTGCACTACATCCTGCCGATCATCGTGCTGGTCTGGTTCCTGATGGTCGAGCGGCAGAGCCCGGCGAAATCCGCCTTCTACGCCACCGCGCTGATGCTTCTGATCATCATCACCCAGCGTCCGCTCAAGGCCATCCTGCGCGGCGAAGGCGCCCGCGTGGCCGAGGAATTCCGCAACGGCTGGCAGGACCTGATCGACGGTCTCATCGCCGGAGCGCGGAACATGATCGGCATCGGCGTCGCCACGGCGGCGGCGGGGATCATCGTCGCCACGGTCACCAAGACGCCCATCGGCACAGAGCTCGCGGGCCTCGTCGAGCAGCTCTCGGGCGGCAGCCTGATCATCATGCTGATCCTCGTCGGGGTCTTCTCGCTGATCCTTGGCATGGGCTTGCCGACCACGGCGAACTACATCGTGGTGTCCTCGCTGATGGCCAATGTGGTGGTTTCGCTCGGCGCGCAGGAAGGCTTGATCGTTCCCCTGATCGCGGCGCATCTCTTCGTCTTCTACTTCGGCATCATGGCCGACGTGACGCCGCCCGTGGGGCTTGCGTCCTTCGCGGCCGCGGCGGTTTCGGGGGGTGATCCGATCAAGACCGGCTTCACCGCCTTTTTCTACAGCCTGCGCACCGTCGCCCTGCCGTTCCTGTTCATCTTCAACCCGACGTTGATCCTCTACGGGGTCGATCTCGGCACCGCCACGGGAATTGCGCATGCGGTCTTCGTCTTCATCGTCGCGACCTTCGCCATGCTGCTCTTCGCTGCCGCCACGCAGGGCTATTTCTTCGCCCGCTCGCGCATTTGGGAGAGCGCGGCGCTGCTGCTGGTGGCCTTCACGCTCTTCGTGCCCAACGTCTGGCTGAACATGGTGCAGAGCCCCTTCCACAACATCCCGCCGGCCGAGTTCGAGCAGGTGCTGGCCGAGCTGCCGGAGGGCAGCCGGATCCGGCTGGAAATCGAAGGGCCGGATTTCAACACCGGCGAGACTGCCTCGACGACGCTGGTGATGGACGCCCATGGTGCCAATGCGCAGGAGCGGATCGACAATTCCGGCCTGATGCTCTTCCCCGAGGGCGACGTGGTGAAGCTCGACGAGCCGATGTTCGGCACCCCCACCGCCGAGAAGCTGGCGAGCTTCGACTTCTACGCCGACGAGCCGGTGCAGATCGCCTCGGTGCTGGTCCCGCAGGAACGGCTGCCGGCGCAGCTCTTCTACATCCCCGCGCTGCTGCTGCTGGGGCTGGTGATCCTGATGCAACGCCGCCGCCAGACCGTGCCGGCCTTCTGAGGAGCCTTGCGATGTACAAGACGATCCTTCTGCCCGTCGATCTCTCGGCCCCCGCGAGCTGGGCCAGGGCGCTGCCGACGGCCCTGCACCTCGGCGGCGAGGGCATGGTGCTGCACGTGGTGACCGTGCTGCCCGACTTCGGCATGTCGATGGTCTCGGGCTACTTTCGAGAGGGCTTCGAGAAGGGCGCCCTCAAGGAGGTCGGCGCCAAGCTCAAGGACTGGGTGAACGCCAACGTGCCGGACGCGGTCGAGGTGCATCCGCACGTGCTGCACGGGCGCATCTACGACCAGATCCTCATCGCCGCAGACAAGCTCAAGGCCGATGCCATCGTCCTGTCGTCGCACACCCCCGAGCTTGCCGACTACCTTCTGGGGCCGAACGCCGCCCGGGTGGTCCGCCACGCCAAACAATCTGTCTTCGTCGTGCGCGGCGAATAACCAAAGACCTTTGAAAGGGATCTGTCTGCGAGGGCTTCCAAGTACAGCCTCCCCGGCCGGTACCCCGCACGTCCTCAGGACGGTGAAGCAGAACTACGGTTACGCCGCGCTTGCGTCCGAAGAGGAGATTTGCCGCCCGGCCGCGGCGGGGACAGCCTGTGTGCAGGGTTTTTCCAGGCGCCCGGCCGATCCGCCCTTGACGACCCGCCCGCGCGCGTCACTCTGACATCCATGTTCCCGATCCGAGACCACAACCCCTCGGGGCGCACGCCCTATGTCACATACGCGCTGATCATCGCCAACACGGTGATCTTCCTGGGGTACTGGGTGCTGTTCACCGACCCCGCCGCGCTCGATGCCTTCTTCGAGCGGTGGGCGCTCTTCCCCGCGCATATCTCGCAGGGCTACGGATACACCGGCATCCTCACCTCGATGTTCCTGCATGGCGGCCTCATGCATCTCTTCGGCAACATGTTGTTCCTGTTCATCTTCGGCGACAATATCGAGGATATGCTGGGGCACCTGCGCTACCTGCTCTTCTACCTCGCCTCGGGCGTCGCAGCGGCGCTGCTGCAATATCTGGCCGATCCCGGCTCGGCGGTGCCCACGGTCGGCGCCTCGGGGGCGATTGCCGGGGTCATGGGCGCCTACCTGCTGCTCTTTCCGAAGGCGCGGGTCGACATCCTCATCATCCTGATCATCATCTTCAAGGTGCTACCGATCCCCGCCTGGCTGCTGCTGGCGGTCTGGTTCGGGTTGCAGATCTTCAGCGGCATCGGCAGCGCCGGGGCCGAGGGGGGCGTTGCCTATTGGGCGCATGTGGGCGGCTTCGTCGCGGGCCTCCTCATGATCGCCCCGGTCTGGCTGGCGCGGGGCGGCCCGGCGTTCTGGAACCGCACCCACGGCCAGCCACCGCATCCCGCCGCCAAATACGCCATCGGCCGCACCCATATCCCGCGCGCCGGAACACGCCAGAACGGAAGGAAGGGCCCATGGTCGGGAGTTTGACGAGCGGGCCAGTCACCGTCACCTGCCACTGCGGCGCCTGCGCGTTGCGGGTGACGCTGGCGGACGGGCTGAACACGGCCCGTCGCTGCGACTGCTCATTCTGCCGCCGCAGGGGCGCCGCCGCCGTGACCGCGCCGAAAGACGGGGTCGAGGTGGTGAAGGGCGCGGACAAGATGACGCTCTACCAGTTCGGCACCAACACCGCGCAGCACTACTTCTGCTCGGTCTGCGGCATCTACATGTACCACCGGCGCCGGTCGAACCCGAATGAGTTCGGGGTGAACATGGGGGGCATCGAAGGGGTAAACCCGGCAGAGCACGAGCCGATCCCCTGGTCGGACGGGGTCAACCATCCATCCGACCGTTGAGCGGGCGGCTTCGGCGGGCGTATTTTTCCTTCAAAACAAGCGCGAATAAAAAAGGGAGCCCTGCGGCTCCCTTCCTGTTCCTGTCGCCCGCGGTTGCGCGGGCTGCGCGCGCCCTTTTCAGACCTCGCGAATGGTCTTGGCGAAGGCGTCGAAGATATTGTTGCTCGCGCAGAGGATCGAGCCCGTCTCGTAGGGGTCCTGGTCTTCACGGATGCCTTCGACCAGCGCGCCCGCCTCGGAGGCAATGAGACCGCCCGCGGCGATGTCCCAGATGTTCAGCTCGCGCTCCCAGTAGCCGTCGTAGCGGCCCGCGGCCACATAGGCCAGATCGAGCGCCGCCGCCCCCCAGCGCCGCACGCCGGCGCATTCGGGCATCAGGCGGGCGAGGTCCTTGAGGGTCGCCGGCAGGGTCTTCTTCGCGGCGAAGGGCACGCCCGTGGCGAAGATCGCCTCGATCATGCGGTGGCGGCCCGAGACCCGCAGGCGGCGCGAGTCGTTGAGCCAGGCGCCGGCGCCCTTCTCGGCGTAGAACATCTCGTCCTTGGCCGGATCGAACACCACACCAGCGACGATCTTGCCCTTGTGCTCGAGCGCGATGGAGATCGCCCAATGCGGCAGGCCATGCAGGAAGTTGGTGGTGCCATCCAGCGGATCGACGATCCAGCGGCGGGTCGGATCTTCGCCGTCCTGGCCACCGCCCTCTTCCCCAAGCCAGCCGTAGGTCGGGCGCGCGCCCAGCAGCTCATCCTTGAGAATCTTCTCGGCGGCGATGTCGGCGCGCGACACGAAGTCGCCTGCACCCTTCATCGAGACCTGAAGGTTCTCGACCTCGCGGAAGTCCTTGACCAGCGACCGACCCGCCTTGCGCGCGGCCTTGATCATGATGTTGAGATTGGCACTGCCCTGCATGGCGACGGTTCCCGGAATTGGTTCAAGCCGCGCGTATACGCGGCTCGCCGGAAAAAGCCAAGTCCGTATGGCCTTGGGAGGTGCGTCGAAGCGACGCCTTACTGGCCGGCCGGGACATAGGCCCGCGGCAGCGGCGCGCCCTGCGTACCCATTGTGCTGCGGCGGGCGCTTTGGGCAGGCTCCGCGTAGAGGCCGCCGGTGGGGGTGCCGCACCAGATCTGGCCGCCGAGGATCACCGGCTGTTGCTTGCCCGCGCACATGCTGGGGCCGGGGTAGGCCTGTACCAGCGGCTGTGCGTTGCCGGCGCCCGCCACGAAGCCCGCGGAGCCGGGCATGTACATGTCGCCGGGGTATCCCTGGCTGCCCGCTTGTGCTGCGCCCGCAAGGGCCACCAATGCCGCTGCCGCGGCGCAAATGCTGAGAACTCGCATCTTCATCCCTCACAAACCCGCACTTCGGGAACCTCTTGGCCCGAGGCTAGCAGGCGGCGAGAGTATGTCAATTTTTCGCCGCATTTTGCCGGACCATTGGGACCGAGAGCGACAACACCGCGCTATCCGGCGAATTGCGCACCGTAGGGAAACAGCGCGCAGGCGAGAAGCGCCACCGGCCGGCGCAGTGCTGCGCCGGCCGGCCCTTGTGACCGCATCCGCTTCATTCAGCGGGCGGCATCTCCACGGTCACCGAGGGCACGCCGTGACGCGCGCGCAGACCGTCGCGGTAGATTGCCTTGAACAAGCCGAGGCACATCAGCAGCATCACCACCGAGAAGGGCAGCGCGCCGATCACCATGGCGGTCTGGATCGCGGTCAGCCCGCCAACCAGCAGCAACGCCCCGACCACGAGGCCGAGCGTGACGCCCCAGAAGATGATGTGCGGGCGCGCTTTCGGGCCCTCGTCGCCCGCCGCGTTGATGGTGTTGACGATCAGCACCGCCGAGTCGGCCGAGGTCACGAGATAGGTCATCAGCAGAATCACGATGATCACCGCCATGCACCACCCCAGCACGTCGCCCAGCATGAGGCCGGTCATGGTGAAGATCTTGGCGCCGTCGGTGGAGCCGAAGATCGCGCCGTCTGCGACCCCCGAGAGTTCCATTTCGATGGCCGTGCCGCCGGCGAAGGAGAACCACACGAAGCACATGATCGACGGCACGATCATCGCGCCCAGCACGAACTCGCGGATGGTGCGGCCGCGCGAGATGCGGGCGAGGAAGAGACCGACGAAGGGGGCGAAGGCCACCCACCAGGCCCAGTAGAACACCGTCCAGGCGCCCTGCCAGCCCGAGAGCGCGTCGCCGGTCTCGGTGCCGTCTGGACGGTAGACCGTGAACAGCATCTTCGGCAGCGCGATGATGTAGTCGATCATGCCGAGAAAGAGCGCCTGCATGCCGAACCAGGTGGAGCCGAAGATCATCAGGAAGGCCAGCAGGAAGATCGACAGCCCCATGTTGATGTTGGACAGCCACTTGATGCCCTTGCCCACGCCCGAGAGCGCCGAGAGGGTTGAGGCGCCCATGATCACCACCAGAGCCACGATGATGCCGGCGGGCGAAGCGTTGCCCTCGGCTGTGACGAGCCAGTCGCCGATGCCGATCTTGCTCATTCCGGCGACGAACTGCTCGACGCCGAAGCCGAGCGTCTGAGCGACGCCGAGGATGGTGGCGATCACCGCGACGATGTCGACAATGTGGCCAAGGGGGCCCGAGAGCGCCGAGCCGAAGAGCGGCGTCAGCGACGAGCGGATGGTCAGCGGCAGGCCGCGGCGGTAGGTAAAATACCCCAGCGCCAGACCGGCGATGGCGTAGGAGGACCAGGCAGAGAAGCCCCAGTGCAGGTAGCTGTATTGGTAGGCGTTCATGAAGTTGTTCACGCTTTCGCCCTCCGCGAGCCCTTGGATCACCTCGGGGTTGTTGCGGAAGTGGTAGATCGGCTCGGCCACCGCCCAGGTCAGCATGCCGACCCCGATGCCCGCGCCGAACATCATGGAGAACCACGAGAAGTTGTCGAACTCGGGGGTTTCGTCGTCATGCCCGAGCTTGAGCTTGCCGGCCGCAGGCCAGATCGCCAGCGCCAGGCAGACCAGCACGAAGAAGGCCATCACGTAGATGTACCAGCTGGCGAAGTTCGCCAGAATGAAGGTGTTGAGCCCGCCGAGCACGCCGCCCGCCTGCTCGGGGAAGGCGACGGCCCAGAGCACCAACCCGCCCACGGCAAGCTTGGAGGTCACGGTCACGTCGAGCGAGAAGCCGTTGTAGAAACCCTTGTCGGCGGTCTTGATCGGCAGGTCTGAGAGAGGAGGTTCAATTTTCGCCATGCGGCTCTGTCCCTGTTGGTCGGGCGTTGGGTTTACTCCGGCCGCAGCGCCCATTGGCGGCCGGGTTTTGATGGGTCGGACCGAAATCGCGTCAAGGTCGCTGCGTCACTCACCGCGGGGGAAGCGCGCGTTCTCCTCGACAACGTTGAGATCCATGTGGTTGCGCATGTACCGCTCCGAGGCCTTCTGCAGCGGCTGGAAGTCCCAGGGGAAATAGCTGCCGTTGCGCAGCGCCTCGTAGACGATCCAGCGCCGGGCCTGGCTCTGGCGCACCTCGGCGTCGAACCGGGCGAGATCCCATCGGGCATCGGCGGCGGTGCGGAAGGTGCCCAGCGTTGCCGCGTGCTGCGGGTCTTCGGCGAAGTTGGTCAATTCGTGCGGGTCCGTCTCGAGATCAAACAGGAGATCGGGATCTAGCGCGCAGCGGATGTACTTCCAGCGCCCTTGCCGCAGACAGACCAGCGGCGCGTAAGAGGCCTCGGCGGCGTACTCCATGGCGACCGGCGTGCCGCGCGCCCCGCCCTGCCCCAGCGGCACGAGGCTTTCGCCATCGGTCCAGGGGGCGATCTCGTCCATTGCCACGCCGGCGAGGTCGCAGAGCGTGGGGCAGACGTCGATGTTGCTGACCGGCGTGTCGACCCGGCCCGGCGCCATCTGCGGCGCGGCGATCATCATCGGCACGCGGGACGAGCCTTCGAAGAAGGACATCTTGAACCAGAGCCCGCGATTGCCGAGCATGTCGCCGTGATCCGAGACAAGCAGGATGATGGTGTTCTCTTCCTGCCGGGTGCCGCGCAGCGCCTCCATGACCTCGCCGATCTTGTCGTCGAGATAGGAGATATTGGCGAAATAGGCGCGGCGCGAGCGGCGCACGTCGTCTTCGGTCAGCTCGAAGCTGCGCCAGTCGTTGGCGTCGAAGATGCGCTGCGAATGCGGGTCGTGCTCTTCGTAGGGGATTGTCCCGACCTCGGGAAGCAGGTGCTCGCAGTCCTCGTAGAGGTCCCAGTACTTGCGCCGCGCCACGTAGGGATCATGCGGGTGGGTGAAGCTGACGGTCAGGCACCACGGCCGGTCGTCATGGCCGCGGCCAAGATCGTAGACCTTGCGCGTGGCGTTGTAGGCGACCTCGTCGTCATACTCCATCTGGTTGGAAATCTCGGCGACGCCCGAACCGGTGACCGAGCCCATGTTGTGATACCACCAGTCGATGCGCTCGCCGGGCTTGCGGTAGTCCGGGGTCCAGCCGAAATCGGGCGGGTAGATGTCGGTGGTCAGCCGTTCCTCGAAGCCGTGCAGCTGGTCCGGTCCGACGAAATGCATCTTGCCCGAGAGGCAGGTCTGGTAGCCCGCGCGGCGCAGATGGTGCGCGTAGGTGGGGATCGACGAGGCGAATTCGGCGGCATTGTCGTAGACCCCGGTGCGCGAGGGCAGCTGGCCCGACATGTAGCTCGCCCGGCCCGGCGCGCAGAGCGGAGAGGCGGTGTAGGCATTGCGGAAGCGGGTCGAGCGCGCCGCCAGCGCCTTGAGGTTGGGGGCGTGCAGCCACTCGGCTGGCCCGTCGGGGAACAGGGTCCCGTTCAGCTGGTCGACCATGAAGATCAGGATGTTCGGTCGGCTCGTCTGGCTCATGCGGGGCGCTGTCCTTTCCACGCGGCGTTGCGCCCGCCAAAGGGCGGGCGTCTCTGTCGCAACGCCGCCCGGCCCGCCCGTTGGAAAAGCGGGGCGCGCAGCGATTGCGCATTGTGTGCTGATATAAGTTTTGAAGAGAGTAGTTGACTTCAGACAATAAGCATCACGAAATCACCTAATGCCTGACATTGATAATCCTTATGGCACCTTCGCGCGCTACAGCGCCGATCTCAGCCTCTTCCTGCTGGTGGCGGACTGCGGCCAGCTCTCGCGCGCCGCCGAGTTGGCGGGGCTCTCGCAGCCGCGTCTGAGCCAGCGGATGAAGTCGCTCGAGGAAGCGCTCGGGAAGGGCCTGCTGCGGCGCGAGCGGCGCGGCGTTGCGCTGACCCGCGACGGGCAGGCGCTCCGCGCGGCGCTGGCCCCGCATCTCGGCGAGGCCGCCGCCGGCTTTGCCCGGTTCCAGCGCCCCGCCCGCCGCCGGACGGTGGTGATCGAGACCGACCTCGCCTTTGCCAGCCTGCGCTTCCTGCCGGTCTTTCCTTCGCTTTGCGCCGCCTTCCCCGAGCTCGGCCTCTCGCTGCTGACGCGGCAACTGCCCGAGGCCGGCGCCGATCGCGAAGCTGACCTGCGGATCCGCATGGAGCCACGGCAGGAGGAAAGCGAGCGCACCTGCTGTCTCTTTCCCGAGCGGGTCATGGCCGTCTGCAGCCCCGGCTTCCTCGCGGCGCATCCGGGTCTTGGTCGCCCGGACCCGCTGCAGGGGCTACCGCTCATCGAGCTGACCTCGGAGCACGGCGCACCCTGGTTCACCTGGAGCAGCTGGCTGGCGCAGCTCGGGCCGGAACCAGAGGTGCGCGGAGGCGGCGAGCGGATCAGCTTCAACAGCTACGACCACGTGATCCAGGCGGCGGAAAAGGGGCTGGGCGTGGCGCTCGGCTGGCGCGGGCTGGTCGACAGCCGGCTGGAGACCGGGGCGCTGGTGCCCGCCCTGCCCGCCGCCGCACGGGCCGAGCTCGAGAGCGGACATGGCTACATGCTGCGAATGCTCGCCCGCCAGCCGGGCGAAGAGCTGCGCGCGGTCTACGCCTGGATCCGCGACAATTTCAGCGGGTGAATTGCTGCCGAGTCGCCGGGCTCAGCCCTCGCGGCTGAGCTTCTCGGCCCGGCGGCGCACCAGCACGCCGCGCAGGTCGTGCATGGCCAGCAGCAGCGCGTCGGTGAGCGCGTCCAGTTCGGCGTCGGAGGCCTTGGACTGCGCCCATTGCGCGGCGGCATTGAGCTGGTCGACGGTGCGTTGCATCTCGTCGAGGCCGCGCCGCGCCAGCAGCGCCTTGCGCTCTTCGATCCAAGCGCCGATCGCCGCCAGTTCCTCGGGGGTGAGCTGGTGCTCGCCATGGGCGCGCACCTCGCCCTTGCCGAGGTTGACGACGGCGATCTGGGTCATCTCGATGCGGCGCTGCCGGTTCTCGCTGTCCACGCGGAACACGAGGGCCCCGTTGTCGCGAGTCCGGAAAAAGAACTCCGGCAGCGCCCCGGCCATCAGCTGAGGCCTTCGCAGAAGGCCGCGATACGCTTGCAGGCTTCGGTCAGCGCCGCGTCCGAGGTGGCGTAAGAGATGCGGAACGCGGGCGACAGGCCGAAGGCCGCGCCGAAGACCACGGCGACGCCGTTTTCCTCCAGCAGCGCCGTCGCGAAATCCTCGTCGGTGTCGATCTTGCGACCACCTGCCGAGGTCTTGCCCAGCAGGCCGTTGATGGTCGGGTAGACGTAGAAGGCGCCCTCGGGGGTCGGGCAGGTGATGCCGTCGATGGCGTTCAACGCCTCGACCACGAGGTCGCGGCGACGCTTGAACACCTCGACCCATTCGCCGAGGAACTCCTGCGGCCCGTTCAGCGCCTCGACCGCCGCCCACTGGCTGATCGAGCAGGGGTTGGTGGTGCTCTGCGACTGGATCTTGCGCATGGCGGCGATCAGCTGCTCGGGGCCACCCGCGTAGCCGATGCGCCAGCCGGTCATCGCATAGGCTTTCGACACGCCGTTGCAGGTCAAAGTGCGCTCGTAGAGCGCCGGCTCGACCTCGGCCGGGGTGCAGAACTCGAAACCGTCATAGGCGAGGTGCTCGTACATGTCGTCGGACATGATCCAAACGTGCGGGTGCTTCATCAGCACGTCGGTCAGCGCCTTCAGCTCGGCGCGCGAGTAGCCCGCGCCGGTGGGGTTCGACGGCGAGTTAAACAGGAACCACTTGGTCCTGGGGGTGATCGCCGCCTCGAGCTGGTCGGGGGTGATCTTGTAGCCGCGCTCCGGCGCGCCCTCGATGATCACCGGCTCGCCCTGACCGAGGCGCACCATGTCGGGATAGCTCACCCAGTAAGGCGCGGGGATGATCACCTCGTCGCCGGGGTTCAGCGTGGCGAGGAAGGCGTTGAACAGCACCTGCTTGCCCCCGGTCGAGACCGAGATCTGCGACGGCACGTAGCTCAGCCCGTTCTCGCGGGCGAACTTGGCGCAGATCGCCTGCTTCAGCTCGATGATGCCGTCGGGGGCAGTGTAGCGGGTCTTGCCCGCGTCGATGGCCGCCTTCGCCGCGTTCCGGATGTGCTCGGGCGTGTCGAAATCCGGCTCCCCGGCGCCAAGGCCGATCACGTCCTTCCCAGCCGCCTTCAGCTCGTTGGCAAGCTGGGTCACTGCCACGGTCGGCGAGGGTTTCACGCGGGAGAGGGTCTCGGAAAGAAAGGGCATTATGGCACCGTTTGTATTGCTGCGCCTCATGTCATAGGCTGCGCCCCGACACCGTTCAAGCGGCTTCCCCCGCGTCGCCGGCCCCGGTGGCACGAATGCCGCGAAAGGAGAGTCATGATCGACGACAACGATTGGTACGGCCCCGATGCGGCCACCTTCGGCGACCGGCTCGCCGCCGCCCGAGAGGCCGCCGGCATGGAGCAGGAGGCGCTGGCACGGCGGCTCGGCGTACGGCTGAAGACGCTGCAGGGCTGGGAGAACGACCTCTCGGAGCCACGCGCGAACCGGCTGCAGATGCTGGCCGGCCTGCTGGGGGTGCCCATGGTCTGGCTGATCACCGGCGAGGGCGACGGCGTCTCGGCCCCGGACGCGGAAGAGCCGCAGATTTCCCCCGATCTGGACGAAACGCTGCTTGAACTTCGCGCCCTGCGCGGCGAAATGCGCGCGACGGGCGAGCGTCTGGGCCGCCTCGAGAAGAAATTGCGCAAGATGCTCAAGGAAGGGGCCTGAGATGACGGCAGAACTCACTGGCGAGACCCGCGAACACCGGCTCAAGCGGCTGCGCATGCGCTCGATGCGCCGCGGCACCAAGGAGATGGACATCATCCTCGTGCGCTACACCGATGCCCGGCTCGAGGTGATGACCGAGGCCGAGCTCGACGCCTACGAGGCGCTGCTCGACGAGTATGACCCCGATCTCTACCAGTGGATTTCCGGCCAGCGCCCCGCGCCCGAGGAACTGCGCCCGCTGATCGCCGAGATCGCCAGGGTCGCCGCGAACGGCTGAGACCCGGGCCGGACTGGCCGACGCCGAGATCGAAAGGCGCGGCCTCCGCGCTTTTCGCCACATGTGACTAGATTTAACCACTTCTTGGTCTTTTCGCTCCAGAACCTTCGGTCATTCGGCATTGGGCCGCATGGCACTGGCGGAGACGATCATGAGCATCCACGCCCCCCTTGGAAGAAAACCCGCCACCGGCTACGTGGCGGGCTACCTCGAGTCCCTTTCGCTGCTCGAACGGCTGCACCGATTGCTGCTCGACGTGATCAAGGATGAGTTCGAGCGCGTCGGCATCCTCGAGATCAACGCGGTGCAGGCGCTGCTGCTGTTCAACATCGGCGACAATGAGGTGACGGCCGGCGAGCTCAAATCGCGCGGCTACTACCAGGGCTCGAACGTCAGCTACAATCTCAAGAAGCTGGTCGACATGGGCTACATGCACCACCAGCGCTGCGAAATCGACCGCCGTTCGGTGCGGGTGCGACTGACCGAGAAGGGGCGCAATATCCGCGCCTTGGTCGACGATCTGTTCCAACGCCATTCCGAAGGCATCGAGGCGCGTCAGATCCTCGATCTGCAGGGGCTCGAGGACGTCAACAGCGGGCTGCGGAGGCTGGAGCGGTTCTGGACGGATCAGATCCGCTACATCTACTAGGTCGGACGACCGCCACCAGCACCGGTGAGGGTCAGCTCCAGGGCCCTTCGTCCCCCTCACGCCGCTTGCGCGGTACCGGACGCGGACGCCCCGCGACACTGGATTTGCGCGGATCATCCTCGACCACCTCGCGGCCCTCGGCCCGACCGTCGAACTCGCCGCCCGCCCCAGCCCAGTCGCCGGAGATGCCGCCGCGCTGCGCGCCGCGCGGCTGACCATGGCCGCCCCGTGCCGCAAGCGCCTGCAGCGCCGCGATGCGGTTCTCGGTCGACGGGTGCGTGGCGAAGAGGTTGTCGCGCTTGTGCATGTGAAGCGGGTTGATGATGAACATATGCGCGGTGGCCGGGTTCGCCTCGGCCCGCAAGTTGTCGATCCGCGACGCCCCGCGCTGGATCTGCCCCAGCGCCGAGGCCAGCCACAGCGGATTGCCGCAGATCTCGGCCCCGGCCTTATCGGCGGCATATTCGCGCGTCCGGCTGATCGCCATCTGCACCAGCCCCGCCGCCATTGGCGCGAGAAACATCATCGCCAACGTGCCGACAATCCCCATGCGGTTCTCGTCACGCGAGCCGCCGAAGAAGAAGGCGAAGTTGGCCAGCATCGAGATCGCCCCGGCAAAGGTCGCGGTGACGGTCATGATCGCCGTATCGTGGTTCCGGATATGCGCCAGCTCATGCGCCACCACCCCCGCAAGCTCCTCCCGAGAGAGGCTGCGCAGCAGCCCCGTGGTCACCGCCACCGCGGCGTTCTGCGGGTTGCGCCCGGTGGCAAAGGCGTTGGGCTGCGGGGTGTCCATCAGGTAGACCTTGGGCATCGGCAGCCCGGCGTTCCGCGCCAACTGCGCCACCATGTCGTGCAGCCCGAAGCGATCACCCGGCGAAAGCGGCTGCGCGCCGTGCATACGCAGCACCATCTTGTCGGAGTTCCACCAGGTGAAGACGTTCATCCCCCCGGCGAAGATCAACGCGATCACCATGCCGGAGCTGCCGCCGATCAGGTAGCCGAGCCCCATGAAGAGGGCCGTCATCGCGGCCATCAGAAGGGCTGTCTTCGCATATCCCATGGCGTGTCTCCGTCAGGCTGGATCGGGGGAGCGTCTTGCTCGACATATAGGCCCGCGGCCATGCCGAACCAAGCCGGGCTCAGCGCAGCGCCGAGTCGAGGGGCCCCTCGGGGCCGGGGATGGGCACCAATTCGCCCACCATCATGTCATTGAGCTCGCGGAAAAGCTTGCGCGACATGGCGCGCAGGAAATCCCTGTAACCCGACGCCACCTCGACGAAGGCGCCCGGCCCGTGCCGCACCTCGCCCTCGAAATACTCGACCACCCGCGGGTCCGAACCCATCACCGCCAGCCCGTTCACCGTCACACCCTCGAAGGGGTAATGGCTGTAGGCCTGCTGCGGGCGAAATCCGTCGTTGGTGATCCCGTCGCCCGAGACATCGATCACTTGCCGCTCGCAATCCGGGGCGGCCTCGAGGATGCCAGCGCCGAAGCCAAGCGCGTAGCCCATGGCGGTGGGATAGCGGTTGTAGCTGCGCGGCGCGCTGAGGAGCCGCACCACCACAGCGTCGATCGTCGCCTCGTCGCGCAGCATGGTCCAGTCGAGCACCAGCTGCGACTGGTTGCGCCCGCTCCATTCATAGGCCGAAAGCGCCACGCCGCCGCCGCCCTCGAGGATCGCGCGGCGCACGTCGGGATCGCGCAGCGCCCCCGCGAGCCCCTCCTTTTGCAGCCGGTACTCTTGATCATCGACCGAGGAGGAGACATCGAGCGCCAGCAGCAGTGCAAGCCGGCAGGACGACTCCTGCGCCATGGCTGCGGAGCCGGACCAGAGGCCCAGCCCCAGAGTGAGCGTCGCGGCAAGACGCCCGCCCATGCGCTTACCAGTGGCCGGTGTTGGGCATGCTCGCCCAGGGTTCCGCCGGTTCCTTGGCATCGCCCTGCTGCAGCAGCTCGATCGACACGTTGTCAGGCGAGCGCACGAAGGCCATGTGGCCGTCGCGCGGCGGGCGGTTGATCGTCACCCCGGCGTCCATGAGCGCCTGGCAGGCCGCGTAGATGTCCGGCACGGAATAGGCAAGATGCCCGAAGTGCCGCGAATCCGACGGCAGCCCCTCGTCGCCGTCCCAGTTGTAGGTTAGTTCCACGTCGGCCGTGCCATCGTCCTGATCGGGCGGGCAGAGGAAGACCAGGGTGAAGCGACCCTTCTCGCTTTCCGTGCGGCGGCGCTCCTTCAGCCCCAGCAACTCGTAAAATGCGATGGATTTATCGAGATCCTTCACGCGAACCATTGTGTGCAGATAGCGGATCGGCATTTCTTGCCCTTTCCTCTTAGTCTTGGGTCTTTGACCCCTAGGCTAGCAGGCCGCGCCCACTTGTCGAGACTTCACGTTCAGAAGCGCGACTTGAAGCCGAGGCTGAGGGCCAGGGTCTCGGTCTCGAACCGGCTCACGTTGCTCTCGGAGCGCTCGGCGCTGAGATCGAGCACCGGCACGAACCCGGCGTAATCGAGCTTTTCGAATGTGACCTGCATCTCGGCCCGCCAGACCTGGTCCGCGCGCCCGCCGGGCACCGGGAAGAGCACGCGGTACTCGGGGTAGCGGTGTTCGAAGGCCGAGACAGCAAAGGACAGGCGCAGCGGTCCCAGCGGCGCACCAGGCTCGTAGCCAAGCCGCAGCCCGCGAGTGTCACGGGTGATCTGGCCATTCTGCGACTCCGCCGTGCCGCCGATCAGCATGGCCGAAACCGTTCCCGGCGTTCCCAGATCATGGATCACCCCGAGCTGGTAGCCGACCGTATCGACATCATTGTAAGCGGTATCCGCATCCTGCTGGTGCTGCCACGACAGGCCGGCGGTCAGCGCGGTGACCACTCCCAGCGGCTGCACGAGACTGAACGCGGCGCGGCGGTAGTCGTAGCTGTGCCGCCCGCCTTGCCAGGCACGTCCGAGCGTGGCGCTGCCAGACACCACCGGCCCCTTGTCGCCGAGCCGGCGCCGGTGCTGCAGGCCGATCTCCATCGAAGAGGCGCCGAAGTCGGAATTCTCGACGCTCGGGGCCTTGTCCCGCGCCTCATCGCTGAGCCAGACCCGCCGCAGCGTGCCGTAGCCGCGCAGCGTGGTCTCGGACGTCGGCCCGCGCTGCACCGCGTAGCCCAGCGAGAGCGCGCCGCGCGCGGAAAACCCCGAGAGAGCCTGTGCCGAGGGCGAGAGGATGCCGACCAAGGGCAGCCCATCGACGGTGCTGATCTCTTCCGACGCGCCGCCGTTGACGTTCGACGAGGGAGCGGCCGAGAGCTCGAGCGACAGGCTGAGCCGCGACAGGGTGCGCGATGCCTTGTATTCGCGCCCCGCGCGCCGCCCGAGCGCCTCGCTGGGCACGTCCATCATTGCGCGGCGCATCCAGAGCTGCGACAGGAAGTAACTCTCGTCTTGCGCATAGGCTGCCGCCATGACCCGCGCCGCCTCGTGTTTCTGCACGTCGGTTCGGGCATAGCGCAGCGTCTGCCGGGCCGCCTTGCGCGCGGCGGTGGTATTGCCACGGCGCAGCTCGGCCTGGGCGATGACGAAATGGCCGTAGGGGTCCGAGGGATCGGCCCGCAGCAGCAGCCCGCCAAGCTCCGCCGCCAGCGCATAATGCCCCGTCTGCACCGCCCGCAGCGCGGCGATGCGCATCTGCGCGGCGCTCAGGGTCATGCCAGCAAGCGCCGAGGCCGCTTCGGAGGAGACGGCCGCGGAGGTGGTCTGCGCGGACGGCTCAGCCAGCGCCCCATCCTGACAGGTGAAAAACAGGGCGGCGGAAACGGCGATCGCCGCATGGCGCAAGCTATGCAGTTCCAACGTCGGGCCTTAGTGGGCGACGAGGCTGCAGATGTCTTCGCGTGCGCCGGACTTGCCGCATTGGGTCAGGACAAACATGCCGACTTCCTTCACGTCGTAATCACCGTCCTCTCCGAAGAGAGAAGAGATCGACCACGAGAGTTCGGTATTGCCCGCTGCATAGGCCGCGCCTTCGCCGCCAAAGACACCGCTGAACGTCCCTGCGGCAGAATCGTCGGTGAAGACGCCATTGCCCGCAAACTCACCGATCTCGTCGATCACCCCCTCTTCGAGGATGATGTTGCCGACACTGGTGACCCCGCTGACGCCTTCGGGTCGGACGTCGCGCGGATCGTACATCTTCCGGTTCAGGATTTGTCCGTTGAGCGCGGCTTCGGCAAAGTTGACATTGAGGAAGATCACGCCGGTCATCGGAACCGGCTGCCCCGGCAGGTCGAGTTCTGCATAATCATCCGGCAGGGTGCCGACCGGTTTCAGATCCAGACCATCGCGGGTGACCACGTTCGTCACCGCGGCATAGTTCCCAACGTAGGAGACCTGCCCCGACGCAGGATCGCTCTCGAAGTCGGGCGGATCAAAAGCTCCGACACGGCGATAGTAGCCGTCCTGGAAGACCGTATTGAACTGGCCACCGTCACCTACGGCAACCGCCGAAACACTCTCGTCAGGGCTCATGCCGCCAAGAGCCAGGAAAAATCGATCCAGCGGATCCTCCTGCACCGAGTAGGCCACGTAGTCGTCGAGCCCCATCACCTCGGTGAGCCGGTCGTTGCGTTCGTAGACGGCACTGACCGGGCTGGTGTCCAATCCGTTGATCTGAACGGTGAGCGCGCTCATGTCGGAGGCAAAGCTGAAGCTGGCGACGGTGGCCTCAATGTCCTCGGGAGTCCTCGTGCTGCCGGAATCCACCGTGTCGTCAGTCCCGTCGGTGCCGTCCTCGTCGGTCCCGTCGGTGCCATCACTGCTGGTGTCCTCGCACGCCTGCAGCGGGTTGTCCCGGACGCAATCGTCGTTGCTGCTGCCGCTGCTTCCACAGCCCGCCAAAAGCCCGGCAAAAGCCGCCGCGATCCAGACCTTCTCCATAGAACTGCCCCGTAAACTGCGCGTTGAAACTCTTTGGTATTTTCTAGCGAGCCACCTGATCACCGAGCAACGTTCAACCCCTGATGCAAACAGCATTGACGCCGAAGTGAGACAAATCTGCCGCCACAGCATATCGCCCGCCGGTCCCGCCTTTCCCCAACATCTTGCCAAAAACCGGCGGATCCGCCTTTGCCTCGCCGCCCTGATCCGCTATCTCGGAGGGGCAACACGACCAGCCCGGAGGCCCCATGCGCCAGTATCTCGACGCCCTGCGCACCGTGCGCGATCTTGGCACCCGCTCGACCGACCGCACCGGCACCGGCACCATCTCCTATTTCGGAATGCAGTGTCGCTACCCGCTCGCCGAGGGTTTCCCGCTGGTGACCACCAAGAAGCTGCACCTGCGCTCGATCATCCACGAACTGCTGTGGTTCCTCGCCGGTGACACCAATATCAAGTATCTCAAGGACAACGGCGTTTCGATCTGGGACGAATGGGCCGACGAGAACGGCGATCTCGGCCCGGTCTACGGCCACCAGTGGCGCCACTTCCCGACCATCCGCGAAGAGATCGGCGACGATGGCGCGACCCGCCTTCTGCTCGGCGAGGTCGACCAGATCGCCCAGCTCGTCGAGATGATCAAGACGAGCCCCGACAGCCGCCGGCTCATCGTCTCGGCCTGGAACCCCGGCGAGATCGGGCAGATGGCCCTGCCCCCCTGCCACACGCTCTGGCAGGTGCGGATCATCGGCGGCAAGCTGCACCTGCAGCTCTACCAGCGCTCGGCGGACATGTTCCTCGGCGTGCCGTTCAACATCGCCTCCTACGCGCTGCTGACGGTGATGCTGGCGCATGTGACCGGCTACGAACCCGGCGATTTCATCCACTCGATCGGCGACGCGCATATCTATCTCAACCACCTCGAGCAGGTGGAAACACAGCTTGCGCGCACACCGCACGCGCTGCCGACGCTGCGCCTCGCGCGCGATGTGCCCTCGCTCTTCGACTTCCGCTTCGACGATTTCATCATCGAGAACTACGCGCCCGAGCCCGCGATCAAGGCACCGGTGGCGGTCTGATGCTGAGCCTGATCGTCGCCCGCGCCCGCAACGGCGCCATCGGCCGAGACAATGACATCCCCTGGTTCTCGCCCGAGGACCTCAAGATGTTCCAGCGCGAGACCTCGGGCGGCGCGCTCATCATGGGCCGCCGCACCTGGGAGAGCCTGCCGGTCAAACCCCTGAAGAACCGTCTCAATATCGTGGTCTCTCGGGACAGCTCGCTGACCGAGCACGTGGTGGGCTCGCTGGACGAGGCTTTGGATCTGGCGCGCGAGTTGGGCTATTTCCGGGTCTACGGCATGGGCGGGACAACGGTGTACGAGGGGCTGCTGCCCAAGGCCGACCGGCTGCTCGTCACGGAGGTCGACCTCGAGGTCGAGGGGGCGGACGCCTTCTTCCCGGCCTTCGACGAGGCGGAGTGGCGTGAATTGGGGTGCAAGGAATTGGGCGGTGAGGGGCCGCGCTGTGTGGTGCGAGAGTTGGTAAGGCCATTTGCAGACAACCCCGAACCCAGATGACGTCGGGCTGGCTCTGCTCCACAAATCGCGTGGAGGATTCATCTCGTGAATCCAGCGTGTTCGCTGAGATGCATGGAATGACCCACGCCCCGGACCTACAGGACCAGCGACCGGCCACCCTACTGAAGCGTTCAAGCGCCGAGGTTCGCTGACCGTTTGGTTCGATCCCACTGTGACCTGGGATGCCGCACCGACCGGCCCAGCGACCACATAGCGATGCCGCGATCCAGATCTGCCTTTCGATCAAAGTGCTGTTCGGCATGGCCCTCCGCCAGACGGCAGGCTTCGTGGAAAGCTAGCTGCGGCGGGTCGGTCTCGATTGGACGGTGCCCGAGTTCGGCACGCGGTCGCGCGCTCAGAAGACTCTGGCTGTCAAAATCCCACATCGCGGGTCCAAGGGCCTGCGTCATCTGTTGATTTCCTCTCGTGACATTGCTTCGCAATACACTGCCGGGCAGCGGACATCTCCGCCACGCAAGCCGCGGGATATATCCGTCCGGGGAAAGGGGAGCCCCAGCCATCAGGCGAATGTGCAAAAGGGCCCCTTGCGCCCGTCGCCCCATTCCTTCGCCTCCCGCCGCGCCTCTTCCTCGACCCCCTAAGCCGCAAGCGCGCGTGGCCGGTGCCTGCGGGGGTGCCTGAGTCGTGTGAAATGCGCTGCCGGGCGGGTCGCCGGCTCTCGCGCTGCTCACGGGGCCGTGTGAATCCTGACGTTGACGCTGCGTCCCCCGGCCAAAAAAGGTTCCAAGCCCCTGCAATCATGAGCCAGTTTTTGCCTGTCGGCGCTCACGCTACGGCTGCATTTGGCCGAGCCCCCGCGAAGAGGGCGTTTTTCGTGGTGGTTCCGCCACAGCACGTTCATGTGACCACTATGTGTGGATCGTTCCGGACGAAAGTTTGGTTGTATCCTCAGTCACACGCTCCGAAACGAGAGTGGACAACACATGATGAAACATGAAGAAATTGGAGCAGACCCAATGAAACTCGCACGCATCGCCCTCCCGGCCCTCCTGGCAGGCACCGTGGCAGTTCCGGCGTTCGCCGGCAGCATCGCACCCACCGTTGTCGAGCCCGTCGTGACCCCGGTTCCCGTGCCCGTCGCAGCTGGCCGTGACTGGACCGGCTTCTCCGGCGGTGTTCAGCTGGGCTACGGCGCCTTCGACACCGATGGCACCCCGGACGACTACGAAGAAGCGATGACCTACGGCCTGAAGACGTACTATGACTACGACTTCGGCAACTGGGTCATGGGCGGCGGCCTCCAGTACGACTGGAGCGACGCAGACCTCGGCGCGGCCGGCGACCTCGACGGCATCATGCGCGCAGGCCTTCGCGCCGGCTACGACATGGGCAACACCATGGTGTACGGCACGGGCGGCTATGCCAAGGCGTTCACCAGCGGTGGTGACATCGACGGAGGCGACTCCAACGGTTACTTCGCAGGGATCGGCACCGAAACCTTCCTGACCGACAACTGGACCGTCGGCACCGAGATCACCTACAACGAGTTCACCGACTTCGACGCCGACGACATGGAACTGAAGAACACCCAGTTCAACGTCTCGCTGAACTACCGCTTCTGATCCAGACGCGTTGCGGGGCCGCTGGCCCTGCGACCGATGCCCGGCCTCGTGATGAGGCCGGGCATTTCGTTTTTCCCGCGGGCTCCTGCGCCCGACGAAACTTTTCGCAGCCACCCCTCCCGTATTAGGGATTTCGTCATGAAGACGTTACACTCTCCCGCATGTGGCGCAGCGTTTCGATTCCCCTTCCGGCGATTGTCGCGGCCTGTGCGGCCGCCCTGTCCGGCAGCCTCTGTGGCCTTCCCGCCGCGGCCACCTCACCCATTGCCGAGGTGATCTGCGAACCCTCATCGCGCATGACGCAGCGCCTGAAACGCCAGCAGGGCGCGACGCTTACCTCCACCGGCCTGCGCAGCCCGGACGAAGTGCTTGAGCTCTGGCTCGACCCGCGCGACAACTGGACGATGGTCATCACCTATGCCTCCGGAACCTCCTGCATTGTCGCCATGGGCGCCCATTGGTCGCGCATGGAACCACAAGATCCGGCCTGATCCTCAGCGTCATCCCCATGATGATGGGGTGCGGGGCTTTTCCCGCAAGCCGCGCTCTGCCATAGTTGGCAGCAACCAGAATCCGGGAACGAGCAGCAACACATGGCCGACGACCTCCTCGCCGCAACCGAATCCGCTTCCTATGACGCCTCTTCGATCGAGGTTCTCGAGGGGCTCGAACCGGTGCGGAAACGCCCCGGCATGTACATCGGTGGCACCGACGAGCGGGCGCTGCACCACATGGTGGCGGAGATCCTCGACAACTCGATGGACGAAGCGGTGGCCGGCCATGCCAACCGCATCGAGGTCGAACTGCACGCCGATTATTCCGTCTCGATCCGCGACAACGGCCGCGGCATCCCGATCGACCCGCACCCCAAGTTCCCGGGCAAGTCGGCGCTCGAGGTGATCCTCTGCACGCTGCACGCAGGCGGCAAGTTCTCGGGCGACGCCTATGAGACCTCGGGCGGCCTGCACGGCGTCGGCGCCTCGGTGGTCAACGCGCTGTCGGACTCCATGGTCGTGCAGGTGGCGCGCAACAAGGAACTCTTCGAACAACGCTTCTCGCGCGGCATCCCTCAGGGCTCGGTCGAGAAGGTTGGCGCCGCGCCGAACCGCCGCGGCACCACGGTGACCTTCCACGCCGACGAGGAGATCTTCGGCCACCACCGCTTCAAGCCCTCGCGCATGCTGAAGATGGTGCGCTCCAAGGCGTATCTCTTCTCGGGCGTCGAGATCCGCTGGAAGTCCGCCATCCCCGACGGCGACACGCCGATGGAGGCGACCTTCCACTTCCCCGGCGGCCTCGCCGACTACCTGACCGAGAGCCTCGGCAGCGCCAGTACCTATGCCGACAAGCCCTTCTCGGGCACCGTCGACTTCCGCGAGAAGTTCAACGCACCGGGCAAGGTGGAATGGGCGATCAACTGGACCCCGTCGCGCGACGGCTTCATCCAGTCCTACTGCAACACGGTTCCCACCCCCGAGGGCGGCACCCATGAGGCGGGCTTCTGGGCCGCGATCCTCAAGGGCATCCGCGCCTACGGCGAGTTGGTCAGCAACAAGAAGGCCAACAACATCACCCGCGATGACCTGATGACCGGCGGCTGCGCGCTGGTGTCCTGCTTCATCCGCGAGCCCGAGTTCGTCGGCCAGACCAAGGACCGCCTTGCCACCACCGAGGCGCAGCGCCTTGTCGAAGGCGCGGTGCGCGACCACTTCGACAACTGGCTGGCCTCCGACACCAAGTCGGCGGGCGCGATCCTCGACTTCCTCGTGCTGCGCGCCGAGGAGCGGCTGCGCCGCCGTCAGGAAAAGGAAACCGCCCGCAAGTCGGCCACCAAGAAGCTGCGCCTGCCGGGCAAGCTGACCGACTGTACCGCCAAGAGCCGCGAGGGCACCGAGCTTTTCATCGTCGAGGGTGACTCGGCCGGCGGCTCGGCCAAGGGCGCGCGCTTCCGCGAGACCCAGGCGCTGCTGCCGCTGAAGGGCAAGATCCTCAACGTGCTCGGCGCAGCCTCGAACAAACTGGGCTCCAACGCCGAAATCCGCGACCTCTGCGAGGCGCTCGGCGTCGGGATCGGTACGAAGTTCAACGTCGATGACCTGCGCTACGAGAAAATCATCATCATGACCGACGCGGACGTCGACGGCGCGCATATCGCCTCGCTGCTGATGACCTTCTTCTTCACACAGATGCGGCCGCTGATCGACAATGGCCACCTCTATCTTGCCTGCCCGCCGCTCTACCGGCTGACCCAGGGCGCCCGCCGCATCTATGTCGCCGATGACGCCGAGAAGGAGGCCATGCTGGCCAAAGGCCTCGGCGGCAAGGGCAAGATCGACGTGCAGCGCTTCAAGGGTCTGGGCGAGATGGACGCCAAGGACCTCAAGGAAACGACGATGGATCCGGCGACGCGCAAGCTGATCCGCGTCACCATCGACGAGGACGAACCCGGCGAGACCGGCGATCTGGTGGAGCGGCTGATGGGCAAAAAGCCCGAGTTGCGCTTCCAGTATATCCAGGAAAACGCGCGGTTCGTGGAAGAACTGGACGTCTGAGCCGGCGCAAGCCCGCGCGCGGCGGGGAAGATGCACCCAAGGTGGTTGTTTTCCGCCCGCGTATGGCACACCCTATGGCTGTTCCATTCACGACAGACGAACGCCGAGCCCCATGACCAAAACGACGCTCCTGCGCCTTCAGATCACCAGCTTCGCGCTGGTTCATATCCCTCTCGTTGCCCTCGTGATCTATGCGCTCACGAATGGCGTCGCGGGCCACCTCGAGCTGCTGCTGGTGGCCCTGCTTGCGACCGTGGTCGCCGCGATCGCGATTTGGATGACGCTCGGCCGCGCGCTCGGCGGTGACAGCCTGTCGGCTCAGAAGAGCGCGTAGAGCACCAGCGCAATCACGCCCAGCTTCACCGCGAGAACCAGCACCAAAAGACCGCGGTTCTCGGGGGCAAGGAGGTCGCGCCAGACGCTGCGCGGTTCCGCGTCTCCGAAAAGCCGAGCCTGCAGCGCGGTGAAGACCCGGGGCGGCGGAACCTCGTCCTCGACCGGCCCCATGAAGCCGATGAAGCGGCTCTGCCAGAAATCCATCTCGCGCAGAAGCTCGGGGTCGCGTGCCACGGCACGCAGACCTTCGTCCTGCTCCTTCGCGGGCAGCAGGCCAAGCGCGAGCTCGGCGGCTAGCAGCGATTTCTCGGGGCTGGTCATCTGGCGAGTCCCACGGTGATCCTCCGGTGCGACGGCCTGCATCCCTGTCGGAGCCAAAGGCCAGACCGCACACCGCCAGAGTGCCGCATCCGGCGCGACGGTGCAATCTTGCCGTGGCCTACGGGCCTGTGACTTTCTTTTGTATCCGAGCGGTGGCAGGCTGGTGACCGTGCCTGCAACGCAAGGAGCCGTAGATGCGTCCCCTGGTCCTGAGCCTCGCCCTTGCCTGCCCTGCCGCTCCCGCCCTCGCTCAGGACACCGATCTGGAACTCGTGCTGCTGGCCGACGCTTCCGGCTCGATCACCCCCGGCGAACTGCAATTCCAGCGCGAGGGCTACGCCCAGGCGATCACCGACCCCG
Source organism: Salipiger sp. PrR003 (assembly GCF_010500785.1). Classification (NCBI taxonomy): domain Bacteria; kingdom Pseudomonadati; phylum Pseudomonadota; class Alphaproteobacteria; order Rhodobacterales; family Roseobacteraceae; genus Salipiger; species Salipiger sp. PrR003. The sequence continues at coordinate 41,756 of NZ_JAAGOV010000057.1, forward strand.
AGGTGCTCGCAGTCATTGCCGGCACCGCATATGGCCATATCGCGGTGACCTACGTGGAATGGGCCGCCAACCAGGCGCAGGTGGTGGACTGGACGCTGATCGACGGACCCGAGGCGGCGCGGGGCTTTGCTGCCGCGCTGCTGGACCAGCCGCGGCAGGCCTACGGGCGCAATGCCATCGGCGCGGCACTGCTCGAAGGGCTGCGGTTGATGGAAGAGAACGAGATCAACGGCTGGCGCCGGGTGATCGACTTCTCGGGCGACAGCGCCAACAGTTGGGCCGGCCCGAGCATCGAGCAGGCCCGCGCGCAGGTGGTGCAGGCCGGAGTGACGATCAATGCCCTGCCCATCCTGCGCCCCGATGATCCGGGTCGCGCCGAGGGCGGGCTCGAAACGCTTTACGAGGAACTGATCATCGGCGGCACGGGCGCCTTCGTGGTCACCGCTGACACCCGCGACAGCTTTGCCGAGGCGGTGAAGAAGAAGCTCATCCTCGAGATCTCCTCCCTGCCCGGAGAGACTTTCGCGGCGGCGGAGTAACCCCCTTGCATAAAAGCGGAAAAGTAGCGCACGCTGCGTCCATGCGTATCCTGTTCTGCCTGTTGCTCCTGTCCGCCCTCTCCGGCTGCGGGCGCCCGCTCACCGACAATGAGACCAGCTTTCTCGAAGCCATGCAGGGGCCCCAGCTCGACACGGGCCGGGTGCGCTTTCACGACGGGCTCGCGTCGCGCGCGGTGACCTTCGAGCGGCCGATCCGGCCCCGGCTTGCCTGCACCGAGCGAATCTGGCCGCCCTCCTCGGGCGAAACCGTCACCGTCTCGCCGGCGGCGCTGACGCTGTTCAACCACATCTTCTACCGAGAGGATGTCTACCTCGACGATTACCTGCCCCGCTATCCCGAGCGGGTGAATCTCTACGCCGCGATGCTCTTCGCGCATGAGATGACCCATGTCTGGCAATGGCAAAACCGCAAGCGCACCGGCTACACGCCGCTGAAGGCCGCCACCGAGCACCAGACCCATGTCGATCCCTATCTGATCGACCCGGACACTTCGGCGCGGTTCCTCGATCACGGCTACGAACAGCAAGGTGCCATCGTCGAGGAGTACGTCTGCTGCCAATTGCTCGACCCCGAGGCGCCACGCACCGCGCGGCTGCGGGCAATGATCTCGGAGGCCATGCCGATCGGCGGGCTGGACGCTGCGCTGGGTGGCACCGACGTGGTGATCCCCTGGAAGGGGGCCGAAATCGAGAACATCTGCCACTGACCCGGGAGACGCACAAAAAAGCGGGACCGTAAGGCCCCGCTGACGTTGCTATTAGCGATCGCCTCGCGCGATCAGAGGTCGTTCTGCCAGGCAGAGACCTGTCTTTCGGCCTCTTCCTTGGCGACGCCGTATTTCTTCTGGATCAGGCCGGCAAGTTGCTCGCGGTCGCCTTCGGCCTGCTGAACCTCGTCATCGGTCAGCTCGCCCCACTGCTCGCGGGCCTTGCCCTTGAATTCCTTCCAGTTGCCTTCGATTTGGTCCCAGTTCATAGCGGGTCCTCCTGAGGTTACGTCTGCAAATGAAACCCCCGAGGCCGGGCTGGGGTTCCGCATCCTCCGCGCAGGTTTCGCGCGGCTGAGCGCCACTCCGCCCAATTGCTACCCTGACTCACTCAGCGCGCTGGATTTCCTTCAAATAGGCCACGAGATCGGCCACCGGCTGCACCGTGGATGCGCCGCCCTCCAGCGCCGCCTCGGCGTCGTAGCCGAAAAACTGGCCGTAAACCGGCATGGGCGAGCCGTGGCTGACGAGCGGATCGCGCCCGTCGATGCGCTTGATTACCCGCTCCATCGGGAAGCTGCCGCCATTGGCGGCACCGAGCTCGGTCAGGTTGACCGGCTTGATCATCAGCACCCCCGCCATCGGCCCATCGCCGCGCCCGTCAAGCCCGTGGCAGGTGGCGCAATATTCAGTGTAGAGCGCCGCCCCGCGGTCGGCGTCCTGCGCCAGCGCAGTGCCAAGCGGCAGGACGACGGCCAAGAGCGTGGCTCGGAAGAAAACGATCGGCATGGTCGGGCCCCCTCTCTGCCCCGATCCTGCGCCTGTGGCGCTGCGTCCACCTTGATCGGCGTCAAGCCGCAGCGCGATCGCCGCAGAAGAACTTGGCGCCGGGCTCGAAGCGAACCCGGCGCCAGAAAGAGGCTTGGCCTGTGGTTGTGAGGCGAGCGCCGCTCCCGCGGCCCCCGCCCTTGGTCAGATCGTCGGCAGGTCGCTGACGAAGACATACTCCAGGAAGTCGATGCGCAGCGGCTCGCCCCCGTCCGGCATGCCCGAGAACTCCAGCCGGTCCCCTGCCTCGATTGCGAGACCGGTGATCTCGCGTTCGGCGTAGGACGTCTCGTTGACGATCGAGGCGCCTGCATCCGCATCCCAGATGAAGCTGTCGACCGCCTCGCCGTTCAGCAGCAGCGAGAGCTGCGACTGCCCGTCGGATTCGTCGAAATAACCCATCTTGATGTTGTAGAGCCCCGTTGCGCCGCTGAAGCCGAAGCCCGCCACATGCGGCCCGCTCCCGGTGGCCTGGATCAGCTGGTCGTTCGAGCCGTGGCCGTTGTTCAGGACCTGGAAGCCCTGAAGGTCCATCGCCTCGGCTTCCACGCGCACCGGGTCCGCGCTTGGCGGCGGGGTGACCGGCACCGCGACGTTGAAGCTGGTCAGAGCTCCGTTCGCCGCCACGGCGTTGCCGCTGGTGTCAACCACTTGCCCCGCCTGCAACGCCACCGTGTAGGCGCCGTTGTCGGCGGTGTCCCAGGTCCCGCCCGGCGCCGCCACCGTGTAGGTAGCGCTGCGCGGGCTGCCGTCGGTGCCGACATTGACGCTCACCCCGGTCACCGACAGGGCACCGCCCGGGCCGGTCACCGTGATGTCGCTCACGTCGATGCTCGAGGC